>JAJBUB010000130.1:0-13860 GCA_020860575.1 Clostridiales bacterium | reverse complement strand
AAAGCCTGTTTTTTGGAATTTTCAAATGAATATTTCCACTTTAACGATTTGCATGGACGCCTTTTGACCGGACTGGTAGATTATTTTTAAGAAGTTTTCAGATTGGAAAAAACAGGAAGCTACGGGCGATGATGTCGCGCTGGGTGGACTGTGACATCAGAAGAAAGCAGCCGGTCCAAGAACCGGCTGCTTTTGGAAGGACAATCCTTATTCCTGCGCTTGTTGCGTGATCTCGGTCATTTCATCAAACATTTCACCAAAGATATAAATCCTGCGCAGCGAGATATCTTCATCTTCACTGGACGGCGTCTCGACGACCTGGACATAGGTTTTATCCTCTTCAGGTATCGCGTAGATGGTGAAAGTCAGACAATGATCATCTTCTTCTGACAGTTCGCAATCCGCAACACAAAGATATGCTGTTACGCCGCTTTCTAAGGAAATCGTGCTGGCCTCTCCCTCTGCCGCGTAATCAACGATACCGCCCTCTAAGGAGATCGTGCCTGCGGCGATGCAGTCAGTTTGGTCTACTGACAGCCTCAAGGTCAGATCGGCGTCTCCGGAAGCGACGTCCAAATCGGCATTGGCAGGTATCTCCTGCATCATTTCCTGATTGAAGACTCCGGAATACTCCAGGACGATGGTAGTGTCATCGGCATCTGTACTCCCTGTTTCGTCCGGCTCTTCTGTCGCGGCAGAACCGGCTTTCTCTGTTGTATCCGCTTCGGCAGCAGTCTGGCAACCGGGCAACAGGAGCAGCATTGCCAGCAGCAGGCAGAGGAATCTTGTCTTTTGCTTCATTTTCATCGATCTCCTTTTTGATAAATAGGCAGCTCATATGGTCTTGCTCACTGGATTGCTATCAAATTTATTGTATTGTCCGACAGGAGAAAAGTCAAACCGGTGAAAAAGAGGATAAAACCGGCTGTTCAAAGCCCGCTTTTGCGGTTTTTAAACGCAAATTTCCAATTGAAAGACTAGGTGGGGGGCCGTTTGATCGAACTGGCCTGGTATTTTTAAGAAGTTTTCAGATTAAGGAAAAAAGGAAAAACGCGTGTCTAATTAAGGACTTGCATATGCAAAAACAGCTCAAACGAGCTGTTTTTTGCAATGATGATTCTGTTCGTCCAGATACAACGTAGACTGTTCAGGCTCACTCCCGCCCGATCCGTTGGCAGATCTCCGCCGGGGAGCCGACAGAGAACCCCTCCTTGTCCAGCAGCACCTCGGAACCGTTGGCGCAGGCCAGGATCAGCTGGTGAGCCGTCTCCCGTCGGGAGACGATGTCGCTGTAGAGAATCTCCGTCTCCTCTCCGGCCCCGGAGCGGACGATGAGGTTGTCTTCGTAGAAGAACGTCTCCCGCCGGGGAAGGCCGTTCTGAGACAGGGCGCGGTAGGACTTCTTTTCCTCTGTGCGGGGCAGCACGACCCGGAGCCAGATGAGGACGGCGGCATACAGAATGACCTCGCCTCCCAGAATGGCGGGGTTCCCGTCGGTCAGGCAGACGACCAGATACAGGACGGCCAGCACGGCCAGCAACACCACCGCCACCTTTGCAGTGAGCCGGTTGTACTTCCGGTTCAGGATGGCCTTGGCCCCATCGTGGAAACGGGCCTCTGTGATTTCAGTCAAGTTGATTGCCAGAGGTTCCTTTACTGCCATGAGTCATCCTCCTCCGTGTCGTAGACAGGCACCTGCTCCGGGAAGTGGGCCTGAATCTCCTCCTCGATGCGGAACGCTTGGTTCAGATCGTTGTAGAGCAGGAAATTGGCCAGGTACAGAATGAACCACAGACCGATCAGGGGCAGGAGGATGGAGGACCAGGGCAGGAACAGGGCGATGAGCAGCCAGTAGCCCACCTGAAGGGCGGCGACGCCCAGAGTGTGCCAGAAGTACTTGATGCAGAACAGCAGGCAGTTTTTCAGCCGTACGGACCCGGTCTGCTCAAACAGCACCAGCTGGGGCCAGTAGACAGTCAGCAGCATGGTGGCCAGGAGCAGACTGAGCAGGAACAGCAGAGTGGTGCCGATACCGGGCAGGGAGACCGCCCACCAGTACAGCAGCATTCCGGCAAAGATGGCGCAGCCCAGAAACAGGCACAGCACCACGCCGGGGAGCAGGGCGCATTTCCAGTTGTTTTTCAGCGCCATCCGATAGTCCAGCCACCAGTTCTGGGGCGCGTCCCGGAGAGAGCGGAAGAGCAGGTCGTACATGGCGTAGAGAAACGGACCGGCGAACAGCCCGCCCACCACGCTGGCCGCCAGCATGACCAGGGCGCTGGTGGAGAGGATGGCGTAGCCCATCCCCAGGGCAAAGGGGACAAAGCCCAGCAGGGTGACGAAGCCCCCCCAGGAAAAAGGGCATTGCGTCCCGTTCCAGCACCTCCCGATACCGATCAAAGCCGGTGAGGCGGCCGGGGCCGTGGTGGGGGTCCTCACGAAAGAGCAGAGCCATGGTATCTATCCCTCCTCAGGAAGCGTAGTGGATGCCGTCTAAAAAGTCGGTGAGGATGGTCAGCGCATCCCCCTCAAAGTCAGCCTGACAGGTCAGCTCCACGTTGATGGCGTGGTTCTGGTAGACGCCAAAGGCGGTGGCCCCGAACTGATAGGGGTTGTCCTCTCCGGTGCCGTCGTAAATGAGGACGGTGAACTCCTGCCCGGCGCAGATGACGGTCTGGGTGTCGGTGACGGTATATACCGCCTCCTCTGCCGCCTGCCACTGGGCGATGTTCTCCGCGGCCGTCTCCTCATCGGCGCAGTCTGCCAGCAGGAGGTAGAGCTGGCCGTCGTACAGGTCTACCGTGTCCCCATCGGAGTTGACATAATCCTCTGCTTCTCCCACGGTCCAGGTGGCATAGTAGAGGTCGGAGCCGGCGAGGGCGTCCTTGTTGTCCAGCAGGGTCAGGCCGTTTTCCGGCGGCTCCACCCCCAGGGTGGCCCCCACCCGGACCCAGTCCTCCGACCAGTCCAGACCGTCGTTGGTCTCGGTGGGGGCGGCGGTGCAGGCACACAGCTCCAGAAGCAGAGACAGAAGGGCGCACAGGAAAATCAAGCGTTTCATGACGAAGCCTCCTCAGCCAGACGGTCCCAGAGGATGGTGCAGCCCTCCTCGTTGTCCACCCGGTTTTCATTTTCCGCATAGAAGCAGCGGCGGCCCAGATACAGCTCCAGACCGGCGTCCGGCCCTGTCCAGGCGATCACCTTGTCGGTGCCGGAGACGTCCGTGTCCTCCGGGCAGCTCCCGTCCGCCAGGGCCAGCACCTGATAGCGGAGCTGGAAGTCGTCCGGGTCGTCCAGCAGGAAGAAATAGCTGTCACATTCGGAGATGTCTGCGACCAGAGAGATCTCCGACGCCGAGCGAATGGCGGCCAGGGTCTCGTCCCCGTCGGAGGCGTCCGGGAAGGGGTACTGGTTGAGCTGGACCACCACCTGGCCGTCGCCGTTTAAGTCCTCGCCCATGGCCTCCAGCCACTGGACGATCTCCTGAACGGTCTCATCCTCCAGCGTATAGGCTCCCACATAGGCAACCTGATAGTCCGGCTGGGTCTGGCCGATGCCCAGGGCGTTGGCCACCAGCTCGATGACGATGGCCAGCAGGACGATGCCGCCCAGCACCAGCCACTTGTGGTAGCTCCACCAGTTTTTCAGCTTTTGCTTTTGGGTGTACTCTGCGGCGACGTTTTTCTCCACGTCCCGCTGGAGCCATTTGGCATAATCACTGGGCATGGCTTACTCCTTTGTGGTCCCGCCGCTGACGTAGCGGACGGGCAGACTGACCAGGGGAGGGGCCTTGGACCAGTCCTCGGACAGCACCAGCTCCACGCTCACCTCGGCGATCTGTTCGATGGGCTGGACGATGGTGGAACAGAGGTACTCGCCGGTGGCGAAATCCCGCATCCCGTCGAAGCCGATCACCTGCACGTCCTCGGGGACGCGGTGGCCCTGACTGCGGAGAAAGGTGATGATCTGCTTTGCCAGGTGGTCAGTGACGCAGAAGATGCCGTCAAAGTCCAGCACGCCGTCTGTGGTATGCTGGGTGAGAAAATCGGTAAAGTCGGAGAAGGGCGCCCCGTCCAGCAGGCGGAGCATTTCATAGGGGATGTTGTACTCCGTGCAGGCGCTGAGAAAGCCCTCTCCCCGCTTGGTGGCCTCGTTGGGCAGGGGGGAGCCGATGCTCAGATAGGCCAGCCGCTTGCAGCCCAGGCGGCGCAGCTCCCGCACCGCCATCTTGCCGCCGCCGAAGTTGTCGCTGGCGACACAGGGGATGGCGGGGCTGATGTGCCGGTCGATGGTGACCAGAGGGGTGTCCGCCTGAATCTTCAGCGCCTCGTTGTAGGACAGGCTGATAATGCCGTCCACCTTGTTTTGCAGGGCCATGTCCAGATAGATCTGCTCCATCTCCGGGCTGGCCTCGGTGGAGCAGAGGAGCATCCGGTAGTTCCGCTTGGCCAGCGCCTTGTTGATATAATAGGTCAGGGAGGCGAAAAAGGGGTTGAGGGTGTCCGGCACGAGAAATGCCGCCGTATAGGTCTTTCCGGCCTTCAGGCCCTTGGCGTAGCTGTTGACCCGGTAATCCAGCTTTTTGATGGCGGCCTCCACTTTTTTCTGATAGCTCTTGCCCACCGGAATACCGTTGACCACCTTGGAGACGGTGCCCAGAGCGACGCCGGCCTCCTGGGCCACGTCCTTCATGGTGGGGGCGGCGGTTTTCTTTGCCATGTGTGATCCCTCTTTTCCTGCAATGGGGAGTTGAAATTGACCAGGCAGGTGAAACGTTCTGCCTCTTGTTATCCTATTATACACGACAGACACACACTTGTAAAGATGTAATTTGAAATTTCATGAAACGTTTCTTTTCTGCCAGGGTGGTAAAAATGGACAAAATGTGAACATGAATTTTGTGTAAAAAGTTGAAAACGACAATTCTGCCCCAAACTGTATTGACAAGTTTGTGGACTTTGGTATATTATCTTTAACAAGATAGAAATAACGTTTCACGAATGGGAATTCACTGCCCGGAACAGGCAATCCCTGAGTGCCTGGCCGTGAAACGATATTTCTTCCACCGTGTGGAAGGCGCGCTTTCCCACAGGAGAGAGGAGATGAATACAGCACGGAAAACCAACTAAGAAAAGGAGTGAGCAAAAGTGAGTTCAAAAACAGCCGTCGCAGAAACCCCATTGACGAGCCACAAAATGTCCCTGGCGACGCGGCTTCGTAACAACTGGCAGCTCTATCTGCTGCTGCTCATCCCGGTGATCATTACCATCATCTACAAGTATGTGCCCATGTATGGTATCCAGATCGCATTCCGGGACTTCAAGGCCAGCAGAGGCTATCTGGGCAGCGAGTGGGTCGGACTGTATTGGTTCGAGCGGTTCTTCACCAGCCCCAACTGTGTGCGTATGATCCGCAACACCGTCCTGCTCAGCCTGTACAGTCTGTTGTGGAGCTTCCCCGTCCCCATCATTCTGTCCCTGGCAATCAATCAGCTGCACTTCACCCGCTTCAAGCGCGTGGTGCAGACCGTGCTGTACGCCCCCCATTTCATCTCCACCATGGTCATCTGCGGTATGATCCGCATCTTCCTGAGCCCCTCCGGCGGCCTGGTCAACCTGATCCTGGGCACGCAGACCGACTTTTTGACCATGAGCGAAGCCTTCCGTACCATCTACATCGCCAGCGGCATCTGGCAGGATGCAGGCTGGGGCACCATCATCTATCTGGCCACCCTGTCCAGCGTGGACACCAGCCTGTACGAGGCGGCCAAGGTGGACGGTGCGTCCATGTTCCAGCGGATCATCCACATCGACGTCCCGGCCCTGGTCCCCATGGCCGTCCTCCAGCTCATCATGAGCGCAGGCAGCCTGATGAGCGTCGGCTTCGAGAAGGTCTGGCTGCTTCAGACCGATCTGAACAAGGCTACCAGCGACGTCATCGCCGTCTATGTGTACGAACAGGGCATTGAAAACGCCAAGTACAGCTACTCCACCGCTGTGGGCCTGTTCAACACAGTAGTCAACATCATCCTGCTCATCATCGTCAACAAGATCGCGTCCAAGGCATCGGACGTCAGCTTCGTGTAAGGAGGGGTCAGAAATGTCAAAACCTGTTGCCAAATCTCATGGCCTCTCGGATAAGACCAGCGATATCATTCTGGTGGTGTTCTGCTCCATCATCCTGCTGATCGTGGCCTATCCCCTCTATTACATCCTGGTGGCCTCCGTCTCCAACCCCTACGACGTGTACGCCGGAAAGACCTTCCTGCTGCCCAGTGAGTTCACCCTGGACGGCTATGCGGCGGTCTTTGCCGACTCCAGCATCGTCACCGGTTTCCTCAACAGCGTCAAGTATACCGTGGTGGGCACCCTGTTCTCGGTCATTATGATCTACCTGGTGGCCTACCCCCTGAGCCAGAAGTCCATGCCCGGGCGCTCCTTCTTCAGCATTTTCTTCATTGTCACCATGTATTTCGGCGGCGGCCTGATCCCCACCTACCTGGTGGTCAAGGACACCGGACTGATCGGCAATATGTGGTCGCTGTTCCTCCCCGGCGGCGTGGCGGTGGGCAATATGATCATCGTCCGCAACTATATAGAGAACAGCATCCCCAAGGAGCTGATGGAGGCCGCTCAGATCGACGGCGCCTCCCATCTGCGGGTGTTCTGGAACATCATCATCCCCCTCTCCCGCCCCATTATGGCGGTCATGGTGGTCTTCAGCATGGTGGCCTACTGGAACGACTGGTTCACCCCCATGATCTACCTGACCTCTGAGCAGGCATCCCTCCCCCTGGTGCTGCGCAACATCCTGATCAAATCCAGCGTCAGCACTGCCCAGGCCTCCACCATTTCCGGCGGCTATGCCGAGATGAACAAGCTCACCGAGATGCTGAAGTTCTCCTCCATGGTGGTGGCGGCCGTGCCTATGCTGGTGTTCTATCCCTTCGTCCAGAAGTACTTCGAGAAGGGCTTTATGGCGGGAGCTGTCAAGGGCTGAGGCCCGGCGATAGAACGTACCATCCACCCATCCAAATCTATTGAGAAAAGGAGCAAGATCATGAAACACACTCGTATCACCAAGCTGCTCTCCCTGCTGCTGGCTCTGGCCATGATGTGCGGTCTGCTGGCGGGCTGCGGCGGCGGCGACACCACCACCGACGCCACGGGCGACGAGGACTCCAGCTCCGGCGACGCCGTTGCCACTGAGGCCAGCGACAACACCGACCAGACCGAGTTCGACATCATGGGCGCCATCTCCGCCCTGAGCGGCGGCTATGAGGATAACGAGGTCCTCAACAGCATGATGGAAGAGGCCGGTATCACCATCAACTGGAACCTGATGAGCGATTCCGTGGCCGAGCAGGTCAACATCAAGATCGCCGGCGGCGATCTGCCTGACGCCTTCATTGCTGTGGGCTTCAGCAACTACGACCTGGCCGCCTATGGCGAGGACGGCACCTTTATCGACCTGACCCCCTACCTCACCGAGGAGTATATGCCCAACCTGGCCAAGATCCTGGAGGAGCATCCTGAGATCAAGGCCGCTATCACCCAGGCGGACGGCGGCATCTACGGCCTGCCCGCCGCTGAGCAGATGGGCACCGCCGGTATCGGCGCCGACGAGGACTACTCCATCTACTCCATCCCCCAGTACAGCATGATCAACAAGGCATGGCTGGATTACCTGGGCCTGGAAGTCCCCACCACCCTGGACGAGCTCCACGACTGCCTGGTGGCCTTCGCTGAGAACGACATGAGCGCCACCTATTACGGCAACGAGGCCGGCACCACCATTCCCATGTCCACCGGCTTTGACCAGTGGTGCTGGGGCCAGAACATCTTCTATGCCGGCTTCGGCTTCACCAACTGGCCCAACGACGTCTGCAACGACCTGGTCCTCTATGAGGACGGCACCGTTGACTTCGTCTGCGACGACGACGGCTACCGCGAGGCTCTGACCTACTTCCATGAGTGGTATGCAGAGGGCCTGATGGACGTGGAGATGTTCTCCCAGGATACCACCCAGCTCATGTCCAAGTGCCAGCAGGGCTATGTGGGCGTGTCCACCTGGTGGTACATCGAGGAGCTGATGGGCGACTACGCTGACGACTATGTGTTCCTGCCCATCCTGGAAGGCCCCGACGGCACCTATAACGTCACCCTCCGTACCGGCGGCGCCACCAACAGCGGCAACCTGAGCATCACCTCCGCCTGCGAGAGCCCCGCCAACCTGCTCAAGTTCTTCGACCAGTGGTATGCCGGTGAGAACGTCATGCAGCTCCAGTACGGCCCCATCGGCGTCTACTTCACCGAGCAGGACGAGAGCGGCAAGTGGCTGTCCATCACCGACGAGGAGGCCCAGGAGCTCTACGGCAAGTCCGCCGGCGAGGTGAAGGGCCAGTACGAGGTCTACGGCCCCAAGCTGATCCTCAGCAACTACTATGACGAGTACTTCTACATGGAGGACCGGGCCATCGAGCGGCTCACCGACCTGTATGAGTACTGGATGCCCTATGTCACCGACACCTCCGTCTTCCCTGTGGACTGCGTCTACACCCAGGAGGAGCTGGACATCATCGACCGCTACAAGGCCGACTTTGAGAGCGCTGTTGCCGAGCAGGAGGGCCTGTGGATCAAGGACGGCGGCCCCACCGACGAGGAGTGGGAGGCCTATAAGGAGATGCTGGTCAACAACTGCGGCATGAACGAGCTGCTCCAGGTCTACTCCGACGCCTACGCCCGTTACGCTGCACAGGAGTAAGCTCCCTCCGCATGATTTCCCCCAAGTGATTTCCCCAAGACCCAGCCGGGCGGACCCTGTTCGCCCGGCCGTGGTCAAAGCAGCGGAGGTTTTCCGCTGTTTTGACCATGCAAAACATCACCCGTCTGGAGGTTATTCACTATGACAAGCGAAAAACTGCAAAAGGCCCGGGACTATGAGGCGCAGTATGCCCCGTTTATTCCCTGCACCGATCGCCCGGCCTTTCATCTCAGCCCTTGTATCGGCTGGATGAACGATCCAAACGGCTTTTCCTACTACAAGGGGCAGTACCATCTGTTCTACCAGTACCATCCCTACAGCACCAACTGGGGCCCCATGCACTGGGGCCACGCCACCAGCCCTGATATGCTCCGGTGGACCTATCAGCCCTGTGCCCTGGCCCCGGATCAGCCCTATGACAATGGCGGCTGCTTTTCCGGCAGCGCCGTGGAGCTGCCCGACGGCCGCCAGCTGCTGCTCTATACCGGCGTCCAGCGCCGCTGCCGAGAGGACGGTGTACGCCAGGATATCCAGACCCAGTGCGTGGCGGTTGGCGACGGCCTGAACTACGAAAAGCTGGACGTGAACCCGGTGCTGGACGAGAACGATCTCCCCGCGGGGGGCAGTCCCTTCGACTTCCGTGACCCGAAGATCTGGCAGGAGAAGGACGGCAGCTATGCCTGCGTGGTGGGCAACCGCCCCGCCGACGGCAGCGGCTCTCTGCTGCTGTATCGCTCGGAGGACGCCCTTCACTGGCACTTTGACACCATCATCGACCAGTGCTACAACGAGTTTGGCAAGATGTGGGAGTGTCCGGATTTCTTCCCCCTGGACGGGAAATGGGTGGTCCTCACCAGCCCCCAGGATATGAGCGTCAGCGGGCTGGAGTTCCACAACGGCAACGGCACCCTCTGCATCATCGGCAGCTATGACCGGGAGAGCGGCCACTTCGAGCGGGAGCGGCTGCAATCCATCGACTATGGCATCGACTTCTACGCCACCCAGACCATCGAAAGCCCGGACGGGCGGCGGATCATGGTGGCCTGGATGCAGAACTGGGACGCCTGCGCCCTGCCCAACCGGGACCAGCGGTGGTTCGGCCAGATGGCCCTGCCCAGAGAGTTGAGCATCCGCAACGGACGGCTCATCCAGAACCCCATCCGGGAGCTGGAGCAGCTCCACGGCCGCCGGGTCTGGCACCAGGGCATCGTCTGTGAGGAGGCCACCCTCCGGGGGGTCTACGGCAGAATGTTGGATATGACGGTGTCCCTCCAGCCCATCGCCGGGGACGTGTACCAGTGCTTTAAGCTGCGGGTGGCCAAGGGCAGCCAGCACTACACCATGATTACATACAAGCCCCGCACCTCTATCCTCCGCATCGACCGGAGCAACTCCGGCTCCTGCCGGGATTTGGTCCACGAGCGGAAGTGCCTGGTGCGCAACCAGGGCGGGGCGCTGAAGCTCCGGGTGATTCTGGACCGATTCAGCATCGAGCTGTTCGTCAACGACGGAGAACAGGCCCTGAGCACCACCATCTATACCCCGCTGACCGCCGACGGCATCAGCTTTGAATGTCAGGGCCAGGTGATGATCGAGGTGGAAAAATACGACCTTCTGACCGAGAAAGGGGAGAGCGAGCATGTATGATGTGACCGCGCTGGGAGAGCTGCTCATCGACTTTGCCTGCAAGAGTACGGACGGGGCGGGCTACCCCACTATGGCGGCCAACCCCGGCGGCGCGCCGGGCAACCTGCTGGCCGCCCTCAACGCCTACGGCTGCAAGACCGCCATGCTGGGCAAGGTGGGAGACGACGCCTTCGGACACCTGCTGCTGGGCACGCTGGACGGGGCCGGGATCGAGACGAAGGGCATCCGGGTGGATGACTCCGTGTTCACCACCCTGGCCTTTGTTACCTTTGACCAGACAGGCAACCGGCATTTCAGCTTTGCCCGGAAGCCGGGGGCGGACACCTGCCTCCGATTCGAGGAGCTGGACCTGTCCCTCATCGACGACTGCCGGGACTTCCACTTCGGCACGCTCAGCCTCACCGACGAGCCGGTGCGCACTGCCACCCAAAAGGCAGTGGCCTACGCCAAGGCGCAGGGCAAGCTCATCTCCTTTGACCCCAACCTCCGCAAACCCCTGTGGAAGGACCTGGAGGAGGCGAGAGAACAAATCCTCTGGGGACTGGGCCAGGCGGACATTGTCAAGATTAGCGACGAGGAGACGGCGTTTCTCTGGGGCTGCACCCCGGAGGAGGCGGCGGAACGGCTTCACCGGGAATTCGGCGTGACCGTGGCCTTTATCACCCTGGGACCGGAGGGCTGCCTCTACAGCGGCAACGGGTGCCAGGGCAGGGTGAACACCCCCTCCGGTATTCAGGTGCGGGACACCACCGGGGCCGGGGATATCTTCGGCGGCAGCGTCCTCAGCCGTCTGCTGTCGCTGCACAAGCCTCTGGAAGAACTCACTGACGGAGAGCTGCGGGACGCTACCCGGTTTGCCTGCTGCGCAGCCAGCCTGTCCACCCAGAGCTACGGCGGCATCTCCAGCGTACAGCCTATAGAGGCGGTACTGAAATTAGCCGGATTGTGAGGAGGAATGTTGTGATGAAAAAGAGAGTTTGGACCCTCTGCCTGCTGGCCTGCTTTCTGTTTGTGACTGCTTTGAGCGGCTGCAACGCGGAGCCTGGGGAGAGCGGGGGAGACCAGTTCGCAGACAGCGAGGTTCAGGTGGAGGAAAATCTGTTGCTCTACCTCCCCTTTGACGAGGGGACGGGGACGGCGATCACCGACGCCAGCGGCAATCTGCCGGAGGGCGAGCTGAGCTACACATACACCAATGCCCTCTATATGGACAGCCAGGACCCCCAATGGCGGACGGACGGCGTCTCCGGCGGCTCTCTGCTGTTTGACGGCAACTCCACCTGCATCTCCTACAGCAAGAGCGATATCCAGGTGGAGGGGTCTACCTTCTCCGTCAGCGTGTGGTTCGCTCCCCGCACCTTTGAGTGGGACGACCCCTACGCGGAGGAGAACGGCACCCAGGCGCTGACGGGTATCGTCTCCCAATGCTCCAAGGACAGCTGCACCGGATTCCAGCTGGGCTACCAGCGGTACGGTAAGCTGTGCTTCGAGGTAGGTACCGGGGAGGAGTGGCTGACCCTCTGGGGAGACGCCAACCTGGAGAAGTATGAGTGGAACTGCGTCACGGCGGTCTTCGACGGGGAGAACGGCCAGATGAGCCTGTATCTCAACGGCGAGTGTGTGGGCAGCATGGAGATCGACCAGGGCAGCGCCATCGCTGCGGCCAATCAGCAGCTGCTGGTGGGCCGCAGCTGCGAGGCCTCCCGCCTGGGCGTGGGCTACATCAATATGTGCAGCGGTCTGATGGACGAGCTGAAGCTGTACGACGAGGCCCTCTCCGTGGAGACGGTGGCCGAGGCCTATGGAGCCGTCACCGTGCCGGAGATCGACTTCGACGCCATCTGGCTGCAAAACATTCTCACCGAGGATGAATATAAACCCCAGTACCACGGCGGCCCCTATCAGTACTGGATGAACGAACCCCATGCCCCGGTCTACTACAACGGCAAGTATCACCTGTTCTTCCAGGAGAACATGAGCGGCACCTACTGGCGCAACATCTGCTGGGGCCACCTGGTCAGCGACGATATGGTGACCTGGACCCCGGTGGAGGAGGCCATCGTCCCCACAGAGGACTCCGTGGTGCCGGACGGCGTGTGGTCCGGCAACGCCGCCTATGATGTCAACGGCGTGCCCCTGCTGTTCTTCACCGCGGGCAACGACGCCTACGCCACCGACGGCCTGATCTCCAACCAGAACATCGGCGTGGCCTATCCCGCCGATCTGTCCGACCCGGACCTGGTGGAATGGGTCATCTATGACGAGCTGGCCGTGGTGCAGGAGGAGGGCCAGGGCCGTGCAGGCGAGTTCCGGGACCCCTATATCTGGGAGCATGATGGAGCGTGGTATATGCTCGTCTGCTCTGGCAGCAGCACCTCCAACGGCGGCAGCGCCCTGCTCTACAAGACGGAGACCCTGGAGCTGCTGTCGGACGGCACCATCGACATGGACTGGCAGTATATCGGCCCCATCTATGAGATGGAAAACCAGAGCATGACCTACGGCACCAGCTGGGAGCTGCCCATCCTGCTCACCCTGTCCAACGAGGACGGCACCGTGACCAAGGACGTGTTCATCATTTCTCCCGCCCCGGCGTCTTCTGCGGACAACAAGGTGTATTACTTCATCGGCACCTTTGACTATGAGACCGGCACCTTCACTCCGGACGAGGCCTATGCCGACGGCCCGACCATCCTTGACTACGGCGACAACGTGTTCACCGGTCCCAGCGCCTATGTGGACGCCGAGACCGGGGAGACCTACCTGTTTTCCATCATGCAGGATCAGCGCTCGGTGGCAGAGCAGGGGGCCGCAGGCTGGGCCCATAACGTGGGACTTGCCCGCCAGATCTGGCTGAACGACGACGGCACCGACCTGAAGGTTTCCCCCACCGACGCCCTTCACGACCTGGAGACGGAGGTACTCATCGACGAGACTGACCTGACGGCGGAGGAGGCTGACGCCCTGCTCCAGGAGATCAGCGGCGACATGCTCTATATCCGCGTGACCTTCACCGACATTCAGGCGGAGAAGTTCGGCATCGACCTGCTGGAGAGCGAGGACGGCCGGGATGTGACTGACTTCTACTACACCACCGGCGACAGCACCATCCACGGGGAGACGGCCAACCGGGGCGACGGGTCCACCACCAGCTTCGTCTCCGGCGCGCTGGAGCTGGACGACGGCAGCCTGACCATGGAGATCTATCTGGACCGGTCGCTGGTAGAGGCGTTCTTCAACGATACCAAGGCCATCTCTATGCGGGCCTACCCGGAGGGGGAGGACTCCGACGGACTGTCCCTCTTCGCTGAGAGCGGCGACGTGACAGTGAAGGAGCTGTATGTGGCCGAGATGGGCTCGATCTACACGGCGGAGTGACCTGTTCCTTTCCGTCTTTCAGAGAGCGGCCCCCGGGAGGATGCGCCCGGGGGCTGTGTTGCTGCTGAAAGG
>JAJBUB010000070.1 GCA_020860575.1 Clostridiales bacterium | reverse complement strand
CGTTGGAGGTGTCCAGCGTCTCGTCGCACAGGCGGATGAGGCACAGCTCCGCGTCGGTGCGCTGGTTTGCACTGGTGCGCAGCCCCGCCTGGGTGTCCTGGAGCAGCCGGAGCATCTGGATGAGCCGTTGGGGAGTCAGCCCCCTGCCCAGGGTGTTCAGCGTCTCCTCGTCGTAGCCCCCGTTCATCAGCCCGGCCCCGCCCTTGGGGGCGGTCTTTTGGATGAGCAGGTCACGCACCAGGGCGGACAGCTCGGAGAGGACGGCAGGGACCCCCTTTCCGGCGGCGTACAGGTCGCCCAGCTCGGCCAGCGCCTGGGCGGTGTTGCCCCGGCGGATATGGTTCATCAGGTGGGCGGTGCGGAGATTTCCCGCCAGCCCCAGGGCGTCCAGCACGGCCTCCCGGTCCACTACGCCGCCCACAGCGGCGCACTGGTCTAAAAGAGAAAGCCCGTCCCGCAGCGCCCCATCCGCCAGCCGGGCCAACAGAGCGGCCCCGTCGTCGGTGAGCTGGATGCCCTCCTCTTGGGCCACATAGGACAGCCGTCCCTGGATATCCGGGGCGGTGATGCGCTGGAAGGAGAAGCGCTGGCACCGGGAGAGGATGGTGGCGGGCACCTTGTGCAGCTCGGTGGTGGCGAGAATGAACATCAGGTGCTCCGGCGGCTCCTCCAGAATTTTCAGCAGGGCGTTGAAGGCGGCGGTGGTCAGCATATGGACCTCGTCCACGATATAGACCCGTTTTTTCACGGCGGCGGGGGCGTACACCGCCTCGTCCCGGAGGGCGCGCACCTGGTCCACGCCGTTGTTGGAGGCGGCGTCCAGCTCCACCACGTCCAGGATGGAGCCGTCGTCGATGCCCCGGCAGGCGGCGCACTGGTTGCAGGGGTCCCCGTGGACGGGATGCTCACAGTTGACCGCCTTGGCCAGAATTTTGGCGCAGGTGGTCTTTCCCGTCCCCCTGGTGCCGGTGAACAGGTAGGCGTGGGACAGTCGCCCCGTCTCCACCTGGGTCCGCAGGGTCTGGGTGATGTGGGACTGGCCCACCACGTCCTCAAACCGCTGGGGCCGCCATTTCCGATATAGGGCCTGATACATGAGAGGGTCACTCCCCTTTCCGACGAAGAGAAAAAGCTCACGGAGGGCCGCACACCCTCTGCTCTGCTCTCTGAAGCGGCAAACGGCTCGAGCCGGCGGTCTGCGGCACACACCAGGTTCCGCTTAATGCTGCTCGGTTCCCCGCCTGACATGGTTCGCGGGCTGACATTGCGCAGGACCGGCTGTCAACACCGAATGCCGCTTCAGACAACATAGCAAAGGCCGGGAGGGAACTCCCTCCCTGACAGGTGCGGCTATCCGTGAGCCGTCTCGACCTTTACAAGACTGGTCTATATTCTACTATGATTTCCGGGAATTATCAAGGGGTCTTTCCGGGAATTTTTCCGCTCCCTCTCAGTCCATCCCCTCCGGGTGAAAACACTCCTCCGGCAGCACGTCGCTCAGCTCCCGCAGGGCGACGCCAAAGCCGTTGGTGGTGTCGATCTGTCTGGGGGTCTCGCACACCGTCGCAGGTCTGGGCTGGTATAGGGGGAGGGAAACGGTGGCCCGGACGCCCCGTTCCGGGAGATTGCGCAACAGGATGGAGCCATCGTGGTATCCGACGATCTTCCGACAGACGGGAATGCCCAGGCTCAGTCCCTCGCCGATGTCCCGGAGACCGTCTCCGCCCCGGGACGGGTCGAACAGACAGGCCAGCTTCTCCTGGGGCAGGCCGGGTCCGTCGTCCTCCACAGAGAGATAGGCCCGCTGACGGCGCAGCTCCAGCCGGAGGACGATTTTTCCGCCCTTTTCCGTGGCCCGAAGGGCATTGCTCACCAGCTGGCACACCAGGTAAAGGATCATCTGATCGTCACATTTGACGTAAACCGTCCGCCGGGGGACCTTCAGAGTGATCTCCCGCCCGGCCATGTTCACCAGCCCCTCCATCTCGTGAAAGCACCACCGGCACAGGCCCACCAGGTCCATCACCTGGGGGGTATAGTCATAGGGCAGCTCCCCTTCCGGCAGGGCGGCCAGCTCCAGCAGACGGAGCATCCGCAACACCCGGAGCTGGGATTTGCTGTACCGGGCCAGCACCCCCTCCTCCTTCTGCTTCTGGTCCGCCGTCAGGACCGTCCGGATCAGCTCCCCAGAGGACATCATCCCGGCCAGCGGCCCCCGGAGCCGCTGGAGGAGAAACGGGATGCGGTCGTTGGGGAGGATGGGCTGCTCCTCCACCGGGGACAGCCGGAGCAGCTGCCCCTCCCCGCAGGTCCAGGAGACGGCCGTCCAGGGCTTTCCCTCCGCCGTCAGGGACCGGGTGGCGTCCGTCTCCCCCTCCAGCAGCTCCGGCAGAGGCTCCCCCACCGGAGGCAGCCAGGCCAGCCGTGCGGCAGCGGGGTTCCGATATTGCACCAGGCCGCCCTCCACATAGAGGATCGGCTCCGGCATACAGTCAAAGCTCTGCGCCACAGGCAGGTTGAAATCGCTCATATTTGCCTCCACACAGCAGAAATGCTCACTCTCAGTCTCAGTATAGCAAAGCCGGGTCGAAAGGACAAGCATAAAATCGAAAACCGTCGAGGGCGGGGGGGGAAGACCGCCCTCCGG
>JAJBUB010000010.1 GCA_020860575.1 Clostridiales bacterium | reverse complement strand
AATATTTTCTTAGTCAAGCTCATCTTGGGCTTGACTTTTTGTTTGCAGGCTCATTTCCTTCTGCCGCTCAGCGTCCGCTCATGACGCCAGCGATTTGCCCAGGGTCTTGCATGCCTCCAGCGCCTCCTCGTCCGGCTCGTTGTTGGCGATCAGGCCCTCGCCGCCCACCAGCTCGGCTCCGGCGCTCTCCACCTCCGCCTGCCAGGTGCGCATCCATTCTCCGTCGCCCCAGCCGTAGGAGCCGAACAGGGCCACCCGTTTGCCCGCCAACGCGCCCTGGATGGCCTCAAAGAAGGGGGCGAACTCCGTCTCCTCCAGCTCCTCCGCTCCCATAGCGGGGCAGCCCAGGGCCAGACTGGAATAGGTCACAGCGTCCTCCGGGGTGATGTCGGACACGGAGAACAGCTCCACCTCCCCTCCGGCGGCGATGACGCCCTCTGCGATGGCGTTGGCCATCTGCTCTGTGTTGCCCGTCTGGCTCCAATAGATCACTGCTGTTTTGCTCATATAAATTCCTCCTATCCTGGCCCCAGTCGTTTTTGGGGCCGGTATTTCAATGATGTTCCGTTCGTCAGCTCAGGAACGCCCCCGCATAGCGCTGTCCCCAGTCTGTGCCGCCGAACAGCTCCAGCACAGAGACTCCCTGGGCCACCTGCCCCCGGACCGCCCTGCGGCACCGGTCGTAGAGGGTGAACAGCCGCTCCGCCCGCTCCACGTCGGAGTAGACCTTCCACAGTCCCTGTCGTTTGCACCCGCTCCCCCGATGCTCCACAAAGCCTACCACATCCTCCGGGGGATAACCCAGGAACAGCCCCACCTCATGAGGAAACTCCCTCTGCTCCGCCAGACGGCGGCACAGGCAGTCCAGCTGACCGTCTACGCCGCTGTCCACGGGGTAGTCCCGCCGGGACAGCAGCGCCTGGGCCTCCGGCCGGGAGAGGGTGCGCTCCAGCAGCCCGGGCCGGTAGACCAGCAGCAGGTCGCAGGCGCGACTGGTAGGGATCAGCCGGAGGCGGATGCCCCGCTCTCCCAGCACCCGGTCATATGCCTCCACCGTGCGTGCCGTCTCCCTGCGGCGCTGGACGGGGCAGCCCGCCAGGCTCGCCGCCTTCACCCCCGCCAGGGTCGGGGCGCAGTGTTCCGCCAGCAGATGCTCCAGCTCCGTCTCGCGCATAAAAATACCCCCTCGCTTTCCGCTAATTAGCATTAGCTAACTCGCGGGTTGAGAAAATCGCCCTGCCGGGCGTCCTGTCTCCGTTGCGGTTAGCTTTTGCTAACATATAATACCACAGCGTCTTCCCGGTGTCAACCCTTTTCTCATTTTTCTGTCATCGCTGTCGCGCCATTTCATTTTGTGTAAGGCGGCTGCCTGATATGCGTATTCCTGACGAAAATTTTCTGTGAAACCGGTTGCAAATTGTTTGAATCGCTGATATAATGTTCTTGAAATTGCGAAAACGTTTCCGAATAACTGCTGTGCCACGCGCCGCAGCGAGGGGAGAGAGACCCATGTCCGTCATTACCTCCATTGGAGAGATCCTCATCGACCTGACACAGACCGGAACCACGCCGGAGGGAATTCCGGAATATGCCGCCTATCCCGGAGGGGCGCCCGCCAACCTGGCCGTCGCCGCCGCCCGCCTGGGGGCAGACGTCTCCTTTGTAGGCAAGGTGGGGAAGGATCGCTTCGGCGAGCTGCTCCGCTCCTCCCTGGAGGACAACGGGGTGGACGCCACCTGTCTCTATGCTGACCCCAAAGAGAGCACCACCCTGACGGTGGTCTCTCTGGCCGAGGGTACCCGGGAGCGTTCCTTCACCTTTTACCGCTCTCCCGGGGCGGACTCCTGTCTCACCCAGGAGGAGACGGTGGCCGGTCTTGCGGCCTCCCATCCCCGGATCATGCATTTTGGCTCCGTGTCCCTGACCCGGGACCCCGCCCAGTCTGCCCTTCTGGTGGCTGCCGCCACCGCCCGGAGAATGGGCGCCCTCGTCTCCTTCGACCCCAACTATCGGGAGCAGCTCTGGCCCAGCATGGCCGACGGGGTCTACCGCATCAAGCAGGCCCTGCCCCTGTGCGACATTCTCAAGATCAGCGAGGGGGAGCTGCGCATCATCACCGGCACCGGCGACTGGGAGAAGGGGGCCGAACAGCTGGCCTCCTACGGCATCATCCTGGTGCTCATCACTCTGGGCAAGAACGGCGTCTTTTACCGCTACCGGGGCAAGACCGGACACGTCCCCGGCCACCCCTGCCAGGTGAAGGACACCAACGGCGCGGGAGACGCCTTCTTTGGCGCATTTCTCTCTCAAATCGCCGCCATTGATTTGAGTACCCCCATGTCCATCCCCACTCTGGAGCGGGTGCTGGACTTCTCCAACCGGGCGGCCTCCATCGCCGTCAGCCGCAGCGGCGCTATCCCCAGTCTCCCCTCCCTGGCCGAGGTGGAGGCACTGGAGTAAGCCTCTTTCGAACAGATGAAACACCCCCGAAGGAACTGCTTCGTTCCTCCGGGGGCGTTTTTTTGCGGTTTTTTTACTCAGCGGGATTCAGATAGCTGTCGATGGCGGCAGCGGCCTTCTTACCCGCGCCCATGGCCAGTATGACGGTGGCAGCGCCGGTGACGGCGTCGCCGCCGGCAAAGACGCCCTCTCTCGTGGTGGAGACGGTG
>JAJBUB010000105.1 GCA_020860575.1 Clostridiales bacterium | reverse complement strand
GACCGCCGCCACCGGTATGGACGCACTGACCCACGCCATCGAGGGCTACACCACCGCCGCTGCCTGGGAGCTGGCCGACTGCCTGAACCTGGAGGCCATCAAGCTCATCTCCAAGAACCTCCGCGGCGCCGTCAAGAACGAGCAGGAGGGCCGGGAGGGCATGGCCCTGGGCCAGTTCGTCACCGGTATGGCCTTCTCCAACGTGGGCCTGGGCATCGCCCACTCCATGGCCCACACCCTGGGCGCTGTGTATGACACCCCCCACGGCGTGGCCTGCGCTATGATGCTCCCCATCGTCATGGAGTATAACCAGGAGTACACCGGCGAGAAGTTCAAGGACATCGCTGAGGCTATGGGCGTGGACACCACCGGTATGGATCAGCCCACCTATCGCAAGGCCGCCATCGACGCCGTCAAGCAGCTCTCCGCCGACGTGGGCATCCCCACCAAGCTGGAGAAGATGAAGGAGGAGGATCTGGACTTCCTGGCCCAGTCCGCCGCCGCCGACGCCTGCGCCCCCGGCAACCCCCGTCCCGCCACCGTGGAGGACTTCAAGACCCTGTTCCGCAAGATCATGTAATTGTCAGTTTCCAATGCAAATTGCGCCCCGGCTCTACAGCCGGGGCGCTTTTGGCGCATTTTCAGGCCCGAAACAGGCACAAAATCAGCCCGTAGATCACGCTGGAGCCGATGCCAAAGACCAGCACCGGCCCGGCGATCTGGAACATCTTGGCCGCCATGCCGGTGACATACCCCTCCGCCTTGAAGTCCATGGCCGGGGAGACAATGGAGTTGGCAAAGCCGGTCACAGGCACCAGAGTACCCGCCCCGGCGTGCTTGGCCAGCCTGTCGTACAGCTTCAGCCCGGTGAACAGGGCCGACAGGAAGATGAGGGTAATGCTGACCCACGTCCCCGCGTCCCGCTGAGAGGCACCCATGGCCGTATACAGCTCACTCAGCAGCTGCCCCACTACACAGATGCCACCGCCCACGCAGAAGGCCATGGTGTAGTCTTTGGCCTTGGGAGAGGTTTTGGACATCTGGTTGACCATCTCGCCGTAGGCCTGATTTGTCATATTCATGTGCACACCGCCTTTCAACGGCAGTATGCCTCTGTTTTGTAAAATCATGCGTCCGACTGTTTGCAGTCGGACGCATTTTGACGCTTACAGCCGGGAAGGGGATCAGCTCCGGCCACAGCCGGTGCGGAAGAGGTTGCAGCCGGAGGCGTCCAGGCTGTCCGCCGTGGCGGGCGGGAAAAACTCGTTTACCGGGAAATCCACCCGCTGGAACAGGGTGCAGGGATCGTCCTCGCTGGGGCCGTCGTACTGGCACTCCTTATCCGGCACACAGTAGTCGTAGATGGGGATGAGCAGCTGGGAATCACGCTCCAGGCGAAGAAGAGAGAACTGCCCAAGAGTGAGCAGCAGCTGACGGGAGGAATCGTTGTCGGTAACCAGCTCCTCATCAAACAGCCGCCGGATGGCGTCAGGGATGTCAATGCCAGAAGATGCCTCGCCGGCACAGTCGCAGGAGAAGCCCGCCTGCTCCGGTGTGTAGAGCCGGACGCTGAGTACGATGGGGTCCACGGCCTCCACCACGGCGGTGGGGAGACTGCCGGTATAGGAGGCGGTCAGCTCCCGGGAGACGCTCTGGGCGGAGGAGAAGGTCCGGGCGGTCCCCTGGCTCCCAAAGAGCATACAGCGCTTGCTGAAGGTGGCAAGGCCGGTGACCACCGAGGGCCGGGCGGTGCCGGCAGTGTAGGCGTCGGCGGTGATGCGATAGAAATACTGCATATCCACTGTGTAGAAGCCCTGGTTGTAGCCCACCTGATCCACCTGGATATCCACATAGAGCAGCTCGGCCTGGGCCGAGCGGACGCTCTGGGCGTTTTCCAGCGTCGTCTGGCTGCCGGCCTCAGGGTAGAGCCGCAGATCCTCCATGCAGTCCCTGGACTGACAGGAGTCGTAGATCTTTTGGGTATGGATGCAGGTCGCCTCCCGGATGGGGGTACCCTCCGGCACAGGGCCGGGCAAAACGGTTTCAGCCATAGAATTGACCTCCTGAGAAGAATGGGAGGGAGCGGAAACGCTCCTCATGACATTCTATGTCCTCAGGGGCAGACGGTGACGAAAAAAAGGCGAACGGTGCGGGCAGACGCCCTCCGTCTCAGAGAGCGCCAAAGAAGAAGGGAAACAATGTGATTTATCGGCCCTGTGAGGACAGCCGCCGTTGCACAACAGCTCCCAGCAGGCAGGCCAGGAGGAACACGGCGGTCAAAATAATTCTGCCCCATTGCCCGTCTCCCAAAAGGATGCCCAGAGCCATCCCGACCAGATAGCCTGCCAGGGCGATGAGGGAGAATATCGCCTTGCCCCACAGCACAGGGAGGAGGATGACTGCCGCCGCCAGCCAGAACAGACGATCTGCCGCCCAGGCCGGGGTGACGAGGCCGGGGAGAAGATACCGGGTGACGCCGTAGACGGCGGCGAGGATCATTGCCAGCAGGACCAGGGTCACGGCCCGCACCTGGGGGTGATTCCATACGCTGTCGCTCCTGCCGGTGTAGGCGGGATTCCAGAAGGAGATGGGCCGGGAGGCGCGTCTGCCCATTTTGCCGTGCCGGTAGCTGGAGATGCCGGAGTAGGGGAGGGGGTCACGTCCCTGCCTTTTACGCCGACCACCGGTGTAGTGGCTCTCCGGCTCGGTGAGGGGGACGGCGCGGCGAAGGTCAGAGCGCTCACCGTGGTAGGCGTCTCCGCCGCCCTGCTGCCGCAGATCGGGACGCTTCCGCTTTCGAAGCCTCTGACGCAGCCGGACCAGCCCCCAACCCAGGAGCAGGACCAGCGCCAGGACCAGGCAGGCGACGCCGAAGGCCAGACGGGCGTTGTCTTTTATCAGCTCGATCAGCTCCACAGCGTTCACCTCCACGAAACGGCCCCGGATGGGCAGAGATTTCCTGCCGTTATCATACCATGTTCCTGGGAAAATGGCAATCGGCTTTCCCTGGCGTCTTCGGGGACGCAAAACCGACAATGTTGCGATTTTACTTTTGCAGATTCCTTGTCTTTCCGTCCCGCTTATGGTATCATGAGAAAAGAAATCGACAGGAGGGCCGGGGACATGGGACAGAGCGAGTATGAATTCATCCACTATGAGACCATGCGGCATCTGCAGTGCTTTGTCAACTGCATCAGCTTTCGAAATGCCCATATTCACCGGGCCTGGGAGCTGGGACTGGTGCTGGAGGGCAGCGCCCGCATCCGCTTGAAGGAGGATGCCTTTCAGGTGGGACCGGGGGACCTGCTGCTGTTCAATCCCAACCAGTCCCATGAGATCGCAAGCCTGAATCCTCAGCCGGTGAAGATCCTGATCATCCAGACCGCCGTCCACTTCTGCGGGGATTATATGCCCGCTTTGCGCCAGGTGGAGTTCGACCGGGTGCGGGTGAGCGGGGAGGTGAGCGCCCCGGTGCTGGCTGTGCTTGCCCGGCGGATGGTAGATACCGCCCGCTCCTTCTGGAGTGGGGAGCCGTACAGCCCCCTGTATTGCGTGGCCCAGGTGTGCCTGCTGTTCCGGGATCTGCTGCTCCGGGTACCCTACCGTACCATTAGCGACGCGGAATATTCCTCCCGGAAGAAAAAGGCAGATCGGATCGACCGGATCACCGGCTATATCGAGGAGCACTACTATGAGCAGCTCCGGCTGTCCGACCTGGCCCGGGCGGAGGGGGTCACCACCGCCTACCTGTCCCATTTTTTGCGGGACAATCTGAACATCACCTTCCAGGACTATTTGAACATCACCCGGTTTGAAAAGGCCCTCCAGCTCATCGGCGATCCGGGGCTGAGCCTGCTGGACATCTGTATGGAGTGCGGCTTTTCCGACACCAGATATCTCAACAAGCTGTTTGTCCAGCGGTTTGGATGCTCCGCCCGGGAGTACCGGGCGCAGCTGGCCCGGGAGGGCAGGCCTGCCGGGGTGGAGCGGGATGAGCCTGTCCCGGTGTCAGAGCGAATGATGTCCAGGGAGGAAGCACTGGCCTATCTGGAGGAAAGAGAGCGGGGAGCGGAGAACGGATGAAAATACTGATCGTAGACGACGAGCGGGTGCTGGTGAAGGGCCTGCGGTTCAATCTGGAAAACGAGGGCTATCAGGTGGTGGCCGGATACAACGGGCAGCAGGCGGTGGAGCTGGCCCGGCAGGAGCGGCCCGACCTGATTTTGATGGACGTGATGATGCCGGGGATGAGCGGAATGGACGCCTGTGTTCAGATACGGGAGTTCTCCGACGTGCCGGTGATCATGCTTACCGCCAAGGGAGAGGACATGGACAAGATCATGGGCTTTGAGTGCGGGGCGGACGACTATGTGACCAAGCCCTTCAACGTGCTGGAGCTGAAGGCCCGGGTGAAGGCCCTGCTCCGCCGCTCCTCCGGGAGCGGAGCCGGGGCGAGGGGCCGCTACCGGGACCCGGAGGACACCATCTCCGCCGGACATATCCTCCTGGACCGGGTCTCCCGGGACGTACAGCGTGAGGGCATCTCGGTGGAGCTGACCGCCAAGGAATTCGACCTGCTGGAGCTGCTTATGAGCCATCCCGGCCGGGTGTTCAGCCGGGAGAAGCTGCTGGACCAGGTCTGGGGCTATGAGTACCAGGGGGACTATCGGACGGTGGACGTCCATATCCGGCGGCTGCGGGAGAAGGTGGAGCTGGTGCCGGCCTCCCCCCAGTATATCCTCACCAAATGGGGCGTAGGATATTATTTTGCAGCGAATAAATAACCAGTCTGGGCAAATAACAGGGGAAAGGGGGCGCTCACTATGGAGACGGAAGAGAAAAATACTGCAAAACGTGGGCGGGTACCCCTGTTTCACAGCCTGCAATTCAAATTTGCCGTCAGCTATATTTTCATTATCGCCGCCATCCTGGCGGTGGTGAACACCTATCCCCTCATCGCCTCTCAGGAGATGGTCTTCCAGACGAAGCAGACCGCCCTCCAAAGCGAGGCGTCGGTCATCGCCTCCAACCTGGCGGGGCTGGAGACGCTGACGGAGGACGGGGTGGCCCGGGTGATGGAGGTGATCGAGGACTCCAGCCTGAACCGGGTGATGGTGACGGACAGCGCCGGACTGGTGCTTTACGACACCGCCCAGGGGGCGGAGGAGGACGCCTATGGGCGGTACGCGCTGCTCCAGGAGATCGTTCTGGCCCTCCAGGGGCAGGACGTGTTTCAGTCCGCCTACCAGGACGGGGCCTTCCGCTCCGAGGCCGCCACGCCGGTGGTCTACCGAAACAGCACCATCGGTGCGGTCTATCTCTATGAGTATGACAGCCAGCAGGGGGCACTGCTCCAGGGATTGGGAGGCAATATCCGAAACCTGTCTCTGGTCATCTGCGGCGTGGCCTTGCTGGTGAGTATGGTGCTGGCCCGCACCATGACCCGGCGGATCAGCGGACTGCTCTCCGCCATCCAGACCCTCCGGGAAGGGGAGTATACCCATCGGGTGGAGATCCGGGGCAAGGACGAGCTGGCCCAGCTGGTGGAGGAATATAACGAGCTGACCCAGCGGCTCCAGGTCACGGACGAGGTCCGGCGTCGGTTTGTGGCTGATGCCTCCCATGAGCTGAAAACGCCATTGGCCTCTATCCAGCTCCTCTCCGACTCCATCCTCCAGAGCGAGGACATGGACACGGAGACCATGCGGGACTTTGTGGGGGACATCGGCGCAGAGGCGGGGCGGTTGAACCGCATCACGGAGGATCTGCTGGCCCTGACCCGGATGGACAGCGGACGCGCGCCCAGGCGGCAGCGGGTAGAGCTGGACCGGACGGCGGAGGATGTACTCCATATGCTCACCCCCCTGGCGGAAAGCCGGGGCATCACCTTTGAGACCGACTTCCAGCCGGACTGTGTCATTCTGGCCGGGGAGGACGATCTGTATCAGGTGATCTATAATCTGGTGGAAAACGCTATCAAGTACAACTGCCCGGAGGGGCTGGTCCGGGTGGTCCTGGGTCATGAGGATGAAAAGATATTTCTCCGGGTGGAGGACACTGGCATCGGCATCCCGGAGGAGGAGCGGGAGAAGGTCTTTGACCGGTTCTATCGGGTGGACAAGGCCCGCTCCCGGGAGGCGGGAGGCACCGGACTGGGCCTGTCCATCGTCCGGGACACGGTCCACCTCTACGGCGGCTGGCTCAGCGTCGGCCCCCGGGCAGGGGGCGGCACCTGGTTCCAGGCCACCTTCCCGGAGAACGGCTCGGAGGAGCCGAAGGAGGGAACGCCATGAAGCGACGGCTGTGCATCCTGCTGGCGGCGCTGCTGGCGGCGGCCTCTGTTCTTACCGGCTGCGAGGCGACGGAGACGGAGGGAGGAGGCCTCTCCATCTATTACGCCGCCGGAGATCAGGAGACCTATGGACAGGCGGCAGTGGGCGCGGAAAACTGGGCGGACGGCTCGGAGACATCTACCGTGGACGAGGTGTTCGCCCGGATGCTTGAGGAGCCGGAGACGGACGGCCTTTCCCAGACGCTGCCCGACGGCGTCCGGCTGTGGAGCTGGTCACTGGAGGACGGGGTGCTGACCCTGAATCTCAGCGAGGACTACAACGGACTGTCCGGCATCTCCCTGACGGTGGCCAGCACCTGCCTGGTGCTGACCATGACCCAGCTGGACGGTGTGGAGGCGCTGAACATCACGGTAGACGGTCAGTCTCTCCCGGAGGGCAGCCGGGTCCCCCAGACCCGGGAGGATGTTCTGCTCACCGGAGAGATCCAGGACCCGGAGGTCGTGGGCTTCCAGCTGTATTTCCCTCTGTCGGACTGGTCCGGTCTGGGGACGGAGTACCGGGAGACAGAGCTGTACGGCACCTCCCTGTCTGACCAGATCGACACGGTGATCGGGATGCTGGCCGCAGGTCCTGGCACGGACGGGATGGAATCTGCTTTTGCCGACCTGGAGGCCCACTTGGACAGTCAGATGGTGGACGGCGTGTGCGTTCTCACACTGACGGAGAACTGGGCGGCGGTACTCTCTGCCCGGGAGCTGAGCCGCCAGGCTCTGGTGAACTCCCTGTGTGAGCTGGACCAGGTGGAGGCAGTGGCCTTTAACTGGGACGGCGAGGGGCAGGAGAGCCTGGAGGGGAACTATTACGCGGACTACGGATAGGCGGAGAAAACGGGAAAGCACCCGACGCTCCAAAGAATGGCGTCAGGTGCTTCTTGAAAGGCGAAAAATGAGTGTTTACTCCCGTTCCTCCATGGGTACATAGTCCCGGCGGGGACGGATGGCCTTGTAGGCGGGACGAATGATGCGGTTGCCGTTGATTAACTCCTCCAGCCGGTGGGCGCTCCAGCCGGAGATACGGGCCACGGCGAAGATGGGGGTGAACAGCTCCTCCGGGATACCCAGCATCTGGTAGACGAAGCCGGAGTAGAAGTCTACGTTTGCGCTGACGCCCTTGTACATCTTGCGCTTGCCGCTGATGACCTCCGGAGCCAGCCGCTCCACATCGGCGTAGAGCTGGTACTCCTGCTCCATGCCCTTCTCTGTGGCCAGCATATGGACAAAGGTCTTGAAAATCCGGGCGCGGGGGTCGGATTTGGAGTAGATGGCATGGCCCACGCCATAAATCAGGCCGGAGTGGTCAAAGGCATCCCCCTGGAGGATCTTATTCAGGTAAGCCCTGATCTCATCTTCGTCCGACCAGTCCTTGACCTCTCGCTTGATCTCGTCGAACATATGACAGACCTTGATATTGGCGCCGCCGTGCTTGGGACCCTTCAGAGAACCCAGGGCCGCCGCGATGGCGGAATAGGTGTCGGTGCCGGAGGAGGTGACCACGTGGGCGGTGAAGGAGGAGTTGTTGCCACCGCCGTGTTCTGCGTGAACCACCAGGGCCATGTCCAGCACCCGGGCCTCGGTCTGGGTGTAGCTGGCGTCAGGGCGCAGCATCTGGAGGATGTTCTCCGCCGTGGACAGCTCGGGTACCGGGTCGTGAATAAAGAAATGGGAGCTGTCGTTTCGATAGTAGTCATAGGCCTGGTAGCCGTACAGGGCCAGCTGGGGGAAAACGGCGATGAGCTGGATGCACTGGCGCAGGACATTGGGGAGAGAGGTGTCGTCCGGCTTATTGTCGTAGGAATACATGGTCAGTACGCTACGGGCCATGGAGTTCATGATGTCGGTACTGGGGGCCTTCATAATGATGTCCCGGACAAAGGAGTTGGGGAGAGAGCGGTAGCTGGCCAACAGACCCCGGAACTCCTCCAGCTCCTGGGCATTGGGCAATGCACCGAAGAGGAGTAGGTAGGTGATCTCCTCAAAGCCGTAGCGTCCGTCCTTCAAAAAGCCCTTTACCAGGTCGTCGATGTTGTAGCCCTGATAGAACAGAGAGCCGTCGCAGGGCTGATCGTCCGGGGTGCGGGCCTGGATCTCTGAAATTTTGGTCAGCCCGGTGAGGACACCCTTACCGTTGAGATCCCGCAGACCCCGGTTCACCTTGTTGTCGATGTAAAGCTGTCTGTCGATCACGCAGTCCCGGATGCAGAGGTCAGATAACGCCTGGATCTGGGGGGTGATCTCCGAATAATCTCGTTTGCCTGTCATGGTTGCCTCCTGACTGGGAACAGAGCAGTTCCCGGGAGGGGCCGACAGACTCCTCCCGCCGTTTTTGGGATAGATCGATCACTTTTTTCGTCAGTCGCAGAAGCTCAGCGCAGTCATCCTCTCCCACGTCCTCCAGCAGCTCGCTCACCTGTCGGAGAAGACGTTGATACCTGGCTGTAATTGCAGCCCGCCCCTGCTCCGTCAGGTAGACTTGTACCACCCGACCGTCTTTTGCAGAGGAGACCCGCTTGACCATTCCTTTTCCTTCCAGATTTTTCAGGGCGTTAGACACCCGTCCGGAGCCTACTTCAAGAGCTTCCCGCAGCTCTCCGGCGGTAGCTCCGTCGTGCTTCGTGGCCAGATAGCGGAGCAAGGCACCCTCTCCCCGGGTGACCTGCTCGGCGTGTTCCTGTGCCAGTCCGTGCATGGACTGGGTCACCAGTTGGATCAGCTCCTCGGCCTGAGCCTGAGCGCCCATGTGAAGATCACCTCGAAACAGCTTGCCTGACGGCCTGAAATCTCATCGCGTGAGATAATTATAGACCTCGTGTGGACATTTGTCAACCGGTTGCGCACCGAGTTTTTTCGTGATTTAGAGCGTCAGCGCATGAATCCGTGAAAGTACACAGAAAGACGGTCCGGACAACGACGTATAGACGTATATAGGTACAAATCCATCATAAATCGAATGAGGAGAGATGAGAGATGAAGAACAAAAAGAGCCAAAATACCTGCCGACTGCTGTTCGTCTGCTGGGGAAATATCTGCCGTTCCCCCATGGCGGAATTCATTATGAAGGACATGGTGGCAAAGCGGGGACTGGAGGAGCGTTTTCTGATTGAGTCCGCCGCCCATTCCAGTGAGGAGATTGGCAACCCCGTCTATCCTCCTGCCCGGAGAGAGCTGGCCCGCCACGGCATCGACTGCTCCGGAAAACGGGCGCGGCAGATCACCCGAAGGGACTATGACCGCTACGACTGGATCTTAGGCATGGAGCAACTCAACCTCCGATATATGCTCCGCTGCTTTGGCGGCGACCCGGAGGGCAAGGTGCGGCGGCTGCTGGATTTCTCCGACCGGCCCAGGGACATTGCCGACCCCTGGTATACGGGAGAGTTTGAGCAGACATATGCGGACATCGTGGAGGGCTGTGAGGCGCTGCTGGAGACAGTTCTGTCGGGAAACGACAGATGACAGAATGCCGTTTTTTCCCGCATAGGGAAACCTGTCGAACCGTCTGTTGACAATTATTTCAGCGACAGGTAAAATAGAAACAGGATTCGGCGGGGCCGGATGAGGCAGCTTCATTCCGGCCCCGCTCTCTTTTCTGCTTTTATCAATTTATCGACACTGGAGGAAGGATGCCCCAGGGCTCCTGAGCTGGGCATCGTTCTGGACTTCGGCGGCCCGAACAATCAGCTGATCGCCCGCCGGGTCCGGGAGTGCAACGTCTACTGCGAGGTCAAACCCTACACCACCCCTCTCGAGGAGCTGAAGGCGATGAACCCCATCGGGATCATCTTCACCGGCGGCCCCAACAGCGTCTATCTGGAGGATTCTCCCCGCTACGACCGGGGCATTTTTGAGTTGGGTGTCCCCATTCTGGGTATCTGCTACGGTTGTCAGCTGATGGCCCACTCCCTGGGCGGTCTGGTCACCGAGGCACAGGAGGACTCCGCCCGGGAATATGGCAAGACGCCGACCTTCTACGATACCGACTGCAAGCTGTTCCGGGGCCTGCCCACTGAGGGCGTTTCCTGGATGAGCCACAGCGACTATATGGCGAAGGTGCCGGAGGGTTTCCGGCTGGTGGCCCACTCCGCTGCCTGCCCCAACGTGGGCATTGCGGACGAGGAGCGGGGCTTCTACGGCGTCCAGTTCCACCCGGAGGTCAACCACACGGAGAACGGCTCCAAAATGCTCCACAATTTCCTCTATGAGGTCTGCCACGCCCGGGGCGACTGGACCATGGAGGACTACTGCAAAACTGCCATCGCCAGCCTCCGGGAGAAAATCGGAGACGGTAAGGTGCTGTTGGCCCTGTCCGGCGGCGTAGACTCCTCTGTGGCGGCGGCACTGCTGGCCGAGGCAGTGGGCGATCAGCTCACCTGTGTCTTTGTGGACCACGGCCTGATGCGCAAGGACGAGGGCGACGAGGTGGAGGCCGCCTTCTCCAAGTGGAATATCCACTTCATCCGCATGAACGAGGAGGAGCGGTTCCTCAACGCCCTGGCGGGGGTCTCCGAGCCGGAGGCCAAGCGGAAAATCATCGGCGAGCAGTTCATCCGGGTCTTTGAGCAGGTGGGCAAGCAGATCGGCAAGGTGGATTATCTGGCCCAGGGCACCATCTACCCCGACGTCATCGAGTCTGGCAGCGGTAAGGCTGGGGCTGCCGCCATCAAGAGCCATCACAATGTGGGCGGTCTGCCGGACTATGTGGACTTTAAGGAGATCATCGAGCCGCTGCGGATGCTGTTCAAGGACGAGGTGCGGCAGCTGGGCCGGGAGCTGGGTCTGCCGAACTATCTGGTCATGCGACAGCCCTTCCCCGGCCCCGGTCTGGGCATCCGCATCATCGGCGACGTGACCAAGGAAAAGGCGGACATCCTCCGGGAAGCAGACGCCATCTTCCGGGAGGAGATCGCCAAAGCGGGCTGGGATACCCAAATCAGCCAGTATTTTGCCGTGCTGACCAATATGCGCTCTGTGGGAGTTATGGGTGACGGTCGCACCTACGACTACACCCTGGCCCTCCGGGGCGTCACCACCAGCGACTTTATGACCGCCGACTGGGCCAGGATACCCTACGAGGTGCTGGACAAGGTCTCCGTGCGGGTGGTCAACGAGGTGGAGCATATCAACCGGGTGGTGTATGATGTGACGTCGAAGCCGCCTGCGACGATTGAGTGGGAATAATAAAATCTTAGTTTCCGAGTCCCGAAAAACGTTGAAATTCCAGCGTTTTTCGGGATTTGCTATTTTTACTGGCTACAAACTGGCTACATCTGAAGCCTTTTTTGTAGCCAGACGCTCACGGCATGATGCCGTCGAGCTGTCTGGCTACCTCCACCTGCTTGTTGGGGTACAGGTGGCTGTAGGTGTCCATGGTGGTCTGCACCTTTTCGTGGCCGAGCCGCTCCGCAATCAGTAGCGGGGAGCAGCCCATCTCCACCAGCAGACTTGCATGGCTGTGGCGGATGTCGTGTACCCTGATCCGCTTCACTCCGGACACCTTGCACCCATGCTCCATTTCGTGGTACAGGAAGTTCTTGGTGTAGGGAAAGAGCCGGTCATCGGGCTGCAAGTCATAGCAATGGGACATATACTCCTGCAAGCAGTCGCACAGCCCGTCAGGAATGGGAACGGAGCGGTTGCTCTTGGGTGTCTTGGGCGGGGTGATGACATCCTTCCCGTTCAGGCGCTGATAGCTCTTGTTGACTGTCAGCGTCTTCTTCGTAAGGTCGATGTCTGCCGGGGTCAGCGCCAGCAACTCGCCCTCACGTATGCCCGTGTAATACAGGGTCATAAAAACGGTGTAACTCACCGGTCTGTCCCGGATAGCATCAATGAACGTCTGAAACTCATCCTTCGTCCAGAACAACATCTCGTCCGCCTTTTTCTTCCCCATGCTCCCTGCCTTATGGCAGGGATTTTCTTTTAGGCCGTAATACTTCACGGCGTAGTTGAAGATGGCGGTAAGCTGGTTGTTGATGGTCTTGAGATAGGTCTGGGAATAGGGTTGCCCCTTCTCGTCCCGATAGCTGGTCAGGGAGTTCTGCCATTTTCGGACATCCGTAGGCTTGATCTCGCTCAGCGGAAGTTTCCCGAAATAGGGCGTGATTTTCAGGTCGATAAGGAACCGCTTGTTGGCGACGGTGGAGGGCTTCAACCTCTGCTCCATGTCCTTCATATAGAGCTCGATGAAGTCCTGAAAGGTCATGCCCAGGCTTCCCGTGGACTGGCTGATGAAGTCCCGTTCCCATTGCAGGGCCTCCCGCTTGGTGGCGAAGCCCCGCTTCTTCTTGTGGATGGTCTTGCCCGTCCAATCCGTTACCCGGATCTGGGACATCCAGCGGTTGGTGTTTCCATCTTTTGTGACTGACATTTGTACCTCCTTCCCTCCAGGATCAGGCTTTGCCTAGGTCATTCACTCTTAGGGTTTGCGTAAATGCCCTCCAGGTATTCGTTTCGCTTTTGCATCCGGGTGTCGGGGTCAAGCTCCTCCGGCTCTACGCACTGGACAGCGGTGGCCGCATAGTAGGCCAGGGTCTGCTCCTTCCACTTCCGATAGGCCGCCTGAGTAGAAGCGTAGGTACGAAGCTCGTCTCGCTCCTGCTCCCACTGTTCCAAGAACAGACACATATCAGCGTTGAAGTCCGCCATGCTCTTTCCGTCGAAGGAAATGGAGCACTCCCACTGTTTGCTGCGGGGCGGCTTCTTCACGTCGATTTTGAAGTCGATACCCCCGACAGTTTCCAGCTTGAACAGGAAATCCATGATGTCGGAAAGGGTCTTGATCTGTGCGTTACTGGCTTCATAGCCCAGGATATAGGTGGGGGTCGTATCCAGAATGTCGGCGATCTGGTTGACAACGGCGACTGAAACCTCGATCTCTCCTGTCTCGTACTTCTGCACGGTGCGGAGGGATTTGTTCAGCCGATGGGCCAGCTCCGTCTGGTTCAGCCCTTTTCTTTTTCTGAGCAGCTTGATGCGTTGCCCGATTGCGGGATAATCGAAATTGTCCATGTCTGATTCACCTCGTCCATAGTATAGCAGAAAAGAAGATGAATTGCAAGTGCGTATTTTTTATTTTTTAGGTGTTGACAACGCACCAGGTATACGCTATAATAAATACGCATCAAAAGTGCGTATTCCGAAGAACTAGAAAGGATGGTGACGAACAGGAAATGCGTTCTACGGAAAATCTATTTATTTCAGGAGGTACCATGAGGTCACAGTTTATTACAGCAGCAGAGGTGGCTGAGATTATGGGCATCAGCCGCAGCAAAGCCTATCAGCTCGTCCGGCAGATGAACCAGGAGCTGAAAGAGCAGGGCTATCTCACCATAGCCGGGAAATGCCCTATCCAGTATTTCAAGCAGAAGTTCTATGGGTTCCAGATTCCGGGAGGTGAGTACGTCGATGGGAACAAATGAAAAAACGACCGCCCTCATCCCATCTGTTGGCGCAGATGGAGGGCAGCCGTTCTCAAATTCAACTAAATACAGTATACCCGAAAATGGCCATAAAATCAACCCTTTGAAGGGAAATTTGGGCAGAAACGTTTACAAGACGCCGCTCCCTGCGGCAGAGAGAGGAGGGGTTCCGCACTATGCCTGAGTTGCTAGACGCACCCGAATGGGTGGACAAGGACAAGCACATCATCGAACCGTTATTTTGCTACTGTTTCCTAGAGAGCTTTCCTATGCGCTGTATTCACGATCACTTCTATACGGTGGATGGCCTGGTGACGGATGAGAGCCGTATCAAGCGGGATATCTTCTATGAGATCAACGAGTATCTGGATACTGGGGTCGCCCGGAAGGTAGATCACCTGTTCAATGCTCTGAAAATGGCGGCGTATTCGGAGCCGATGCCTCTGCAAACAGATCGTATCCATGTAGCCAACGGCACCTATCACACGGATGGTACGTTTACCGAGGACAAAGAGTTCTGTATGAATCGTTTGGCTGTCGGGTATGTACCGGATGCCCCAGCGCCCACAAGGTGGCTGCAATTCCTATCCGAGCTTTTGTACGAGGAGGACATTCCCACCGTGCAGGAGTACCTGGGCTACTGCCTACTACCCACCACCAAGGGGCAGAAGATGCTCATGCTCATCGGTAAGGGCGGCGAGGGTAAGAGCCGCATCGGTCTGATGATGAATGCTATCTTCGGAAGCAGCATGAACACCACAAGCATTCAGAAGGTGGAGACAAACCGCTTCGCCCGTGCTGACCTGGAGAGCAAGCTGCTGATGGTGGACGATGATATGGACATGAATGCTCTGCCCAAGACGAACCACATCAAATCCATCGTCACCTCCGAGTGCAAGATGGATGTGGAGCGCAAGGGTGTCCAGAGCCAGCAAGTCCAAATCTATGCCCGCTTTCTATGCTTCGGAAACGGAGCACTTACAGCGCTCCATGACCACACGGATGGCTTCTTCCGCCGTCAAATCGTCCTGACCACGAAGGACAAGCCCGCCGGACGGGAGGATGATCCCTTCCTGGTAGAGAAGCTGGTGTCTGAGAAGGAGGGTATCTTTCTTTGGATGCTGGAGGGCCTGAACCGGCTGATTGCCAACAACTACAAGTTTACCATCAGCGATAGGGCCGGGGAGAATCTTTCGCAAATTGCACGAAATGCCAACAACATTATGGACTTCTTGGACTCGGAGGGCTATATCCGATTCCAGGCAGACCTGGAGGCTCCCACGTGCAAACTGTATGACGCCTATCATCTGTGGTGTGAGGACAACGCCGAAAAGCCGCTTGGCAGCAAGTCCTTCGCCAACCGCATGGCTCAGATTTACAGCGCTTATAATCTCACGGACACTGACAGCATCCGACTTCCTGATGGGAAGAAGTGTCGGGGTTATGAAGGGGTAGGTATTGCACTCCGGTATACGGAGGTGTAACCCAATCAGAAAAGTTGCGTGTTGCGTGGTTGCGTGTCATATGTTCTGTGATTAGTGCTT
>JAJBUB010000056.1 GCA_020860575.1 Clostridiales bacterium | reverse complement strand
GGGGTAGGGACGGTCTGCCAGGTCAATCTCCTTCGGGAGACCAGCAAGGTCATCCTGGACAGCGACCCGGACAGCCCCCAGGTCTATCCCAACAGCGAGCTGACGGTAGTGCGCAGCGGCAAGGGCCGCCGCCCGGCAGGCTATGAAAAGTCAGAGGAGGACGAGGCGAAGTCCGCCCCCCAGCAGCGCCGGGAGCGGCCTGCCCCGCCCAGAGAGCGGGAAAACTCCGCGCCCCCCCGAGAGCAGTCCGGGACTGCTGACCGCCGACCTCCCCGCAGCTCCTATCAGAAGCAGCCTCAGACAGACAACCAGACCCCCACGCCGGAGCAGGAGGAATCCCGGCGCAGCCGTTCTCACTATCGCAGACATCGCTCCCATAACAGGGGCAGTCAAAGCGGCAGCGAGGCATAAAATCTCATATAAAAACGGAGGCAGACCCCAAAAAGGTCTGCCTCCGCTCTGTCTTTTGCTTACTTGTTATAAGCCACCACAATGCGCCGGTTCGGCTCGGTACCGGTGGAGTAGGTGGAGATGTTGGGATGATAGTCCTGAAGCTCTGCGTGGATGACGTGGCGCTCGTAGGCGTTCATAGGCTCCAGCATCATGTTCCGGCGATATTTGATCGCCTTCCCAGCCGTCTTTCGCGCCAGACGCTGAAGGGACTCCTCCCGCTTGGCCCTGTAGTTCTCGCAGTCCACATGGACTCGGATGCGGCGATTCTGGCCGTGGTTCATAGCGTAGTTGGTCAACTGCTGAATCGCGTCCAGCGTCTCCCCCCGACGTCCGATGAGCGCGCCCAGGTCCTCACCCTCCAGCGTCACCTCATAAATGCCGTCACTGTTGATTTTGACAACAGGGGTGGCCTCCACGTCCAGATGCTCCATCAGGCCGGTGAGGAAAGTCACAATGTCCCCGGTCCGGTCTGCGGCGGGGGCGGCAGGCTCCTTTGCCGGAGCCGTGGTCTCAGCGACAGAGGCCGCCTCGGGCGCTTCCGGCTTTTTAGGCTGTTCCTTTTTCTTCGGCTTGGGCTGCTGGCTGACAGGCCGCTGGTTGGCAGGCTTTTTCTGGCTGGGGACGGCGGTCTTCGCCTCCGGGGCCTTCTTCGGCTCCTCCGGGGCGACGACAGTCTTCACAGGCTCCGGCTCCTTTACCGGGACCGGGTCGGGGGCTTCGTAGCTCACCCGCACCTTGGCGGGACAACTGCCGATACCCAGGAAGCCAGTCTTTGCCCGGTTAATAATCTCCACAGAGACGTCGTCCCGGTCCATGCCCAGCTGCTCGAGCGCAGCTGCTATGGCCAGTTCCTCCGTCTTACCGGTGGTCTCGATATATTTGGTCATGGATTGTTCAGCTCCCTTATGAAATTATTTCTTTGTCTCTCCGGTCTCGGCGGCTACAGACGACTCCACTGCCTCCTCCTGGATCTCCACCGGAGCTTCATCCTCCGGCAGCTCCTCAGGGACAACCTTCCGCTTACCCTTCTTTGCCAGAGCGCGCTCCAGGGCCTCCTCGTCCAGCACATCCTGGGGGTCACGGTAGGGGGTGGTGGGATAACGGTCTGCCACATAGGCACGGCCCCGGGCGTAGCGGCGGATACCGATCTGGCCTGCGCCGCTGTCGCGGCTGGCCTTCTCCGCCTTCTTCTGGGCCTGACGCACCGCCTTTTTGCCGCCCCGCTTCTTCATTTCCTCTTCCACGGCGGCGCGGCGGGCGGCGATCTCCGCCTTTTTGGTCTTCTCCTGGTTTCGCCGTTCCTCTATCCGGGCCTGACGCTCCAGCTGTTCCTTTTCAAACTTCTTGTTGATGAATTTGGCGAAAATCATGTCCTGCAGGATGCTGAAAATGGTGCTGCAGGCCATGTAGACGCACATACCGGCGGGCATGATGTAACCAAACCAGAGATACATCAGCGGCATGATGTACATCATCATTTTGCTGCTGCCGGCAGCGGCATTGGCAGCGTCGTCCTTTTTGTCCTTACCATCGTCCTGTTTATTCACCTGGTTAGACTTCATGGAGTACCGGGAATAGAAGAAGTTCAAAATGACGATCAGGATGGGAATGAGGGCCAGACCGATATGATTCCAGTCCACAGCGTCCCAGTTCCAGAACTGCCAATCCGGGACCTCGCCCAGATTGATGCCCAGAAAGTTGAAGCTCATGGTCTGGAGCTGGCTGGCAGCGTCGCCCAAAGCCTCAGCGACGGCGTCAAACAGGCTGCTGTCCTGGCTGATGAGATCCATGATGTAGATCTCCTGGTAAGCGGTCTGGGTGCTTTCGAAGGTGTGTCCCAGCCCGGCCAGGGTGTCTACCACGGTGGTGATCTGATCCTCTGTCAGACAGAGCATATAGAGCATGGGCCGACGGATGACGTAATACAGAGCCATCAGTACAGGCAGGGGAAGGAGGGACCAGAGGCAACCGCTCATAGGGTTGACCTTTTCCTCCTCATAGAGCTTCTGGACCTCCATGTTGTAGCGCTGCTGATCCTTGCCGTACTGCTTCTGGAGACGCTGCATCTCCCCGTTCAGGGCGTTCATCCGCATCGTGCTTTGCTTGCTCATGTAGGACAGAGGGAACAGAACCACCTTGGTCAGCAGGGTAAAAAGGGCCAGAGACAGGGCATAGCTGCCCGTAAAGTTGTAGATCCACAGCAGTATCCTGCCGAAGAACTGTAAAATTGCGGTAATCAAGTGTGTGTCCTCCTAGGTCGATTCTCTGAAGGAATACAGAATGCCCCAACGATCATGGCACCGGGTCATATTCGATGGACTTCTGTCGGTGGAAGGGGTGACATTTGGAGAGACGTTTCGCCGCCAGCAGACTGCCCTTGGCCGGGCCGTACTTCTCCACCGCCTGCCGGGCGTATTCCGAGCAGGTGGGGATAAAACGGCAGGAGGGAGGCGTCAGGGGAGAAATTTGGGTCTGATAAAACCGGATGAGCCACAGCATCACCCGTTTGATCCAGTCTTTCATTCCTCCGACCCCTCTTTCCAAAGGCCCAGCCGTTTGACCAGGCGCTGGAAATCCCGGTCCAGCCTGCGGTACTCCGCATCCGGGGCGGCAGCCCTGGCTACCACGACCAGATCTATCCCCCGGCGTAGCTGTTCCTCGTGGAGACGGTAGATCTCCCGAATACGGCGGCGGGTACGGTTGCGCACCACGGCGTTGCCCAGCTTGGTGCTGACCGTGATGCCCAGACGGTTGTTCTGATACCGGTTGGGGCTCCAGTACAGCACCAGGGTGGCGCAGGCGGCATATTTTCCCCGGTGGTACAGTCTGCGAAAGTCCTTATTCTGTTTGAGTGAGACAGAATACTTCACGGACGTCTCTCCTTGCATCGCCCCGGCCGCCATTGGCGGCGGGTACAGGTGGGAAATACGGCGGATACAGATTTAGGGGTGGAAGATCAGCACGGAACCGTTCTGATTCCGAATCATCCACCCCTGAACATCATGGCGCTATTTTTCCCGATTGCCCTTCATCAGTAGGTCAGACGGATACGACCCTTGGCGCGACGGCGGGCGAGGACCTTGCGGCCGTTGGCCGTAGCCATTCTCTTCCGGAAGCCGTGGACCTTGGAACGATGAAGCTTCTTGGGCTGGTAGGTCCGTTTGGTAGACATAAATAACACCTCCGACGCTCATATTGCTCAACAAGCCGACAATGAAGTCGGCCGCAGCTGACAAAACCATGGACCACAGCCATTCTCAAATAAAAAAAGAGCGCTGCGGCAATTTCAGCGGCTATTATTATAACCCCATCTTTTTCCGGCTGTCAACACCATTTCCGCAATTTTTTCTTCAAAATGTTCAATATGGGGACCGGAAAGTGGGATAAACACAATATCTTGTGGTCGCCGCCCATGCGCCCTCTTTTTACCCGGAGAGCCGCCAAAAGACCGGGCGGAGACTGGGCTATTTTTATACAATGTATAGACGCTTTAGGCTTGTAGAAAAAAGCTTTTTATGGTATAATGAAACTGCTGATTATGGGCATTTTGACCCGTTATTTTTATTTTGGCTCATTTTTTCATCCGTTCCAGCGGGAGGGCGACGTCGCCTGCCGCCGTATTTCAAAACCGGGATGGGAGGTTTTTTCAACGTTATGAATTCTGCCGCCGACATCTGGCCCAGCGTACTAACATTATTACAGCAGGAGCTGACCCCCACCGCCGTCAGCACCTGGTTCGACGATGCGCAGGCTATGGAGCTGAAGGAAAATCAGCTCGTCATCTGCGTCCCCACTCAGTTCAAAAAGGATATTATCGTCTCCCGTTACCTCCCCACGCTGAAAAAGGTACTCTACGACCTGTTCGCCGCTGAGATGGATGTGACCGTCCTCACCAGTGAAGAGGCAGAGCAATACCGCAGTTCAGCCCAGCCCCACAACCAGAACGTACTCATGGGCAAGGAGGAGTTTACCTTTGAGCATTTTGTGGTAGGCTCCTCCAACCGGTTTGCCTACAACGCCGCCCTGAACGTGGCGGAAAATCCCGGAAAGAGCTACAACCCCCTGTTTATCTACGGGGATTCCGGCCTGGGCAAGACCCATCTGCTCTACGCCATCTATCACACCATCCACAGGGACCATCCGGAGTACAATATTACCTTTATCAAGGGGGACGAGTTCACCAACGAGCTCCAGGAGGCCATCCGAACCAAAAGCACCGACGCCTTCCGAATGAAGTACCGGGACAATGACCTGCTGCTGGTAGACGACGTACAATTCATCGCCGGCAAGGAACAGACTCAGGAGGAGTTTTTCAACACCTTCAACAATCTGTACGAGGCGGGACACCAGATCGTCCTCACCTCTGACCGTCCCCCTTCCGAGATGGCCCGGCTGGAGAATCGGCTCCAGACCCGGTTCGAGTGGGGACTGCTGGCGGACATTCAGCCCCCGGATTATGAGACCCGCTGTGCTATCATCAAAAACAAGGCCATTATGCTTGGCTTAGATTTGCCCAACGACCTGCTGGAGTACATCGCCCAGAATATCACCTCCAACGTCCGTCAACTGGAGGGCACCATCAAGCGACTGCTGGCCTACCGGGATCTCATGGGGCAGGACATCAATGATGAGAACACCTCCAGAGCCATTCAGGCCCTCATCCACGCCCGGGACGAGTACGTCCCCTCCCCTGATCTTATCATTGAGGAAACCGCCAAATATTACTCTATGGACCCAAGCGCCATCAAAGGCAGTTCCCGAATGAAGGACATCGTCCTGGCCCGTCAGGTCTCCATCTACCTCATCCGCTCCATGACCAACCTGTCCCTTCCGGAGATTGGCAAGGTATTCGGTCAGCACCACTCCACCATCATGCACTCCCTGGAAAAGGTGGAGAAGATGATGAAGGAGGACAGAGAACTCTCCGAGATCATCCGGGACATCAAGAGCAACATCAACAGCCGGGCCTACTGAGAAAGCTCGACAGTTTTCCACACAATCCACAGGCTTTTTCCATCTGTTGATTGGATTTGTGTTGAAAACCTACCTCATTTCTACTTTTCTGTGGATAACCGTTTTTCTTTTCCTCATCTGGATTCTGACAAATTTTTCAGTTGATTTCAATCTTTTTCCCGGTTTTCCACAGATTGCGACCCTCTACTACTACTGCTATTTTAATTATCCTGCTTTCTCATAAGAAACGGAGGTAACTATGAAAATTTCCTGTGAAAAAGCGCTTCTCATGAACGCTATCAATCTCTCCTCCCGCACAGTGGCCCCGAAAAGCTCCATTCCCGCCCTGGAGGGACTGCTGCTGGAAACGAAGGAGAACCGTATTCAGATCACCGGCTACGACCTGAAAACCGGTATCCGCTCCACCCTTCCCGCAGAGATTCGGGAGGAGGGATCGATTGTACTGTCCTCCCGCCTGTTCGGGGAAATCATCCGCCGGATGCCCGATGATGTGGTGGTCATCTCTACACAGGGGTATACTGTAAATCTGAAATGCGGCATGAGCGAGTTCAACATTCAGGGCATTGACGCCTCAGAATATCCTGATCTGCCCACTGTGGACTACATGAACTCCTTCCAAATCAGGCAGAATGCCCTCCGGGATATGATCGAGCGCACCAGCTTTGCCATCTCCCAGAGCGACGCCAGACCGGTCCACACCGGCTCTCTCTTCGATGTGGAGAAGGATGAGGAGGGCTATCGCCTGACCATGGTAGCGGTGGACGGCTACCGTCTGGCTCTCCGCCGGGAGCGGCTGAGCCAGGTCTCCGCCAAAGAGGATTTTAAATTCGTCGTTCCCGGGGCAGCACTGAAGGAGGTCCAGCGTATCGCCAGCGACGAGGAAAAAGAGATTCAGGTGGTGTTGGGAGAGCGCCATGTGATGTTCAAAACCGAGGAGGTCACTCTGGTGACCCGGCGGCTGGAGGGAGAGTTCCTGAACTACAAACAGGCCATCCCTACCAACTCCTCCATCACCGTCACGGTGGATACCCGCCGTCTCATCGACGCCATCGACCGCTGCTCCCTTATCATCAGCGAACAGCAGAAGAGCCCTCTCCGCTGTGTGTTTGAGGACGGGATCATCCGCATCCGCACTTCCACCGCCTTGGGCAACGCCTACGACGAGTGTCCCTCCGAAGGAGACGGTAAGGGCCTGGAGATCGGGTTCAACAACCGATATATGCTGGACGCGTTGAAGGCGGTGCCCACTCCCTCTGTCCATCTGGAGCTGAATACGCCGGTCTCCCCCTGTGTCATCACCCGGGCCGAGGGGAGCAATATACCCGAGGACGCCTTTACCTATATGGTGCTGCCCGTCCGTCTCAAGGCTGGGGTGTAACCTGTTAAGGAGAAGAAAATGGAGCAGAAAAGCCACATCACCACAGAATTTATACGGCTGGACAGCCTGTTGAAATTTGAGGGACTGGTGGAGACCGGGGGAGAGGCCAAGCTTCTCATCCAGGAGGGCCAGGTGCTGGTCAATGGTCAGGTCTGTACCATGCGGGGGAAAAAGATACGCCCCGGCGACCGGGTACAGCTGGGGGATAACACCCTGCTGGTGGAATGATCGTCCGTCATCTGAGTCTGGAGGGGTTCCGCAACTATGATAGCCTTTCCTGCGACTTTGACCCGGGCATTAATGTGATAGTAGGGGAGAACGCCCAGGGAAAGACCAATCTGGTGGAGGCCATCCGCTACTTTTCCGCCTGTCGGAGCCACCGGGCCAGGACGGATCGGGAGCTGATCTCCTTTGGCCGGGATTCGGCCCGGATGGAGCTGGAGCTGGAGAGCCGGAACCGGGAGTTTCGACTGGAAGCCCTTCTCCGGGTGGGACAGCGGCGGAGCCTCCGCTCCAATGGAGTACGGCTGAAGACGGCGGCGGAGCTGTCCGGGATCCTGAATACCGTCCTGTTCTGTCCAGAGGATCTGTCCCTCATCAAATCCGGGGCTGCGGAGCGGCGGCGGTTTCTGGACGACGCCATCAGTCAGCTCCGGCCCAGGTACGCCCAGGCGATCTCAGTCTATCGCAGGCTCCAGGAGCAAAAGACCCGGATTTTGCGGGATTTCCAGGAGGACCGGTCGGTGGTGGATACTCTGGAGACCTACAGCATCCAGATGTGCCAGGTAGGGGCGCAGATCATCCACTACCGGGCCTATTATATGGAAAAGCTGAACCGGTTTGCCCCGGACATTCACCGGGAGTTCTCCGGCGGCCGGGAAGAGCTGGGGCTGCAATACCGAACGGTGAGCGGCGTCACCGACCCGTTGGGTCCAACATCTCAAATTTATAACCAGCTTTTGGAGCATATGCAGGCCCACAGGCGGGCAGAATGGGAGAGCAGAAGCTGTCTCTCCGGTCCCCACAAGGACGATATCGAGGTCACGGTGAACGGGGTCTCCGCCCGGACCTATGGCAGTCAGGGCCAGACCCGGACGGCGGCTCTCTCCCTCAAGCTGGCGGAGCGGGAGATCAGTCGGGACGACCGGGAGGAATATCCTGTGCTGCTGCTGGACGACGTGCTCTCCGAGCTGGACGCTCGGCGTCAGGAGTTCGTCCTCAACCACATCTCCGGCGGGCAGGTATTCATCACCTGCTGCGAGGAGGAAAAGCAGGGAAGCCTGCGGGCCGGGCAGGTCCTGCGGGTGGAAAACGGCCGCATCGTGTGAGAGGGGAGCGCCATGTATCTGCATTTGGGTCAGTCCACCGTCATCGACGACAGGGACATCATCGGCATTTTCGACCTGGATATCACCAGCCAGAGCTTCCGTACCCGGCAGTATCTCAACCGGGCGGAGCAGGCGGGGCAGGTGGAAAGCGTCAGCGACGAGCTGCCCAAGAGCTTTGTCCTCTGTCAGAGTGCAGGGGAGACAGAACAGCGGGTCTATCTGGCCCAGCCGTCCAGTGGTACGCTGCTGAGACGGATCAAAAACGGCGTCAACTTTTAAATAGAACGATGAAATGATATTACGGAACGAATGGATGGTACAGGAGAACGATTATGGCTGAAGATTTACTGGAAAAGGGTACCGCAGTGGCTGCGGACAACGATTATAACGCCTCTGAGATACAGGTATTAGAGGGGCTGGAGGCTGTTCGGAAGCGTCCGGGCATGTACATCGGCTCCACCTCCTCCTCCGGTCTGCACCACCTGGTCTATGAGATCGTAGACAACTCCATCGACGAGGCCCTGGCGGGGTACTGCTCCGAGATCCAGGTGTTCATTGCCGATGGGGATATTATCACCGTCACCGACAATGGTCGGGGCATCCCGGTAGACGTCCAGGCCCAAACGGGCAAGCCCGCCCTGGAGGTGGTGTTCACCATCCTTCATGCCGGCGGAAAATTCGGCGGCGGGGGCTATAAGGTATCCGGCGGACTTCACGGCGTGGGTGCCAGCGTGGTCAACGCCCTGTCGGAGTGGCTCACTGTCCAGGTGCACAAGGGCGGGAGCATCTACGAGATGAAATTCTCCCGTGGCAAGGTGACTCAGCCCATGACCGTGGTGGGGGAGACCGACCGCACCGGTACCACCGTCACCTTTAAGCCCGACCCGGAGATGTTTGAGGACACGGTCTATGACTATGACATCCTCCACAAGCGGCTCCAAGAGCAGGCGTTTTTGAACGGCGGCCTGCGCATCGTGGTGGAGGACCGCCGGGAGGGAAAGGAGCAGCGGGACGAGCTGTGCTACGAGGGAGGCATTCGCTCCTTCGTGGAGTATATCAACGAGAACAAGGCCCCCATCCACCCGGAGGTCATCTATATGGCCGGGGAGCAGGACGACGCCATGGCGGAGATCGCCATGCAGTACACCGACAGTTATAACGAGGTCATCGTCTCCTTTGCCAACAATATCCATACCCCGGAGGGCGGTATGCACGAGACCGGCTTCAAGACCGCTCTCACCACCGTTTTGAACAACTATGGCAAGCAGAAAAAGCTGCTCAAGGACGACGAGAAGGTCTCCGGCGATGACTGTCGGGAGGGTTTGACCTGCGTGATCTCCGTCAAACTGACGGAGGCTCAGTTTGAGGGCCAGACCAAGGCCAAGCTGGGCAACAGTGAGATCCGTACTCTGGTGAACAACATTGTCTCGGACAAGCTGGAGGTGTTCCTGGAGGAAAATCCTGCCGTGGGCAAGGCGATTCTGGACAAAGCCATGACCGCCGCCCGGGCCAGAGAGGCCGCCCGGAAGGCCAGAGAGTCCGTTCGTCGAAAGACCGGGCTGGACTCCGGCCAGATGCCGGACAAGCTTCAGGATTGCAATGAGCGGGACCCGGCCCTGTGTGAAATTTATATCGTGGAGGGCGATTCCGCAGCCGGATCCGCCATCCAAGGGCGGGACAGCCGGTTCCAGGCCATCCTCTCCATGTGGGGTAAGATGCTCAATGTGGAAAAGGCCAGAGCGGACAAGATTTATGGCAACGACAAGCTCTATCCTCTGGTGCTGGGCCTGGGGGCAGGCATTGGGGACGAGTTTAATATCGACCGCCTGCGCTATCACAAGATCATCATTATGGCGGATGCCGATGTAGACGGCAGCCACATCCGCACTCTGCTGCTCACCTTCTTCTTCCGGTATATGCGGCCCCTCATCGAGAAGGGGTACGTCTATTCCGCCGTACCGCCACTGTACAAGCTTACAAGGGGAAAGACCCAGCGGGTGGCCTATTCCGACGAGGAGCGGGACCGCATCTCCGCCGAGATGCGTGCAAGCAATCCCAACGCCAAAATAGACATCAGCCGGTTTAAGGGCCTGGGCGAGATGGACCCCCATGAGCTGTGGGAGACCACCATGGACCCGGAGCGGCGGTCTCTCCGGCGGATCACCCTGGACGACGCCGTGGCAGCCGATCACGTCTTTACTGTCCTCATGGGCGAGGAGGTAGAGCCTCGCAAGGCGTGGATCGAGAAGAACGCCCAGTATGCGGTGAATCTGGATTTCTGAGATTTCTGAATGGAGATAAGATATGGGACACAACAGAGACTATAAACCGGAGGACATCGCATTCCCCGACCAGGTCATCACGAACTCCGACCTGGTGGGGGAGATGGAGAAAAGCTATATCGAATATGCCATGAGCGTCATCGTGGGCCGGGCGCTGCCCGACGTGCGGGACGGATTGAAGCCCGTCCATCGCCGCATCCTCTACACCATGCACGAGGGTGGCCTGACCTACGATAAGCCTTTTAAGAAGTCCGCCACCTGCGTGGGCGACGTGCTGGGCCACTACCACCCCCACGGAGACGCCTCGGTCTACGACGCCATGGTGCGTCTGGCTCAGGATTTCTCTATGCGCTATCCCCTGGTGGACGGACATGGCAACTTCGGCTCGGTGGACGGCGATCCTCCCGCGGCCTATCGTTACACAGAGGCCAGACTGGCGAAGATCTCAGCCGAAATGCTCCGGGACATCGACAAGGAGACGGTGGACTGGGACCCCAACTTCGACGAGTCCCGGAAGGAGCCCCGGGTGCTGCCCAGCCGGTTCCCCAATCTGCTGGTGAACGGCTCCTCCGGCATCGCCGTGGGCATGGCCACCAACATCCCGCCCCACAATCTGCGGGAGGTCATCGACGCGGTCATCTGTGTGCTGGACAATCCCAACGCCACTCTTGCCGACCTGATGGAGCACGTCAAAGGACCGGACTTCCCCACACGGGGCATTATTATGGGCCGGGCGGGCATCCGGGCGGCCTACGCCACCGGCCGGGGCCGGATTACTATTCGGGCCAGGACGGAGTTTGAGGAGTTCGGCGCAGGTCGTACCCGCATTGTGGTCACCGAGCTGCCCTATCAGGTGAACAAGCGGCAGCTCATCAAAAATATCGCCGAGCAGGTGAAGGACAAGCGGCTCCAGGGCATCTCTGACCTCCGGGACGAGACGGACCGGAACGGTATGCGTATCGTCATCGAGCTGAAAAAGGACGCCAACGGACAGGTGGTGCTCAACAACCTGTTCAAGCAGACCGCCCTTCAGAGCAACTTTTCCATCATCATGCTGGCTCTGGTGGACAACCAGAAGCAGCCCAAGATTCTCTCTCTCCGGCATATTCTGGACGAGTACATCGCCTTCCAGGAGGAGATCATTCTCCGGCGCACCAAGTATGATCTGCGCAAGGCCAGGGAGCGGGCCCATCTGTTGGAGGGACTGCTCATCGCCCAGGACAACATCGACGAGGTCATCAAAATTATCCGGCAGTCCTACGACAACGCCAGGGAGAACCTGATGGCCCGGTTCGGTCTGGACGAGGTCCAGGCTCAGGCCATATGCAATATGCGGCTCATCGCCCTCCAGGGTCTGAACCGGGAGAAGCTGGAACAGGAGTACAAGGAGCTGGAGGAGAAGATCGCCTATTACGTCCGTCTGCTGGAGGACGAAGAGCTGCTCCGCCAGACGCTGAAGGAGGAGCTCACCGATATCCGGGACAAGTACGGCGACGACCGCATCACCGAAATTCAGGAGGTGGAGGATGAGATCGACGTAGAGGATCTCATCCAGGAGGAGGAGAGCGTCTTTACCCTCTCCCATGCGGGCTATATCAAACGCACTCCCGTCTCCGCCTACCGCGCCCAGAAGCGTGGCGGCAAGGGGGTAAACGCTCAGTCTCTCCGGGAGGAGGACTATGTAGAGACGCTGTTCACCTGCTCCACCCATGACTATATCCTGTTCTTCACCAATATCGGGAAGGTACACCGGAAGAAGGGCTACCAGATCCCGGAGGCCGGGCGGACGGCCCGGGGGACGAACCTGGTGAACATCCTGCCCCTGGAGCCGGGGGAGAAGGTCACCACCATGATCCACTGCCGGGAGTTCCCGGAGGACGCCTATCTGGTGCTGGTCACCCGGAAGGGAACGGTGAAACGCATCAGCCTGGCGGGCATCAACACATCCCGCAAGGCGGGCATTCGTGCTTTAACTCTGGAGGAAGGGGACAGCCTTATCGCCGTCCGCTTCACTCTGGCGGATGACAGCGTCATCCTGGCCACTCACGACGGCATGGCCATCCGATTCGCCGTGGAGGACGTGCGCTGCATGGGTCGGGACGCCGTGGGCGTCCGGGGCATTAAACTCCGGGAGGGCGACTATGTGGTAGGCGCTGAGATCGCCAGCCACGGGGAGGCCCTGCTTACCATCACGGAGAACGGCTACGGCAAGCGCACCATGGTAGAGGAGTACACCCTCCAGGGCCGGGGCGGCCAGGGACTGAAAAACTACAACATCACCTCCAAGACCGGAAAGGTGGCGGCTACCGCCATCGTCAAGCCCAGGGACGACATCCTCATGATTTCGGACGACGGGACGATCATTCGCACCAGCGCCGGAGAGGTCAGCGTCTACTCCCGGGTGACCCAGGGTGTTCGGATGATGACGCTGGAGGAAGGGGTCAAGCTGATCTCCATGGCCAAGACGAGAATGTATGAGATGGATGGGGAGCAGCCGTCGGAGGAGAACGACGATGCTGAGACCTCTGAGGAAGAATAACCGCAACAGGGGGCGGATGGTTCACATCCGCCCCCTGTCCATAAGGAGAAAATAACATGAAGACCGTGACGCTGTACACTGACGGCGCCTGCTCCGGGAATCCCGGGCCGGGGGGCTGGGCGGCGATCTTGCTCTACGGGGAATACAAAAAGGAGCTGTCCGGGGGAGAGCGAAGCACCACCAACAACCGGATGGAGCTCACCGGGGTCATCCGCGGTCTGGAGACGCTGAATCAGCCCTGTGTGGTGGAGTTGTATTCCGATTCCAAATATGTCGTCGACGCTCTGGAGAAGGGCTGGGCCAGAGGCTGGAAGCGCCGGGGCTGGGTGAAGGGCGACAAGCAGCCTGCCCTGAATCCGGACCTGTGGGAGCGGCTGCTGGAGCTGTGCGACTATCACCAGGTCAATCTCCACTGGGTCAAGGGCCACGCCAGCAACCCGTACAACAACCGCTGCGACGAGCTGGCGGTGGCGGAGTGGAAGAGACTGAAATAGAGTGATTTCAAAGGGGGGAGCTGCCTTGCAACGGAGGAAAACCGTCCGACTGTCCCGGACGCAGACGATCATGGTGGGCTTTCTGGCGGTCATTCTGGCGGGGGCCTGTCTGCTGATGCTCCCCTTCGCCACCCGGGAGGGGCAGGAGACCACCCTTTTGGGGGCGCTGTTCACCTCCGTCTCCGCCTCCTGCGTCACCGGCCTGGTGGTCTATGACACCTGGATCCACTGGACCCTGTTTGGGCAGCTGGTGCTGCTGACCGAGATACAGATCGGCGGACTGGGCTTTATCACCATCGGCACCTTCGCCATGACCCTGCTGCGCAAACGCATCGGTCTGGAGGGTCGGGAGATGATACGGGAGAGCCTGAACACCCTTCAGCTCCGGGGGAGCGTCAAGCTGGTGAGACGCATCGTTCGGGGAACGCTGTTCTTTGAGGGAGTGGGGGCCTTGCTGCTCTCCGTCCGTTTCGTGCCGGAGCTGGGGCTGGTCCGGGGGGTGTATTACGGTATTTTTCACGCCGTCTCCGCCTTCTGCAACGCCGGATTTGACCTGATGGGCTATCAGGGGGAGTATTCCTCCTTTACCAACTACGCCGCAGACCCGCTGGTGAATCTGGTGCTTATGGCCCTGATCCTTATCGGCGGCATCGGCTTTCTGGTGTGGGAGGACCTGCTGGAAAACCGGTGGCACTGGAAGAAATACCGGCTGCAGACCAAAATCGTTCTGTCCATGACGGCGGCGCTGACGGTAGTGGGGACGCTGCTCTTTTTGGTCAGCGAGAGGGACGGCCTTTTTGTGGGTATGACCGCCGGGGAGCGGGTATGGGCGGCGCTGTTTTCCGCCGTGACCCCGAGAACGGCGGGATTTAACACGGTGGATACGGCGGCCCTCTCCAACGGGGGCAAGATACTGACCGCCTGTCTCATGTTCATCGGCGGCAGCCCCGGCTCCACGGCGGGCGGCATCAAGACCACCACGGCGGTGGTCATCGTCCTCTACATCAGGTCCTATCTCACCCGCCGGGAGGACTGTGAGATCTTCCACCGCAGGCTGAACCGGGACGCCATCCGGCGGGCCAGCGTGGTGGTGTTTATCAATTTTTCTCTGGCCCTGTTTGCCATTCTGGTGCTGCTCATCGGACAAGACCTGCCTCTGGCGGATGTACTGTTTGAGGCGTTTTCCGCCATTGGCACCGTAGGGATGTCCACCGGCGTCACCAGAGAGTTAAACAGCCTGTCCCAAGTGGTTATCATGCTGCTCATGTTCATGGGCAGGGTGGGCAGTTTGTCCTTTGCCATGTCGTTTACAGAGCGGCGGCAGCGGGGCGAGGTACGCTGGCCGGAGGAAGAAATCACCGTCGGATAGTTTTATAAAGAACGGGAGGCAGATACAGAGATGAAGTCTTTTCTCATCATCGGAGCGGGAGATTTCGGCCATTATCTGTGCCGGGATCTGGCGGAAATGAAAAACGAGATACTCATTGTGGACAAAAATGAGATGGCTCTGGAGGACCTGGTGGATGTGGCCACCAGCACCATGATCGCAGACTGCACCCGGGAGAGCGTACTTCGGCGGCTGGGGGTGGCCAACTTTGACGTCTGCTTCGTGTGCATCGGCGGAAATTTCCAGAGCAACCTGGAGATCACCAGTCTGCTCAAGGACCTGGGGGCCAAATATGTGGTCAGTCAGGCCAGCAACGAGGTACACATTAAGTTCCTTCTCCGCAACGGGGCGGACGAGATCATCCACCCACACAAGGACTCCGCCATGCGGGCGGCGGTAAAGTACAACAGCGAGCACGTCTTCGACTACATGGACCTGAAAGACGGCTACTCCATCTATGAGATCACCCCCCTGCCGGAGTGGACGGGAAAGAGCATCCTGTCCTCTGACATACGGGCCAGATATGAGGTGTACATCATCGGCATCGTGGCGGGAAACGGGGAGACCAGCTATATGCCCTCTCCCCAGAAGGTCATTCACGGGGAGGACCACCTTCTGGTGCTGGCCCATGAGGAGACCATTGAAAAGCTGCTGAAAAAGATGTGAGACGACAAAAAGCAAAACAAAAGGCGTATCCCAGTGCGGGACACGCCTTTTTCAACTCTTACAGCAGTTCAACGAACGGGAGATCAGCCCAGCTCGGAGAAGTACTTGATGGTGCGGACCATCTGAGAGGTGTAGGAGTT
>JAJBUB010000046.1 GCA_020860575.1 Clostridiales bacterium | reverse complement strand
TTCGTGGACATCGGCGGCGTGGACGGCATGGTCCACATCTCCGAGCTGTCCTGGAGCCGCATCAAGCACCCCTCCGAGGTCGTCTCCGTGGGCGATCCCGTGGATGTGTATGTGATCAAGTATGACCCCGAGAAGAAGAAGATCTCTCTGGGCATGAAGGACCCCAACGAGAACCCCTGGGAGACCTTCCTGAACAAGTACTCCGTGGGCGACGTGGCTACCGTCAAGGTGGTCAAGCTGATGACCTTCGGTGCTTTCGCCGAGGTCGTGCCCGGTGTGGACGGCCTGATCCACATCTCCCAGATCGCCGATCATCGGGTGGAGAAGCCCGAGGACGAGCTGCAGGAAGGCGATGTGGTGGACGTCAAGATCACCGACATCAACCTGGAGACCCGGAAGGTGTCTCTGTCCCGCCGCGCTGTCCTGCTGGACGCCGAGGACTGATTCCGTTTTCCAAAAGCGGTCAGGGCGCTTGCCCTGGCCGCTTTTTCGCCCTTTTCAACCAATCTTTTTTATGGTACACTACTTACCACAGAGAAAACCAAGCAAGGTTTCAGAGGAGGCGCAGCAAATGAGCGTTCAGTTATCCTGGAGCCAGCCGAAGCAGCGAGGAAAGCGAGAGCAGCTGTACTGTTCTGTCGTTGTCCCCGCAGCGGGCAACGCCAGACGCATGGAGGGAACAGACAAGATACTGGCCAGGCTGGGAGACCGCCCGGTCATCGTCCACACCCTCCTGGCCCTCCAGGCCTGTCCCCGGGTGAATGAGATCGTCGTGGTCACCCGCGAGGACCTGATGTCCCCCATCAACGATTTGGTCCGGGCGTGGGACTGCACCAAGGTCAGCCGCATCGTCCGGGGCGGGGAGACCCGGGCGGAGTCGGTCTGGATCGGCATGAACCGCGTGAATCCCCAGGCCCAGCTCATCGGCATCCACGACGGTGCCCGGCCCCTGGTCACCCAGGCGGTGCTGGAGGAGGTGTTCCGGGAGGCCGCATCCAACGGGGCGGCGGCTCCGGCGGTACCGGTGAAGGACACCATCAAGGAGGTCAACGGTCTGGATACGGTAGAGCGCACCGTTCCCCGGGAGAACCTCCGTGCCGTTCAGACCCCCCAGGTGTTTGACGCCGACCTCATCAAGGCAGCGATGCAAAAGGCCATTCAGGAGCAGCTGCCCCTGACCGACGACTGCTCCGCTGTGGAGGCTCTGGGGATGAAGGTCTGCCTGACGAAAGGGGACTACAACAACATCAAAATCACCACGCCCGGCGATCTGATTTTGGGGGAGGCGATTCTGTCATGCCGACCGGACTGAGGATAGGACACGGATACGACGTCCACCGTCTGGTGGAGGGCCGCCGCCTGATTTTGGGGGGCGTGGAGATCCCCTGGACGATGGGCCTTCTGGGCCACTCCGACGCCGACGTGGTGACCCACGCCATTATGGACGCTCTTCTGGGTGCGGCCGGGCTGTGGGACATCGGCCACGCCTTCCCGGACACCGACCCTGCCCTGAAGGACATCTCCAGCATGATATTGCTGGAGCGCACCGTTGCCCTGATTACTGAAAAGGGCTACCAGGTGGTCAATGTGGACGCCACCATCATCGCCCAGCGGCCCAAGCTGGCCCCCTATATTCCTCAGATGCGGGAGAATATCGCCCTGCGGCTGGGGATTTCCCCCGACCTGGTGAACATCAAGGCCACTACGGAGGAGCATCTGGGCTTTACCGGCAGCGGCGAGGGTATGGCCGCCCACAGCGTGGCGCTGCTGGAGCGGGCCGGGAGCTGACCGGACCCGCTGCTGCGCCCTCGCTCACATCGCTCCAGGCCCCGGCATACAATGGGGTGATACGACATCTTTCCCAAAGACTCGTATCAAAAGGAGCGAATTCAGCATGGTATATTATCTCATCGTCTGCCGTTCGCTGACCTATGCCCAGCGAACGGCAGCTGCTTTGGAGCGGGCCGGGATCGCCGCCCGCATTCTGCGGTCCCCCAAGACTGTCGCCTCCACCGGATGCAGCCACAGCGTCAAGATCTCTCAGCGGAGTCTGGCCCAGGCGCTGGTGGCGCTGAAACGGGTGGAGCTGTCTCCAAAGCAGGTCTTTATCACCGAGGCGGACGGCAGCTACCGGGAGGTGCAGCTGTGATCTATCTGGACTGTGCCGCCACAGCCCTGCAAAAGCCTCCGGAGGTGGCACAGGCCATGATTGCCGCCCTGAGACAATGCGCCAGCCCCGGGCGGGGCAGCTATCCCGCCTCTGCCCGGGCGGCGGAGGTCGCCTTTCAATGTCGGGAGGCCCTGGCTCAACTCCTGGGGGCGAACAGTCCGGAGCAGGTGGTATTCACCTCCAACGCCACCCATGCCCTGAACATCGCCATCCGCTCTCTGGTCCAGCCGGGAGACACGGTAGTTATCTCAGGCTATGAACACAACGCCGTCACCCGCACCCTGGCGAGCATCCCGGAGGTGTCGATAAAGGTGGCCGTGGGCGGACTTTTCGACCGGGCGGGCGATCTGGAGGCGTTTGCCCGACAGACAGACGAGAACACAAAAGCGGTCATCTGCACCCATGTATCCAACGTGTTTGGTTATATCCTGCCCATAGACGGCATTGCGTCCCTGTGCCGGGAGAGGGGAGTACCTCTGATCGTGGACGCCAGCCAGTCGGCGGGTATCCTCCCGGTGTCCGCTAAGCGGTGGGGCGCGGCCTATGTGGGGCTGCCGGGACACAAGGGCCTCTGCGGCCCGCAGGGGACGGGCGTGCTGATCTGCGGAGCCGGACAGACGCCGGTCCCACCGCTCACCGGAGGGACCGGCAGCTCGTCTCTGGACCAGCAGATGCCGGACTTTTTGCCGGACCGCCTGGAAGCGGGGACCCACAATATGCCCGGCATTGCCGGACTTCTTGCAGGGGTGCGATTTATCAGCCGAACGGGAACCGACGCCATTGCCCGCCATGAGCGACGGCTGTCAGACCGGATGGCGGGAGAGCTGTCCCTGATTCCGGGCGTTCGGGTCATTCGACCGGAGAAGCCGGAGCTGCGGACCGGCGTATTGTCCTTTGTGGCGGAGGGACAGGACTGTGAGGTACTGGGAGAGGCTCTGGCGGCCCGGGGCGTCGCGCTCCGGGCGGGGCTGCACTGCGCGCCCCTGGCCCACCGCACCGCCGGGACGCTGGAGACCGGGACCATCCGGGCCAGCGTCTCCCCCTTTACCACACCCGGAGAGGCGGACGTTCTGGCGGAGACGCTTCGCCGCTGCCTGGAAAAATAGAAGTGGATACGCTTGCCATTCCCGGGCTTTGGGAGTATACTGTTCTGTGTATGACCGGACGCCTGCCCCGGTTTGGCAGGCGTGTTCTATCCTGTGGAGGAAGTGCCATGCTGACGATAACTCCCATAGCCCTGAGTGCCTCCCAGCTCAACCCATTCCAGCAGCTGGGAATGTATATACAGACCATCGGCCTGTCCGACCTGTTGGATGTGGTCATTATTGCCGTTATTTTCTACTATGCCATCAAGCTGGTCCGGAAGTCCCAGACCGGTCAGGTCTTCCGGGGCGTGGCCCTGGTGGTCGTTCTGCTGTGGCTGTCCGACCTGTTTAATCTCCATGTGCTGAACTTCCTGCTCAACAGCGTGGTTCAGGTGGGCTTTCTGGCGCTGATCATCGTCTTCCAGCCGGAGATACGCCACTTTCTCACCCAGGTCGGTACCGGCAACCTCAGACACTATCTCGCCCGCCAGGGAGAGACCAGCGCGGTGGAGAACGCCATCGTCCAGACGGTCTCCGCCTATCGGGATATGTCCAATAAGAAGGTGGGAGCCGTAGCCGTATTCGAGCGTAACAGTTTGCTGACCGACTGTTTGCACACCGGGACTGCTATGGATGCAGCGATCTCCAGCGAGCTGCTGGAAAATATCTTCTATCCCAAAGCGCCTCTCCACGACGGCGCTGTCATTATCCGGGAGGGGCGGATCGTCGGCGCAGGCTGTGTGCTGCCCCTGTCCGGGAACACCAACATCAGCAAAGAGCTGGGAACTCGCCATCGGGCCGGGTTGGGTGTGACAGAGCACACCGACGCCGTGGTGGTCATCTGCTCGGAGGAGACCGGGTCCATCTCGGTGGCCACTGACGGCATGCTCAAGCGGCACCTGTCCGCAGAGACGCTGGAGCAGCTGCTGCGGAACGAGCTGCTGACGGAGGAGGAGAAAAAGAACGTCATCCCTTCGCTGAGGTCCATCCTCGGTTCTATCTGGAAAAAGGAGGACGAGGATCATGTGGAATAAGATCAAAAGCAGCCGTCTCTCCTACATTCTCCTCTCCATTCTGCTCTCCATCGTCTGCTGGCTCTATGTGGATCTGGCCCAGCAGCCGGATGCCCAGGTGACCATTAACAGCATTCCCGTGACCTTTATCGGGGAGGAGAGCCTGGAGGCGGAGGGCCTGCTCATCACCGGTGAGACGCCCACCATCAACGTTGTGGTCAACGGGCCAAGAAGCGTCATCACCAAGCTCAACAACAGCAACATTATCGTCACCGCCTCTGCCGGTTCTATCACGGAGGCGGGCGTGTATACCCTGGAGCTGAACATCAATCTGCCCAGCTCTGTCACCAGCTCCAGCTCCAGCGACGTCACGATCGTATCCAGAAGCGCTTCGGCGGTGGATGTGACGGTGGTTCAGATGGTCAGCAAGACGGTGACGATCACGCCGGAGTTTACCGGCTCTGTGGCGGACGGCTACTATTCAGATGACGAGAGCTTTGTCCTCCAGCAAAAGGAGCTGGAGATCCGGGGCGAGGAGAGCGTCGTCGATTCGGTGAGCTATGCCAAGGTGATCCTCAGCGACACCGGACTGACGGATACCTGGTCGGGCTGGCTGAGCGTTGTACTCTGCGACAAGGATGGGAATGAGGTCTCCAGCGATAACCTGACCCTGGAGACAGACGCCATTTCAGTCACCTATTATGTCCAGTGCATCAAGGAGCTGACCCTCACCGTCGATCTGATCTCCGGCGGCGGAGCGACCTCTGAGAATGCCGAGTGTACCTATTCGGTGGAGACGGTCACCGTTGTGGGCCAGAGCATCAATCTGGACGACCTGGAGACGCTGACGGTGGGCGAGGTCGATCTGGGCCAGATCGCCACCACCGGAGAATATGAGTTCAGCATCGAGGATGCCATGCCCGATGGCGTGAGCCTGATGAGCAGTGACACCACGGTTAAGGTGCAGGTCACCATCACCGGGCTGGAGGTGCGGATCGTATCCACAAGCAACATCGTCCTGGAAAACAAGACGGAGGGCTGGAGCTACCAGGTGTCAGATGTGGACATCCGGCTCCGCGGAAAGACTGAGGACTTTGATCTGCTCCTCAATGACGATATCCAGGTCACGGTAGATTTGGACGGCGTGGAGCTGGTGGACGGAGAGACGGTGTCCGTGCCGGCCACGGTGGAGCTGTCCGGCATCTCCGACTTGGGTATCCTGGGCAGCTACAACGTCAGCGTTACGACCACTCTCATCCCGGAGGAGACGACCGAGGAGGAGACGACGGAGGGCGGTGACGGAAGCGGGACCGGAACGGAGACGGAGAACGGTATCGCTACAGACGAGACCGGTGGCTGATTTCTCCCACTGGAATCGCTTTACAGAATCGGGATATTTTGATATAATATGTGATTGAACTTGCAGACAAGGGGGACAGGCTTTCCATGCTGAACAGTATGACCGGCTACGGCCGGGGAGAGGCTGTGCTGCACCAGCACGCCATCGTAGTGGAGCTTCGCAGCGTCAACAACCGGTATTTGGATTGCAGCGTCCGACTGCCCCGGGTCTACGCCTGCGCGGAGGACGCCGTTCAGTCGGAGGTAAAGGCTGCGGTCTCCAGAGGCAAGGTGGAGGTCAACGTCACGGTGGACGCCTCCGGGTCGGATGCGGTTTCCGTCACCCTCAACCAGCCTGTGGCTGCCGGATATCTTAAGGCCCTACGGGAGATGGGGGAGACCTTCGGCCTCCGGGATGACGTCTCCGTGTCCCTGCTCTCCCGGTTCCCCGACGTGTTCCGGGTGGAGAGGGCGCCTGAAAATCTGGAGCAGCTCACCGAGGATATCCGCCAGGTCACCCGGATGGCGCTGACCGACTTCAACGCCATGCGTACCCGGGAAGGGGAAAAGCTGGCGGAGGACCTGCTGGGTCGGCTGGACACCCTGGAGGACTACACCCGCCAGGTGGAGGCCCGCTCTCCGGAGACGGTGGCCGCCTATCGGGAGCGCCTCACCGCCAAGCTCCGGGAGGTACTGGAGGACCGGCAGATCGACGAGGCCCGTATCCTGACCGAAGCGGCGATCTTTGCCGACAAGGTGGCCGTGGCGGAGGAGACCGTTCGTCTCCACAGCCATATCAACCAGTTCCGGGATATGGTCCGTCAGGGCGGCGTCATCGGCCGGAAGCTGGACTTTCTCATCCAGGAGATGAACCGGGAGACCAACACCACAGGCTCCAAGTGCAACGATTTGCAGCTGTCCACCATTGTGGTGGACATGAAGGCGGAGCTGGAAAAGCTTCGGGAGCAGGTCCAGAACGTGGAATAACAGCTTGCAAAGGAGGCGGCAGGATGCTGCTGCTGAACATCGGCTATGGCAATATGGTCGCCGGCGACCGTATCGTGGCCATCGTCAGCCCGGACTCAGCACCCATCAAACGAATCGTCCAGGAGGCGCGGGAACGGGGCGTTCTCATCGACGCATCCTACGGGCGGAGGACCAGATCGGTCCTCATCGCGGATACCGGCCATGTGATCCTCTCTGCTCTGACACCTGAGGTCATCTCGGTTCGAGTGGAAGGTCGAGAAAACGCCAAGCAGGCTGCGGATGAATACCAGAGCTAAAAAGGGGCAGATCGTCGTCATCTAAGGCACCTCCGGTGTGGGTAAAAGCACTGTCATCTCCGAGGTACGCAATCAGCGGCAGAGCCTCACCTTCTCCATCTCCTACACCACCCGGAAGCCCCGGAGCGGGGAGGAAAACCACGTCCACTACCATTTCGTGGACATGGATGTCTTCTCCCGTATGATCGAGGCGGGAGAATTTTTGGAATATGCCTGCTATCAGGGGCAGTATTACGGCACCTCCCGGGCGGATGTAGAGGCGCTGATCCAGTCCGGCCACGCCGTGCTGCTGGACATTGAGGTCCAGGGGGGCGCCCAGGTACGGCATCTCTGCCCGGAGGCCACCCTGATTTTCGTCATCCCCCCGTCCTTTGGTGAGCTGTCCCGTCGGCTCCACGGCCGCCAGAGCGAGAGCGAGGAGGTCATCCAGGGACGGCTCCAGCGGGCCAGGGAAGAATATCAGGAGATCCCCCTCTACGATTTTCTGGTGGTCAACGATAAGGTACCTCAGGCCGCCGATGAGGTGCTGTCCATTCTCAAGGCACAGGATTGCCGGGTGTCCGCCCGGCTGGATATGATCAAGGAGGATATTGTACTATGATTCTCTATCCCATGAACGAGCTGATGAAAAACGACATCAACAGCCGGTACGAGCTGGTCAACCTGGTGGCCCACCGGGCGCGGGAGATCTCAGCTGCAGAGACTGCGGATGAGCCGCTGACGGAAAAGCCGGTGACCATCGCACTCAACGAGGCCCGGGCGGGCCAGATTCATCGTCCTGTCATACAGCAGGAGTCGGGTGAGGCGTGAGCCGCCAACCGAGCAACCGATCTGCAAGGCAAGAGGCGTCGGGGACAATGGGCCTCTGACGCCCCTTGCCTTGCGTCATATTCCGTGCCGGAGAGGGGGTGAGCGTCCTGGAACCGGCGTTGTGCTGCAAAGTGGCCGTCGCCTCGGCCACCTATGCCATTGACAAGCCCTATACCTACCTCGTCCCGGACGGCTTTTCCCGGACGCTGCGACCCGGTATGCGGGTCATCGTCCCCTTTGGAAAGGGAAATCGCCGGTCTGAGGGTCTGGTCCTCGATGTGGCCCGGGAGCAGCCGGAGATGCAGCTGAAATGTCCCAGCGCCATTCTGGACGAGGAGCCGGTGGTGGACGCAGACGGGATTCGCCTGGCCCTCTGGATGCGGGAGCGGTATTTTTGTACCGTCTACGACGCGGTCAAGGCCATGCTCCCCGCCGGGCTTTACTATGATCTCCAGGACAGCTATCGCCTGGCTCCGGACATTGACCTCGCCGCCTGGCAGGAGCAGCATCCCTGCAATGAGACGGAGAAACGGGTGTTGTCTCTGATCTCTGACGGGGGAGGCAGTATCCAGCGCAAAACGCTCCGGGAGGCCTTTGGACAGACCAACCCCTCCAGGGCGCTGCGCCGTCTGGTTGAGGACGGCGTTTTGCAGCTGGAGACCAGCGCCCAGCGGGGCGTGGGGGACAAGAGCGAGGAGGTCGCCATGCTGGCCGTCCCTCAGGACGCGGCCAGGGAGGCGGTGGCAAAAAGCCGCTCCAAGGCCCGGAAGGCGGTGATAGAGCTGCTGTGCAGCGTGGGGACAGCCTCCGTCAAGGATGTGGCCTACTTCACCGGCGCCAGCCGCCGCACCCTGAAGGAGCTGGAAAAATCCGGCCTCGTCACCCTCTTTCAGCGAGAGGTCTTTCGTCGTCCGGAGTTGGATTCGGCCCCCCACCAGGAGCCGCCGGAGCTGACCGCGGAGCAGCAGGCCGCTTACGACGGACTGACCGCCCTTCTGGAACAGGAAAAGCCTGCCTGCGGCCTGCTCTACGGCGTCACCGGCTCGGGAAAGACCTCGGTCTATATCCGCCTGATCCACCGGACATTACAGATGGGGCGCACCGCCCTGGTTCTGGTGCCGGAGATCGGCCTGACGCCTCAGATCATGCGCCAGTTCATCGCACAATTCGGGGACCGGGTGGCGGTGCTGCACAGCTCCCTCTCCGCCGGTGCGCGATATGACGAGTGGAAACGGGCCAGAAGGGGAGAGGCCAGCGTGGTCATCGGCACCCGCTCGGCGGTCTTTGCGCCCTTGCAGAACATCGGCCTCATCATTCTGGACGAGGAGCAGGAGGCCACCTATAAATCGGAAAATCTGCCCCGGTATCATGCGGCGGAGGTGGCAAAGTTCCGCTGCACCCAGCAGAACGCCCTGCTGCTGCTCGGTTCTGCCACCCCGTCGGTGGAGAGTATGTACCTGGCGCAGACGGGAAAATATCATCTGTTCCGGCTGGACCGGCGATATAACGGCCGGGAGCTGCCAAGAGTGCTTCTCTCCGACACCCGGGAGGACCTGCGGAGGGGAAACGATTCCTCCATCGGCGGCGTACTGAGGGATGAGCTGACGGAGAACCTCCGCCGGGGGGAGCAGTCGATTTTGCTGCTCAACCGACGGGGAGCCAGCCGAATGGTCATCTGTGCCGAGTGCGGCGAGGTACCCCAGTGCAGCCGCTGCTCCGTCCACCTGACCTATCACAAGGCCAACGGACGGCTGATGTGCCACTACTGCGGCCACAGCGAGCCGCTCCCCGACCGCTGCCCGGTCTGCGGTGGGCCGCTGGTCTTTGTGGGCTACGGCACCCAACGGCTGGAGGAGGACCTGGCGGAGCAATTTCCCGGAACGCCCGTCCTGCGGCTGGACGCGGACACCGTCTCCGCCGCCCACACCCACCGGCAGCTGCTACAGAAGTTCGAACAGGAGAAGATCCCCATCCTCGTCGGCACCCAGATGGTGGCCAAGGGCCTGGACTTTGAAAACGTGACCCTGGTGGGGGTGATCGACGCGGATATGACCCTCCACATGGACGATTTCCGGGCAGGGGAACGCACCTTCTCCCTGCTCACTCAGGTGGTGGGCCGGGCCGGACGGGGTCTGCGGGAGGGGAGAGCGGTCATACAGACCTTTCATCCCCAGAACAGCGTCATCAACGCCGCCGCACGGCAGGATTACGACGGCTTCTATGCCGAGGAGATCCATCTCCGCGCCATGCGGCAGCTGCCCCCCTTTCGGGACATGATCGTTCTGACCGTCACCGGATCGGAGGAGGGAGCCGTTTTGCGGAGCAGTATGCGGCTCCGGGACGGCCTGATCGCGTGGCAGGGGAGTGCGCTGATGGAGCATACGCCCTTTTCCGTGCTGGGGCCTGCCCCGGCCAACGTAGTCAGGGTAAACGGCCGGTATCGTTACCGCCTCACCGTCACCGGGCGCAACGACCGCTCCATGCGGCAGATGATCTCTCAGCTGCTGCGCGCGGCGTCGGAGGACAGACAAAATCGGGGATTGGCCGTCTTTGCAGACGTCAATCCTGTGGATGGATAAAAATGGGAGGAAAGAACAATGATTCGAGAAATTGTCCAAAAGGGAGACCCTGTTCTCAACAAGGTCAGCCACCCTGTCACCAGATTTGATTGGAAGCTCCACCGCCTGCTGGACGACATGAAGGAGACCCTGATCGACTCCAACGGCGTGGGCCTGGCCGCCCCCCAGGTGGGTATCCTCCGCCGGGTCGTCGTGGTCATGAACGAGGAGGAGCATATTCACGAGCTGATCAATCCGGTCATCGTCTCCTCCTCCGGGGAGCAGACCGGGCTGGAGGGCTGTCTCTCCCTGCCGGGGCAGTACGGCTATGTCACCCGCCCCATGGTGGTGCGGGTCAAGGCCCAGGACCGGAACGGGGAATGGTTTGAGGTGGAGGACCAGGGCCTCGCCGCCCGGTGCTTCTGCCACGAGCTGGCCCATCTGGACGGTCATCTGTTTGACGAGCTGTGCGACCGGACCTACTCCACCGAGGAGCTGGACGAGATGGAGGCCGCCGAAAGCGAGGCGGAGTGATGCGTATCGTCTTTATGGGGACGCCGGAGTTCGCCGTCCCCTCCCTGAAACGGCTCATTGCCGACGGCCACGAGATCGCCGCCGTCTACACCCAGCCGGACAAGCCCAAAAACCGGGGGATGAAGCTGACCTTTTCCCCGGTAAAAGAGGTGGCCCTGGTCCACAACATCCCCGTCATCCAGCCCCGGACGCTCCGGGAGGAGGGGGCGCTGGAGACGCTGGCGGCGTTCCGGCCCGATCTGATGGTGGTGGCGGCCTACGGGAAGATCCTGCCCCGCCCCTTCTTTGAGATGCCCCCTCTGGGCTGCATCAATGTACACTCCTCTCTGCTCCCCAGGTACCGGGGCGCCGCCCCCATCAACTGGGCAGTCATCAACGGTGAGCGGGAGACGGGCGTGACCATTATGGACATCGCCGAGGCGCTGGATTCCGGGGACATTCTGGCCCAGGCGTCCACCCCTATCGACCCGGACGAGACGGCAGAGGCCCTCCACGACCGGCTGGCGGAGATGGGAGCCGGGCTGCTCAGCGAGACGGTGGACAAAATTGCCGCCGGGACCGCTTGCCGGACGCCTCAGGACGACTCCCAGGCGACCTATGCACCCATGCTCAGCCGTACCCTTTCCCCCATCGACTGGAGCCACAGCGCCCGGTCGATTCACGACCAGGTGCGGGGACTGGTCCCCTGGCCCGCCACCACAGCCCAGGTGGGTGGGCAGACCTTCAAGGTGTTCGCCACCCAGGTCACTGACGAGAGGACCGGAAAACCCGGTGGAACGCTGTTGGGGACGGACGGACAGGGCATCCTGATGGCCTGCGGCGACGGCGGTGTACTCCGCATTACAGAGGTCCAGGCCCCCGGCAAAAAGCGGATGCGGGCCGCCGACTATCTCCGGGGCCATCCCCTGACATAACGGAAACAGGACAGAGTGAGGTAAATCAACATGGATATCTCCCCCAAGGAATATGTGGTAGCCCAAATCACCGGCGACTATGCCATGCTCCGCCGGACGGACGCGCCCTCCGATCAGCTGAACCAGGTGGCCCTGGCGCTGCTGCCGGAGGGGCTGGAGGTTGGCTCCCGGCTGCGCTGGGAGATGTTCGTCTACACGCTGCTGAGCTGATATGGAGGAAAAAATCACTGCCTCATCCGCCCGGACGGTAGCGCTGGAGGTGCTGATCGCCTGTGAAAAGCGCCGCGCCTGGTCGGACAGCGCGCTGTCTGCGGCCATCCGACGGGCCGGGCTTTCCGGCCGGGACGCTGCCCTGACCAGCCGCCTGTGCTATGGCGTACAGCAGAACCAGCTGCTGCTCCTCTACTGGCTGGAGCAGCTCTGCCGGGTCCCCGTGGAGCGGCTGGAGCTGCCGGTCCGCCTGATTCTGGAGCTGGGACTGTACCAGCTGGCCTTTCTGGACCGGGTCCCCGCCCATGCCGCCGTGGACGAGAGCGTTAAATTGGCCCGGAGGTGGAGCAAAAATCCCCGTTCCCCCGGCCTGGTCAACGGCGTTCTCCGGTCCTTCCTGCGGCAAAGGGATACGATACCTGGGCCGGAGTCCCTCTCCGTTCGCTACAGCCATCCCCAGTGGCTGGTGGATCTGTTGCGGGACGAGGTCCCGGAGGACACCCTGGAGGCGCTGCTCCAGGCGAATAACAGCCAGCCTGCCACCGTCATCCAGGTCAACCCCCTGAAAACGGACGGTGGGGTGCTGGCGCGTCGTCTGGAAGGGGAGGGGGTCACTGTGGAGGCCCACCCCTTCCTGCCGGACTGCTATCAGATCTCAGAGACGGGTGATTTGAGCCGCCTTGCCAGCTTCCGGGAGGGACTGTTCCAGGTGCAGGACGCCGCCGCCCGTCTGGCGGTACTGGCCGCCGGACCCTGCCCCGGTATGGCCGTGCTGGACGCCTGCGCCGCTCCAGGGGGCAAGAGCTTCCAGGCGGCGATGGAGATGAAAAACCGAGGCTCTGTCCTCTCCTGCGATCTCCAGGCGAAAAAGCTCTCCCGTATCCGGGAGGGGGCGGAGCGACTGGGCATCGACTGCATCACCACCCGGGCCATGGACGGGCGGGTGTTTCAGCCTGAGCTGGAGAGAAAATTCAATCTGGTGCTGGCGGACGTCCCCTGCTCCGGTCTGGGCATTATCCGCAAAAAGCCGGACATCCGCTACAAGGAGCCGGAACCCCTGGAGTGCCTGCCGGAGATCCAGCGGGCCATTTTGGACAACGTCTCCCGGTATGTGGCCCCCGGCGGGGCGCCGCTCTATTCCACCTGCACCGTACTGCGCCGGGAGAACCAGGAGGTCGTCTCCGCCTTTCTCTCCGGTCATCCCGGCTTTCATCTGGAGAGGTTCACCCTGCCCGGCGTGGGGGAGTGCGACGGCATGCAGACTCTCTGGCCCCATCTCCACGGGACAGACGGATTCTTTATGGCAAAATTGAGGAGAGAGACATGACTGACATCAAATCCCTGTCCCGTCCCGAGCTGGAGGCCCTGATGGCGGGGCTGGGACAGCCAAAATTCCGGGCTAAGCAGGTCTTTCAATGGCTCCACCGGGGGGTCGCGTCCTTTGAGGAGATGTCCAATCTGCCGAAAGCCCTCCGGGAGCAGCTGGCGGCGCAATGTGTTCTCACAGTGCCCCAGGTGGAGCGAAAGCAGGTCTCCCGGCTGGACGGGACGATCAAATATCTCTGGCGGCTGGGAGACGGCAACTGCGTTGAGTCGGTGCTGATGCGCTACCGGCATGGAAATACCGTCTGCGTCTCCTCTGAGGTGGGCTGCCTGATGGGCTGCGCCTTCTGCGCCTCCACCCTGGGCGGGCTGGTCCGCCGCCTGACTGCCGGAGAAATTTTAGATCAGGTCATTTTTGTTCAGAAGGAATCGGGAGAAAAAATCTCCAACATTGTCCTGATGGGCATTGGAGAGCCGCTGGATAATTTTGATGCGGTCATGCGCTTTCTGGAATTGGTCAACGATCCGGACGGAATGAACATCGGGATGCGACATATCTCTCTTTCTACCTGTGGCTTAACAGAAAAAATTGACAAACTTGCCGGTTATCGGTTACAATTAACTTTATCGGTATCTCTCCACGCCCCGGACGACGAGACCCGCTCCCGGCTGATGCCGGTCAACCGGTCAGTGGGGGTGGACAAGCTGTTTGACTGCTGCCGCCGGTACTTTGAAACCACCGGGCGGCGCATCTCCTACGAGTATGCCATGGTGGACGGGGTCAACGACCACGACTGGCAGGCCGACCTGCTGGCCCGTCGGCTGAAGGGGATACCCGGCCATGTAAACCTGATCCCGCTGAACAATGTGCGGGAGAGTCCCTTAAAGCCCAGCACCCGGACCAGACAGTTCCAGCAGCGGCTGGAGCAGCAGGGGGTCACTACCACGGTCCGGCGGCGGCTGGGCAGCGATATCGATGCCTCCTGTGGCCAGCTGCGTCGAAAGACCCTGGGCATCCAGGAGACAGAATAACAGGCCGTCAGGTCTGCGGGAAAGCCGGTGAGAATGTGCAGGTCGCTGCATGGAAGAAAACCGATGTGGGCTGTGTACGCGCCCACAATGAGGACGCGTGTTTCACCTGCGTCGGGGACGGCGTGAGCCTGGGAGTCGTCTGTGACGGCATGGGCGGCGCCAACGCCGGAGAGGTGGCCAGTCAGCTGGCCATAGACAGCTTCGCCCAGACGCTGCTCCAGGCCCTCTCTGAGCCGTCTGACGGCGGCGGGAATCCCCCGGAGGAGCAGCTGCGCTATGCCCTGGAGCGCTCCAATCAGTCGGTCTACTGCTACGGCTGGGAGCATCCGGAATGTCGGGGCATGGGGACGACTCTGGTGGCGGCCCTGGTACTCGGTTCATCGGCCTACATTCTCAACGTGGGGGACAGCCGGGCCTATGCCCTCCGGGACTGCGGCATCCGGCAGATCACCCAGGACCATTCTCTGGTGGCGGAGATGCTCCGGGCGGGACGGATCACGCCGGAGCAGGCCAGGAACCACCCCAGAAAGAATATTATCACCCGGGCGCTGGGGACGGAGCGCCAGGTCAACGGGGACCTGTTTGTTCACAGGCTTCAGTCCGGTGAGCGGCTGTTGCTCTGCTCCGACGGACTGACCAACGAGCTGACGGACGGCGAGATCTTCGAGCTGGTGCAGCAGGGCGGCCCCATCAAGGAGGGCTGTCAGCGGCTGGTGGATGAGGCGCTGCGCCGTGGAGCGCGCGACAATGTGACGGCGGTCCTGATGGACCTGCGGGACGGCGCGGAAAGGCAAGGAAGGTTTTTCATGGATCAATACATCGGAAAATACCTTGATGATCGGTATGAGATACTGGAGAAGATCGGCGAGGGCGGCATGGCGGTGGTCTACAAGGCAAAGTGCCATCGCCTCAACCGGCTGGTAGCGGTCAAGATTTTGCGGCCCAATATGATGCTGGACGACGATATCCGCCGCCGGTTCCATACCGAGTCCCAGGCTGTCGCCATGCTCTCCAGCCCCAATATCGTCAGCGTCTACGACGTGGGCCAGTTTGAAGAGGCGGACTATATCGTCATGGAGCTGATCGAGGGCATTACTCTGAAGGAGTATATGCAGAAGCGGGGCGGCGTTCTGGACTGGCGGGAGGCCCTTCACTTCACCACCCAGATTATGCACGCCCTCCGCCACGCCCACAGCCGGGGCATCGTCCACCGGGATATCAAGCCCCAGAACATCATGGTCCTTCGGGACGGCAGCGTTAAGGTGGCCGACTTCGGCATCGCCCGCATCATGGACAGCCAGAAGACGCTGACCACAGAGGCCTTCGGCAGTGTCCACTATGTCTCCCCGGAGCAGGCAAAGGGCCTCTCGGTGGACGCCAGGAGCGACATCAAAACCGCCGCCGGCGTCCTGGACGAGATGCGCACCGGGCAGCTGCCCTTTGACGGCGGTCCCCCCGTCTCTATCGGCCTCGCGCTCATCA
>JAJBUB010000024.1 GCA_020860575.1 Clostridiales bacterium | reverse complement strand
CCCCGGAGCCGCCGGACTTCTTCGGCTTTCTGGGAGGCTTGGGGGGAGGCGTGGAGGTCCGGCCGCCATTATCGGGATTGGTGGGCGGGGTGGTGCCGTTGCCATAGTCGGCGTTGGCGGAGGCTCCATAGGTCCCGCCGTAGGCGTTGCCGGTCTGGTAGCCGTTGCCGGTGTTATAGGTGTGGTAGCCACTGCCGTAGGCATTGGCGGAGGTGGGCTGCGTGCTGCCCGCCCCGGCAAAGTCGGAGCTGTCCGCCTGTTGGAAACCGTAGCTATAGTGGTATTCCCCGTTCACCACCGACTGCTGGGCCGCCGTCTGGGTGGGCTGGGCGGTCTGCTCGCTCTGAGAGGTCTGGGTAGCCTCCGCCTGCTGAGTGGACCCGGCAGGCTGGGCAGCAGGGGCGGCCTGCGCCTGCTCCGTCTGCTCTGTCTGCTCCGGGGGCTTGTAGCCCGGGCGCTCCTCCGGGGGACGGTTGTCGTTCTCCGGGGTGAAACCGCTGCCATAGTCCTTGTCATACATATTGTAGCCCATGATATTGACGCTCCTTTTACGGGTCCCGGAGCTGTTCCGGCCCGTCTGTTTTCTGATACCAAGGATACGCAATGGTTGTGTACAGAATGTGAACGAAATGACGCAAAATTATAAATTTAACCCTAAAAATTTTTAAGGTAGAGTGTTTTCGCCGTGAAAAGTTGCAAAAATGTCCGCAAGCTCACCCGTTCTCTCCGACGGCGAGCCGGATGGCAAGCTCCAGGCCCCGGAACATCTCCTCCGGCGCCATTCCCGGCACGGTATCTCCCTTTTCCGCCGCCTGCTCCAAGGTGTAGGGCAGGTGGACGAAGCCGCCCCGGCTCTCCGGCATTTCCCGGGTCTGCCAGTCCAGGAGGGTGTAGAGGATGTCGTTGCACACATAGGTCCCCGCCGTGTACGAGACCGCTGCCGGGATGCCCGCCCGGTTCAGGCCCTGCGCCATCTCTTTTACGGGCAGGGTGGCGAAATAGGCAGCGGGGCCGTCCGGCCGCACCGGCCGGTCCTCCGGCTGAAAGCCGTCGTTGTCCGGGATGCGGGCGTCCCGGAGATTGATGCCCACCCGCTCCAGGGTGAAGCTCTTCCGTCCCCCCGCCAGTCCCACGCAGAGGACCAGCTCCGGGCGGCAGGTCTCCAGCGCGCAGAGCAGGGCGGCTTCTCCCCGCTGAAAGGCGGTGGGCAGCTGTACCGCCGTGACCTTTGCTCTCCCGATCTGCGCCGGAAGACGGCGCACCGCCTCCCAGGAGGGGTTGATCTTCTCTCCCCCAAATGGCTCAAATCCGGTGACCAGAATATTCATAAGAAGCGCCTCCTGTCGTCTGTGTTGTCTATTGTACGGCGGCCCGCCCGCCGTCGTCAAGGGCGTTTCCCCGGGAGCAGCTGACGCCCCGCGGTTCGTCCACCAGAAAAACAAAATCGCCTCTCCTGTGCTGAACAGGGGAGGCGACGGTTGTGGCAGCGGGAGAAGGATTCGAACCCTCACATACAGAGTCAGAGTCTGCTGTGCTACCCTTACACAATCCCGCTATGGTGTTTTGCTGTTGTCTGACGACTTTTACCATTATATTCATTTTCCCCCGCTTGTCAAGGGCTTTGACGGATTTTTTTGTCTCCCCTCGCGCTCCGTTTCCGCTCCACCGTTCCCGTCTCCCGCGTCCCTCTGTCGGAAGGGGCTGCATAGGGAAGCGGCCGAAACGGTGGAACAGGCGGATTCGATGGCGGACATCGGCTCACAGCACAGCTTCTCCTCAGTCCTCCCCCTCCAAAGGGTATTGCTTCGCCGCCGCCAGAATGTCCTCGGGGGTATCCGCCGCCATGAGGGCGTCCAGCAGAGGCTCGTTGAGAAAAATATGCGCCAGGTCCCGGATGCAGTCCAGATGCTCCTCTGGGCCGCAGGCCGCCAGCGTGAACAGCAGGCGGGCGGTCTTGGGCGTTCCCTCCGCCCCCGGGCCAAAATCCACCGCCTCTCTCAGCCGCAGAAGGCTGACCCCCGTTCTGTGGACGAAGGACGGCTCCTCCTGGGCGTGAGGCATGGCGACCCCGTGGTCAAAGACCATATAGGGTCCGTACCGCTGAATACAGGCGATGATCTGCTCGCTGTAGCCGACATCCACATACCCCTGTTCCGCCAGTGGCTCTGCTCCCAGCCGGACGGCCTCCTGCCAGGAGGGGACGCGGTCCACAAACCGGCAGAGGCCTCCCTCTGCGATCTGCCGCAAGATCTCTGCCATGGGTCACTCCCTCCTTTGGCGCAGACTGCCCGGGCATTTCCGGGAATTTCTCTTTGCGAATCTTCGGATCGGTGGTATACTGGAGTAAGAAACGTCCCCATTTCAAGTCGGGAGACAAAAACGGAGGTTTTGTTATGCTGGAAGAACTGAAGCAAAAGGTCTACGAGGCGAATATGGAGCTGCCCCGCCGGGGCCTTGTCACCTACACCTGGGGCAATGTCAGTGGCATCGACCGGGAGCGCGGCCTGTTCGTCATCAAGCCCTCCGGGGTGGAGTATGACGAGCTGCGGCCGGAGGATCTGGTGGTCATGGATTTGGATGGCAACCAGGTGGAGGGAGAGCTGAACCCCTCCTCGGACACCAGGACCCATCTGGTGCTCTACAACGCATTTCCCCAGATCGGCGGTATCGTCCACACCCACAGCCCCTACGCTGTGGGCTGGGCCCAGGCCGGGGAGGACATCCCCTGCTATGGCACCACTCACGCCGACTATTTCTACGGCCCCATCCCCTGCGCCCGGCATCTGACCCAGGAGGAGCTGGATGAGGACTATGAGCGCAACACCGGCAAGATCATCGTGGAGGAGTTCCGCTCCCGGGGCATCGACCCGGTGGCCGTCCCCGCCGTCATCTGCCACAGCCACGGCCCCTTCACCTGGGGCAAGGATGCGGCCCAGGCGGTGTATCACGCCGTCGTGCTGGAGGAGGTGGCGAAAATGGCCATTTTCACCCGGCAGGTGGCCCCCAACGCCGCCCCGGCCGCCCAGCGTATTCAGGACAAGCACTATCTGCGCAAGCACGGCCCCAACGCCTATTACGGCCAGAAGAAGAACAGATAAGCTACGCCCGCCGGGCGGTTTCCAGGGCCAGCTCCACCATCCGGGCAAAGCCGCTCTGTCGCTCCTGGGGACTGAGCGCCTCACCCCGGAGGATGTGGTCGGACACGGTGCAGATGGCCAGGGCGTTGCCGCCCCAGCGGGCGGCGTTCATGTAGAGGGCAGCGCTCTCCATCTCCACTGCCAGCACCCCCACCTTCCGCCAGCTCTCGTTGGTCTGGAGAGCCTGGGGCAGCCCCTCCTCGTCCCCGTAAAACCGGTCTGAGGACAGGAGATTGCCCACATGGAAGGGCAGACCCCGCTCCTCTGCGGCGGCGACGCAGGCCTGGAGCAGGGAGAAGGAGCAGAGAGGGGCAAAGCTCCCCGGCAGATGGTATTGCTCCGCCCAGCTGCTGTCGGTGGAGGCCCCCTGGCCGATGACGATGTCTCTCAGATGCACCTCCGGCTGGATGGCCCCCGCCGAGCCGATGCGGATGATATTCCGCACGCCGAAAAAGCGGAACAGCTCATAGGAGTAAATTCCCATGGAGGGCATCCCCATGCCGGAGGCCATGACGGAAATACGGGTGTCCCCATAATAGCCGGTGTAGCCCTGCACCCCCCGGACGTTATTGACCAGAACGGCGTCCCGGAGAAACTGCTCCGCGATCCATTGGGAGCGCAGCGGGTCACCGGGCATGAGGACGGTCTCCCCAAAGTCTTCCGGGCGGGCCTGGATGTGAGGGGTAGGATAGTTCGGCATGACGGTTCCTCCTGAACGATTTTCTGGGGACAGCATAACACAAAAAAGCACTTTTGTAAAGGAATACAGAGCCGACCGACGGGTCATCCCCGCCGGTCGGCTCTGTCTGTCAATCGGTCATTCGCCGTCTGTCCCGGTCAGAACGTTCCGGGATGCGGCGACGGTGGTATGGAATTACTTGCTCTGTTCGGCCAGCCAGGTCCACAGGCTTACTCCGTCCTCCTCGCACTGGTCGTTGAAGAAGTACAGCCAGGACCAATGGCCCATGTACTCATAGGCGGAGCCGTCCTCGGTGGTGTAGAGGCCGGTGGTATCCACCACGTTGTCAAAGACGGAGGTGTGAACGTCTGCGCCGATGGCCTGGAGCCGCTCAATGGTGGGCATCTCGTACAGCGGGGGATCCACTGTCGTAGCGTTGGCGGCGTAGACGAACCAGACGGGCAGGTCTTTGATACCCTCCAGCTGTTCATCGGTGATGCCGGAGTCCAGATAGGCCTCACAGATGGGGAAGGCGGCGGCGAAGTAGTCGGGGTAGTTCAGGATGAGATCCATGGTCATATAGCCGCCGTTGGAGCAGCCGCCCACATAGATGCGGTTGGCGTCGATCCCCTCATGGTTTGCCACATAGTCCTCGATCAGCTCCATCAGGGTGGTGAGATAGATGGAATCGGTGCCGGGGTTGTCTGCCCAGTTGCCCTCCTCATCGTAGGTCAGCCAGAAGGTGGGAGTCTGAGGCGTCAGCACATAGGCGCCGCCCATGGCGCTCTGGAACGCCTCGTCATACAGGGCCGTGACCTTGTTGCCCAGGTTGTTGATGGAGGGGTCGGTGCCGCCCTCTCCTGCGCCGTGGAGCCAGATCACCAGGGGATGGAGCTCCCCGTCGTCCTCAGGCTCATAGGAGCCATAGCACAGCGTCTCGCCGTCGCTGCCGGTGAAGGTGCCGGTGAGATCCACCTGCTCCAGCTGGGGCATAGAGGCGGCGCTCAGGTCGATGGCGGCGTCCACAGCCAGCCCAGTGACGGCTGTCCCGTCTTCTGCGGCCAGAGCGCTGCTGTCAGTGAGGGAGATGGCCAGCTCATAGGGGCTGCATACGGTGTTCTTTCCGGTGAACACGTCATAGCAGTAGGGGGAGCCTTCGTCGGGGCTGTAGTACAGCTCAAGGGCGATATAGTCGGAGGCTTCGTCCACCTGGTTGCCGTCCATGTCGCAGGTGTAGGCGGCGGTGACGGTGCGCTCCGCCTCGGCGATGGTATGCTCGGTGGCGTCCAGGGTGTCGTCATACAGAGCAGCCCAGTTAAAGCTCTCCTTCTGCTCGACGACGGCAAAGGCAGATGCGTCCACAGTGGCGGCGTCCACCGCCTGATCCAGGGACAGAATTACCTTGGTTACCGCAGGACCCCAGTCAAAGCCCTCGATCACGGCGCTCTGGGTGCCGGAGAGGGTCAGCTCGTCGGCGGTCTCCTCCGTATCGGCGACTTCCTCTTCGGTCTCCTCGGCGGCCTCTTCCTCGTCTGCGTCTTCGGTCTCCTCCGCTTCTGTGGTGTCTGCGGTGGAGGTCTCGTCTGTGTCGGTCTCTTCCTCGGTGGTGGTGGAGCTGCATGCGGTGATGCTCAGCAGCATGGCGAACGCCATAAGCAGAGCAGTGAGTTTGGTAAGTTTCATGCTTTTTACCCCCTTGGTTTGAGTTGCGCAAGGATGTTTCCTTCGCTTCCGTATAGAATAGCACCGAAAATAACTTTTGTAAATAGAAAAAATTGGAAAAATGGGGGCCGTCTCAGAATTTCTCTGCGAGGGCCCCATTGGGTGTGTCCGGCCTGTATTCAGCAATCAGAAGATGGGCAGCACGTTGCCCTCATAGGTCGCTTCGATGTACTCCCGGACGGCCTCGGACTGGAGGGCGTCCACCAGAGCCTGGACGGCGGGGTTGTCCTCGTTGCCCTCCTTCACCACGATGACGTTGGCGTAGGTCTGGGCGGCCTCAGACTCGGCGTCCTCAGTGACCAGGGCGTCGGCGGCGGAGGAGAAGCCAGCCTGGAGGGCGTAGTTGCCGTTGATGGCGGCGATGGCGCACTCGGTGGTCAGGTTGGGCAGCATGGCGGCCTCGACCTCCAGGAAGGTCAGGTTATAGGGGTTGTCCACGATGTCGTTGGTGGTGGCCTCCAGGCCCACGCCGTCCGCCAGGGTGATCAGACCGGCGTCCTGGAGCAGCAGCAGCGCCCGGGCCTCGTTGGTGGCGTCGTTGGGCACGCCCACCACGTCGCCCTCCTCCAACTCATCCAGAGAGGACTTGGTGCAGGGATAGATACCGAAGGGCTCATAGTGGATGGCGGCCACGCTCACCAGATGGGTGCCGTTCTCCTCGTTGAACTGGTCCAGATAGGGCTGATGCTGGAAGTAGTTGGCGTCCTCCTCGCCCTCCTCTACGGCGGTGTTGGGCACGATGTAGTCGTCATACTCGGTGATGATCAGCTCGATGCCCTGCTCGGCCAGCACGTCCACCACCTGCTCCAGGATCTCGGCGTGGGGGGTGGGAGAGGCGGCGACCCGGAGCACGGTGGTCTCGGCGTCGGCATCCTCGTCGCCGGAGGTCTCCTCGGCATCAGCGTCGGTGTCCTCAGTCTCCTCCGCGTCGGCGTCCTCGGTCTCCTCGGCGGTGTCCTCGGCTTCCTCCGTGGTGGTGGTGTCCGTGGTGTCGGCAGTGTCGTCGGTGGTATCGCCGCTGCCGCAGGCAGCCAGGGCCAGAGCCATCGCCAGAGCAAGGATCAGGGCAAGCAGTTTCTTCTTCATGGTGTGTTCCTCCTTACAATAAGAGATGTGATTATTTCAAACGCTTGTCGGTATGGGCCGACACGCGGCTGAAAACGGACTGGATGATCTGCACCAGCACGATGAGCAGGATGACGGTGATGAACAGCATGGAGTCCACCTTCCGGTTGTAGCCGTAGCGGATGGCCAGGTTGCCCAGGCCGCCCGCCCCCACCGCTCCTGCAATGGCGGTGTAGGACAGGATGGTGATCATGGAGATGGAGCCGCCCAGGATGAGGGAGGGCCGGGCCTCCGGGAGATAGACCTTCCAGATGATCTGGAAGGTGGACGCCCCCATGGACTGGGCCGCCTCCACCACTCCGGCGTCTACCTCGCTGAGAGAGGACTCCACCATCCGGGCGATAAAGGGGGCGGCGGAGATGACCAGGGGGACGATGGCCCCCTTCACGCCGATCTTGGTGCCCACAATGAGCTTGGTGAAGTCCATCAGGACGATCATCAGGATGATAAAGGGGAGGGAGCGGCCTACGTTGATGATCCATCCCACCACCTGGTTGAACCGCTTGTGGGGTCGGATGCCGTGTTCTCCCGTGAGAATGAGCAGGATGCCCAGGGGCAGGCCCAGCAGATAGGCAAAGACGGTGGAGACGCCTACCATCACCAGGGTGTTCAGGGTCTCCTCCCAGAGCAGCGCGCCGTACTGCTCCCAAAAGGCGGCGGTAAATACCTCAAGCATCGTTTTCTACCTCCTCTGCGGTGATCTGGGGCTGGGAACGGATGTAGCTCAGGGCCTTGGCGGCCTCGTTGGGGTCCTCCGGCAGACCCAGGAGCATGGTGCCGAAGGCCTTGCCGTCGATGTTTCGGGTGTCCGCCCCCAGGATGTTCACCTTCACCCCGCAGTCGATGGCGAGGGAGGCGATGAGGGGCTGATAGGCGGTGCCGCCGTTGAAGGCCACCCGCACCGTCCGGCTGCCGTGGGCGGCAACCATCGTCTCCGGCACGCCGTTGGGGTAGACCAGCCGCCGGGCGGCGTCGGTCTTGGGATGGGAGAAGATGTCAGTGACCAGCCCCTCCTCGACGATGGAGCCGTTGTCCAGGATGGCCACCCGGCCGCAGATCTCCTCGATGACGCTCATCTGGTGGGTGATGACCACCACGGTCACCCCCAGCTTCTGGTTCAGCTCCTTGAGTAGGGCCAGGATAGAGGCGGTGGTGGTGGGGTCCAGGGCGGAGGTGGCCTCGTCGCACAGCAGCACCTTGGGGTCGGTGGCCAGGGCCCGGGCGATGGCCACCCGCTGGCACTGTCCGCCGGAGAGCTGCACCGGGTAGGCGTCCGCCTTGGACTCCAGCCCTACGATCTCCAGCAGCTCCAACGCCCGCCGCTTTGCCTTGGCCCTGGGGACGCCGCAGAAATCCATAGGGAAGCAGACGTTGGCCAGGCAGGTGCGCTGCATGAGCAGGTTGAAGCTCTGGAAGATCATGGTCACAGACCGCCGGGCCTTGCGCAGCTCCTTCTCGGAGAGGGCGGTCATCTCCTGACCGTTGACCACCACGCTCCCCTGGGTGGGCCGCTCCAGCAGGTTCAGGCACCGCACCAGGGTGCTCTTCCCCGCCCCGGACAGGCCGATGATGCCGTAGATCTCTCCCTCCTGTATATCCAGATTGATGTCCTTCAGCGCGTCCAGGGAGTGCTCTCCCTCGCCGAAGGTCTTGGTCAGATGCCGGACACGAATAATGGACTCACTCACAGGCGGCAGTCTCCTTTCTCCATACTGTAAAAGCAAATAAAAAAAGCCCCTGAAGCGATTCCGCTTCAAGGACGTGCGCTGACGCGCCGTGGTACCACCTTGATTCACCGGCTCCTCACAGAACCGGCCTTACAGAGTTCCAACAAACTCCTGCGCAATGACGGGCGCACCCGTCGCAGCCTATATGGACAATCACAGTCGGCTGCGCAACTCCAAGGCCATGTTCAGCAAGCCCTTCCGTGCCTCTTTTCACCAACCGAGGCTCTCTGGGACGTATCTGCCTGCCTACTCTCCTCTTCATCGTCTTTCGGGGATTCAATTTTGCTTGTGAAGCATCATACCACGCATTTTCCCACCTTGTCAATAGGGAAGTGCGGCTCTTGAGAAAAAATTTTTGAAATGGGCAGCGTAAAATATTTCTCCGATTCCCCTTGACAATCCGGGCAAAGAGGTATACTATCCCATTAAACCCACTAGGGAGGTTGGTTTTATGAGAATGCAAGCCCCGCTCGCCCGGCGATGTCGGCCTGGACGCTGACCGGATGTGCCGCAGAGAGCGGCAAATAGAACCCCATCTCAAATCTGTTCAGGAGGAATGAATCATGTCCAACATCTATACATCCGCCGATCAGCTCATCGGCAAGACCCCGCTGCTGGAGCTCACCCATCTGGAGCGCAAGTACGGCCTGAAGGCCCGGCTCCTGGGCAAGCTGGAGTATCTGAACCCCGCCGGCTCCGTAAAGGACCGGATCGCAAAGGCGATGATCGACGACGCCGAGGCGAAGGGGCTGCTCAAGGAGGGCTCCGTCATCATCGAGCCTACCTCCGGCAACACGGGCATTGGCCTGGCCTCAGTCGCCGCCGCCCGGGGCTATCGTATCATCATCGTCATGCCCGAGACCATGAGCGTGGAGCGCCGCCAGCTGATGAAAGCCTACGGTGCGGAGCTGGTGCTCAGCGACGGGGCCAAGGGGATGAAGGGGGCCATCGCCAAAGCGGACGAGCTGGCGCAGGAGATTCCCAACAGCTTTATCCCCGGCCAGTTCGTCAACCCCGCCAACCCCGCCGTCCACCGGGCCACCACCGGGCCGGCGATCTCGGCGGATCCGGACGGTCAGGTGGACGTGTTCGTGGCCGGTGTGGGCACCGGCGGCACTGTCACCGGCGTAGGCGAGTATTTAAAGAGCCAGAATCCCGCTGTCCGGGTGGTGGCGGTAGAGCCGGCCTCCTCCCCGGTGCTGAGCAAGGGGGTGGGCGGCGCCCATAAAATTCAGGGTATCGGCGCCGGCTTTGTCCCCGACGTGCTCAACACCGCCGTCTATGACGAGGTCATCCCCGTGACCAACGAGGACGCCTTTGCCACAGGCAGGGAGTTCGGCAGGGCCGAGGGCGTGTTGGTGGGCATCTCCTCCGGGGCCGCTCTGTGGGCGGGGCTGCAGATCGCCCAGCGCCCGGAGAACGAGGGAAAGACCGTCGTCGTGCTCCTCCCGGACACCGGCGACCGGTATCTCTCCACCCCGCTGTTTGCCGATTGATATCGCTTTTCCCGAAGGTTTTTTCATCCTCATCCTCTCTTCCCGGGCCGCCGCAGAGCGCTGTCTCTGCGGCGGTTCGCCTTGAATGACGACCACCAGCCCGGCAAAGCTCATCGCCAGAGTATCGCATCTGCGTTTTTCTCAAAGCTACGGGAATTTCGTAAAAATTCCCTTGACGGGGGTTGAGATAGCTGTTATAATTTCCAACTGTGCAGGTCTGCGGCAGATGGGTTCGTGCGCCCTTTTTTGGGTGCAGCGGGCTGCCTGCCGGAACACCATTGGAGGGAACCGGCGTGAACGGGCAGGAAAAAACGGCGGCCATCGTGGCCGGAGTGAAGCAGACCCGAAAGGCGGTCCAGAGCGGGAATGCCGCCCTGGTCCTGCTGGCCGAAAACGCAGACCCGGCCCTGACCCAGCCCCTGGAGGAGCTGTGCCAGGCAGGGGGGATCCCCGTCCAGTGGGTGCGCTCCATGGAGGAGCTGGGCAAGACCTGCCGCCTCTCGGTCGGCGCCGCAGCGGCGGCGGTGCTGAGAGGATAGACCGATTTTAGCGGGAAATGGCTCTGCCGTCTCGTTAAAATATATTTTGAAGAACGAAGGAAAGGAGGAAACTGATTCATGCCTACTTTTAATCAGCTCGTGCGGAAGGGCCGCAAGACCTCTGTCTACAAGTCCAACAGCCCCGCCCTGCAGAAAGGTAAGGACACTCTGAAGGACAAGGAGACCGATCTCCCCTCCCCCCAGAAGCGTGGCGTCTGCACCGCTGTCCGTACCGCCACCCCCAAGAAGCCCAACTCGGCTCTGCGGAAGATCGCCCGTGTGCGTCTGTCCAACGGCTATGAGGTCACGGCTTATATCCCCGGTGTCGGCCACAACCTGCAGGAGCACTCTGTGGTCATGATCCGCGGCGGCCGTGTCAAGGACCTGCCCGGCGTGCGTTACCACATCATCCGCGGCACTCTGGATACCCAGGGCGTGAACGGCCGTATGCAGGCCCGTTCCAAGTACGGTGCAAAGCGGCCCAAGGCCAAGAAGAAGTAAGTTCGCACCGACTCATTGAAAACTGCTGCGCGTGAGCGCAAGGCGTATGCCTTGCTCGAAGACGCTTATTCATAGATTTGGGTAAGAGCTTCGGCAGGCACTGGACAGGGGGGCACCCTGTCTGCACGGAGGCAAAACGCCTCCGAGTACCGATGAAATCATCTTATTATGAAGGAGGGAAGTTAAAGTGCCCAGAAGAGGAAATGTACCCAAGCGGGAAGTCCTTCCGGATCCCGTATACAACTCCGTCCTGGTGACCAAGCTCGTCAACAGCATCATGCTCGACGGCAAGAAGGGCGTCGCCCAGAAGGTCGTCTATGGCGCTTTCGACATCGTCCAGGAAAAAACCGGCAAGGATCCCATGGAGGTTTTCCATGCCGCAATGGAGAACATTATGCCCAGCCTCGAGATCAAGTCCCGTCGTGTGGGCGGCGCCACCTACCAGGTGCCTATGGAAGTCCGTCCTGCCCGTCGGCAGACCCTGGGTCTGCGCTGGCTGACCCAGTACTCCCGCACCCGCAGCGAGCGCACCATGAAGGAGCGGCTGGCCGCTGAGCTGATGGACGCTGCCAACAACACCGGCAACGCCGTCAAGAGGCGTGAGGACGTCCACAAGATGGCCGAGGCCAACAAGGCGTTTGCTCACTATCGCTGGTGATCGACGCCACTGAATCGTTTCAATTAAGGAGCATATCACATGCCTAGAAAAGTTTCTCTGGAAAAAACCAGAAATATCGGCATCATGGCTCACATCGACGCAGGCAAGACCACAACCACCGAGCGTATCCTCTACTACACCGGCGTGAACCACAAGATCGGTGAGACCCACGAGGGTACCGCTACCATGGACTGGATGGTGCAGGAGCAGGAGCGGGGCATCACCATCACCTCCGCCGCCACCACCTGCTTCTGGAAGGGCCACCGGATCAACATCATCGACACCCCGGGCCATGTGGACTTCACCGTTGAGGTGGAGCGCTCTCTCCGGGTGCTGGACGGCTCTGTCACCGTGATGTGTGCCAAGGGCGGCGTGGAGCCTCAGTCTGAGACCGTGTGGCGTCAGGCGGATCACTATCACGTTCCCCGCATGGTGTACGTCAACAAGATGGACATCATGGGCGCCAACTTCTACCACGTTGTGGACATGATCCATGAGCGCCTGAAGGCCAATGCCGTGCCCATTCAGCTCCCCATCGGCTCCGAGGCCGACTTCCGGGGCATCATCGACCTGGTGGAGATGAATGCCGACATCTATTACGACGAGATGGGTACGGATATGCGTGTGGAGCCCATCCCCGAGGACATGATGGAGCTGGCCCAGAAGTACCGCACTCAGCTGCTGGACAGCGTGGCCGACCTGGACGAGGACATCATGATGATGGTCCTGGAGGAGGAGGATGTCCCCTCCGATATGATCCGGGCCGCCATCCGCAAGGGTACCATCGAGAACAAGCTGGTTCCCGTGACCTGCGGAACCTCCTACCGGAACAAGGGCGTTCAGAAGCTGCTGGATGCCATCGTGGACTATATGCCTGCCCCCACCGATATTCCTCCTATCAAAGGTGTGAACCCGGTGACCGATGAGGAGGAGGAGCGTCCGTCCTCCGACGACGAGCCGTTCTCCGCTCTGGCTTTCAAGATCATGACTGACCCCTATGTGGGCCGCCTGACCTTCTTCCGGGTCTATTCCGGCACCCTGACCTCCGGCGCTGCGGTGCAGAACAGCACCAAGGGCAAGCGGGAGCGGATGGGACGCATCCTTCAGATGCACGCCAACCACCGGGAGGATATCGAGCAGGTTTACTCCGGCGACATCGCCGCCGCCGTGGGCCTGAAGAACACCACCACCGGCGACACCCTGTGTGACGCCGATCACCCCATCATCCTGGAGTCCATGGAGTTCCCCGACCCCGTCATCCGTGTGGCCATCGAGCCCAAGACTAAGGCCGGTCAGGAGAAGATGACCGTCGCACTGGTCAAGCTGGCGGAGGAGGACCCCACCTTCAAGACCTACACCGACGACGAGACCGGCCAGACCATCATAGCCGGTATGGGCGAGCTGCATCTGCAGATCATTGTGGACCGGCTGCTCCGTGAGTTCAAGGTGGAGGCCAACGTGGGCGCGCCTCAGGTGGCCTACAAGGAAACCATCCGCAAGAAGGTGGACCAGGAGACCAAGTACAAGCGGCAGAGCGGCGGCTCCGGTCAGTATGGTCATGTAAAGATCATCGTGGAGCCCAACGAGTCCGGCAAGGGCTACGAGTTCGTCAATGCCGTGGTGGGCGGCTCCATCCCCAAGGAGTTCATCCCCGCCGTGGACGCCGGTATCCAGGGCGCCCTCCAGGCCGGCGTGCTGGCCGGGTTCCCTGTGGTAGACGTGAAGGTTACGCTGTACGACGGCTCCTACCACGAGGTGGACTCCTCTGAGATGGCCTTTAAGATCGCCGGCTCCATGGCCTTCAAGGAGGCCATGCGCAAGGCCGACCCGGTGCTCCAGGAGCCCATCATGAAGGTCTGCGTCACCGCCCCCGACGAGTACACCGGCGACGTCATCGGCGACCTGAACAGCCGCCGCGGCATGATCCAGGGCATGGAGCCCCGGAACGGCGCCACCCAGGTGGACGCAAACGTGCCTCTGGCCGAGATGTTCGGCTACGCCACCGACCTGCGCTCCCGCACCCAGGGCCGTGGACAGTATACCATGGAGCCCAGCCACTATGTGGACGTGCCCAAGTCCATCGCTGAGAAGATCATCGCCGGACGGGGACACAAGGGCTAAAAATATCGCCCAAAGGAAAAAAAGTGTTGCATTTCCCGGCACTCTAGGTTACAATGACCGTATAGTGTGCCACAAACTGCAACCGCTATCTATCATCTGAATTTGTCCAACGAGGAGGAAATTCAAAATGGCTAAGCAAAAGTTCGACCGCTCCAAGCCCCACGTCAACATCGGCACCATCGGCCACGTTGACCACGGCAAGACCACCCTGACCGCCGCCATCACCAAGTATCTGGCGTTCTCCGGCAAGGCCAAGTACGAGTCCTATGACATGATCGACAAGGCTCCCGAGGAGAAGGAGCGCGGCATCACCATCAACACCGCTCACGTTGAGTACGAGACCGAGGCTCGGCACTATGCTCACGTCGACTGCCCGGGCCATGCTGACTATATCAAGAACATGATCACCGGCGCTGCTCAGATGGACGGCGCTATCCTGGTCATCGCCGCCACCGACGGCGTTATGGCTCAGACCCGTGAGCACCTGCTGCTGGCCCGTCAGGTGGGCGTGCCCTATATCGTCGTGTTCCTGAACAAGTGCGATCAGGTGGACGACGAGGAGCTGCTGGAGCTGGTGGAGATGGAGGTCCGTGAGACTCTGGACTTCTACGAGTTCCCCGGCGACGACACCCCCATCATCAAGGGTTCCGCTCTGAACGCTCTGACCAGCGAGTCCACCGATCCCGACGCTCCCGAGTATGCCTGCATCAAGGAGCTGATGGACGCTGTTGACGAGTATATCCCCACTCCCGACCGTAAGGCCGATCTGCCCTTCCTGATGCCTGTCGAGGACGTGTTCACCATCACCGGTCGTGGCACCGTGGCTACCGGCCGTGTGGAGCGTGGCACCGTGAAGATGGGCGAGTCCGTGGACATCGTGGGCCTGGAGGAGGAGAAGAAGACCTCCGTCGTCACCGGCCTGGAGATGTTCCGCAAGCTGCTGGACTTCGCTGAGGCTGGCGACAACATCGGCGTTCTGCTCCGTGGCATCGCCCGTACTGACATCGAGCGCGGCCAGGTCCTGTGCAAGCCCGGCTCCATCCATCCCCACACCAAGTTCAAGGGCCAGGTTTACGTTCTGAAGAAGGACGAGGGCGGCCGTCACACCCCCTTCTTCAACAACTATCGTCCTCAGTTCTATTTCCGTACCACCGACGTGACCGGCATCATCACTCTGCCTGAGGGCGTTGAGATGTGCATGCCCGGCGACAACGTGGACATGGACGTGGAGCTGATCACCCCCATCGCCATTGAGAATGGCCTGCGCTTCGCTATCCGCGAGGGCGGCCGTACCGTTGGCTCCGGTGTCGTCATCGGCATCAACGAGTAATCTCTGATTCTCGGCTTTTTCAGGACCGGCAAAGAAATTTGCCGGTCCTTTTTCACAGAATCAAATGAAAGGGGAGAAGTCTGTATGAGTCTGACCGTATTCGGAAGAGCGGCGCTCACCGACAACGTGGTAGAAACTGCCGTGGACACCCTGACCGAGCTGGTGGGAGAGGACGCCACCCAGTCCCTGATCGATGGGGTGAAAAATGTTTGGTCATTTATCTCTCAGCCCGCCGTAGGGGCGGTTGCCACCATTATCATTTGCATCATTGTGGCGAAAATTTTGCTGAAGGTCACCGACAAGACGGCGGAGAAGATGAAGCTGGAGCCAACCGCCGTCAAATTCTGGCGCTCCGCCACCCGGGTGGTGATCTGGGCGCTGGTCATTCTGGTGGTAGCCGGGACCCTGGGCTTTGACGTCACCTCCCTTGTGGCGGTGGTCAGCGTCGTGGGCGCTGCCCTGGCCCTGGCCGCTCAGGACTATCTGGCCAACGTCTTTGGGGGCATCATGCTCGTCATGACCAAGCCCTTTCTGGTGGATGAATACATCTGCGTGGGGGAGACGGAGGGCACCGTCCTGGAGATCGGCCTGCTGAACACCAAGCTGCGTACCCTGGATCTGAGAGTGGTCAGCATCCCCAACACCAGCATTTTCAGCGGTACCATCGTCAACTGCTCCCGGGCCGGGAAGCGGCGTATTGACCTGAACTCCTCCATCAGCTACGG
>JAJBUB010000089.1 GCA_020860575.1 Clostridiales bacterium | reverse complement strand
TTCTGATGGAGGAGCCCAACATTGGCTTTGAATTTGACAGCTACTGGGCTATTGATGCAGGGGTGGATGCCTTGGCGCTCATGCACCAGCTCGGTGACCGCCTAAAACTCTATCATATCAATGACCGGGGCTGCCGCATCTCGGGCACGCCCATGACGCCGATCCTGAAAATGGACAGCATGGAACTGGGCAATGGGACTCTGGATTTGGACAGCCTGTTGAATGCGGCGCTTCCTTATGTAGATGCAGTCATCCTGGAGAGCCACAGAAATTGGATCGATGGCAGTCCCGTTAAGAGTTTTCAGCGGAGCGCTTCATTCCTAAATCAGTATTTATAAGGAGGCCGACATGAAAACACTGAAAGACTGTTTTATCTGCTCTCCTCGGCCCTATCGGGAAGGACGAGTGGATGTATTTCGTCAGAGTATCATCGTGGAAAAGGCAGAAAAGGCCACCCTTGCTATTACAGCCCTGGGCGTCTATGAAGCAAATTTGAACGGGCAAAAGGTGGGAGATCGTTTTCTCGCACCAGGATATACCTACTATCCCCGTGATCTCCAGGTGCAGCGTTATGAGGTAGAATTATATGCCGGAGAGAATGAATTGATCGTATTTCTGGGCCAGGGCTGGTACTGTGGGCGGTTTACTTATGACAACAAGAGGCAAATTTACGGAGAAAAACCTGCGGTGGCCTGGATTTTAGAGAGTGCAAGCGGACAATTTACCTCCCGTCAGTCGGTGCAGGAACTGGAAAGTCCTTATGAATATGCCGGGCTTTATGATGGTGAGGTATATCACGCGTCGGTTTTACGACCCATTGACCGCAGGCCGATCCCCTTTGACGGGAAAGTACCGGAAGTGATGGAGGAGCAGCCCTGCGCAGTTCGTCTGCGGGAGGAAATGCCAGTGCAGAGGGTTCTCTCCGCTGGGGACAAAACCATCCTGGACTTTGGGCAAAATTTCGCAGGTGTAATTACCATTGACCCCTGCAAGATGGAAGGTGACTGCCTGCGGTTGCGCCATGGGGAACTGCTGAAACCGGACGGCAGCCTATATACGGCCAATCTGAGGAAAGCAAAACAGGAGATTGTTTTTCATAAGGGTCAGGACATTCGCCCTTATACCCCGAGGTTTACCTACATGGGTTTCCGCTATGTGGAACTGACTGGTATGCCCTATTGCCCCGGCCTGATTACAGCACATGCCGTTTACAGTGATATGGAACGCACGGGGGCATTTTCATGCGAAAATCCCCTGGTACAAAAGCTGTATGAAAATCAGATTTGGGGTCAAAAGTCCAACTATATCGAGGTTCCCACCGACTGCCCACAGCGGGACGAACGGATGGGTTATCCAGGCGACGGTCATGTGTTTGCCCTTACCGGTGCCTATAACTTTGATACAGCCGGTTTCTGGCGAAAGTTTCTAAACGACATCCGATACACGCAGATGGACAACAGCGAAGGTTATGTTCCTCCAGTAGTCCCGGCCATGGGGCCTACGGGGATTGGTTTTATGAATATGCTTGGCTGGGGCAATGCTGTGACCATACTGCCAGAGCAGTTATACTGGCAGTATGGTGATGAGTCGTTCCTGACCAATCAGTACGAGAGCATACGGCTATTCGTGGAGTGCGAGATGCGTCACCTGGAGCATACAAATCTATGGATGGGCCCCAATCTGGGGGACTGGCTGGCAATGGGGAAAGATGTCAATTTCATGGCAATGCACAATGGTCCGGTGTCCAACGCCTTTGTAGTGCATGATCTGGAGATGGCTTCTGCTCTGGCCGCTAAAACAGGACATCAGGAAGATGCTGTGCGATGGAGTATGCAACTCGAAAAGACCAGGGAAACCTACATCCATAGCTTTATTGCTGAGGACGGGCATATGACGGACGATTATCAGGGTGCTTATGTCATGGCTCTGGCTCTTGTGCTTCCGGAAGGAGAGTTACGGAGGAAGGTTTTTGCCAGACTGGTGGAATCTGTTCGTTCCGAGGGAATGCAGACCGGATTCTTTGCAACACAGCACATCCTCCCTCTTCTGGCAGAAGGCGGCGAGGCAAAACTGGCCTATGACCTGTTGCTCCAGGAGGAGTGTCCCGGCTGGATGTACCAGATTATACACGGAGCCACGACCACCTGGGAGCGATGGGACGCCCTTCGCCCGGACGGCACTGTCAATGAGAGCAAGATGTCCGATGACAATATGGTTTCTTTCAACCACTATGCTTTCGGCAGCGTAGGTGAGTTCTATTACCGCTATATTCTCGGCATCCAGCCCGCCTTGCCCGGCTTTACCAAGGTGCGCATCCAACCCTTTGTTGACTCTCGTTTGGGCAGGGTAGAAGGCAGCTACCGTTCTCGACAGGGTATAATCTCCGTGACGTGGAAGGTAACGGACGGTATGGCTGCCATCTCAATTGTAACTCCTGTTGAATCGGAAGTGATCTTACCAGATGGCAGCAGCCGAACTGTGAGTGCAGGCAGCTATTCCTATCAGTGCATTGTATAAACATTACTTAACCCGATATTACGGTTTACATCCGCCTCTATAGAGACCGCCCCATGCGTTCGCATAGGGCGGTCAAACTGTGTAACTACTACTATCTAAGTTTGTGGCAACAAAAAGTTTACGGCTTCAGGCAAAGTGGAGGCGCTCTGATAATGCGAGGGGATAGATTTACCGATCATGACTTTACTGCGTGAAAATCCAGAGCCTCCGCCATGTGAGATGTAACTTGAAAACGCCTTGCCGTTGCGAGAGAGGAAGTTTTGCTGGCCTCCATGACACTGCGGGAGCTGCTGAAAATGGCAGGAGACACGATCCCAAACGAACAGGTAGAGGTGCTGAACGCTGCGCTTCAGCGGATCCCGAAGAGATGATGGACATGAGGTGCGCCCTAAATTGCCCTTGACAAATCACATCCCAGTCCTTCCGTTTTGTATCCCCCAACGGACACTATCAGTTTGGGGAGCTGTCTGTGGACACGCTCCCCTCCACTGATGAGGGCGTGGCCTTTCTCATCCAGGCAGAGGGAAAGGCCTTTTACCACGCCGGAGACCTCCAGCTCTGGCCTCAGGAGGCGATGGAGGACAGCGCCGCCATGGAGCGGCAGTACCACGCCATTTTGGAGCCGCTCCGGGGGCAGTACTTCGACGCTGCCTTTCTTATGGCCGATCCCCGTCAGGGCGCGTCCTTTGCCGGAGGCTTTGACTACTTCATGCGGCTCACCGACACCAGGGAGGCCTACCCCTGGGATCAGGAATACAACATCGACCGCCTCTGCGCCCAGGACTGCACCGCGCCATACCGCTCCCGGATCCGCCTGGCAGAGCAGTGCTGCCTCCATGCAAATCTGTTTTCCAGTCTGGCACTGTAGGGTGCGATCTCACAGCGTTTCTCAAAAATCCCCCGTCCCGGCATCACCGGGACGGGGGTTTGATTTTCGAAATCAGATCAGTAAGCCCAATTCCGGCACTCAATTGACAACAGGCCTTCACCACCGGTTGGAGGTGATAAAGTCCGCCCCTGCCTGCGCCCACATCCGCTTGCGGAAGTCCCAGTTCACCGTCCAGACATTCACGGTACAGCCCTTTTGGTGGGCGTAGGCCGGGAGGCTCAGCCCCGTTTTCGTGGTACGGAAGTCGATACCGCTGTTGCCCAGGGCCGCCGCCCGGTCCACCGTCGCTCTTGACCCACCCTCTGTCAGGAGCTGGACGGGGATATCCTTTGTCAGCGCGCGGAGGTCCCGGAGCCGTTCGATCTGAAAGCTGATGCACATACACCGCTCTTCCATCCCCATGCCCCGCACTGCCTCATAGACCGCCCGGACCTCATTTATGTCAACCAATCCCTTCAGCTCAATGACGGCCACGGCCCCATACCGCCTGCAAACATCCAGATAGGTGGTCGGGGTGGGGATGCTCCGGTCCTCACACCGTTCCAGACCACGGCCCCGGTCGATACGGCACCGGCGGAGCTGTTCCAGGGTCATCTCCCGGACTGGGCCTGTGCCGTCGGTGGTCCGGTCCACCGTGTCGTCGTGGATGCAGACCAGCGCTCCGTCGGCGGTAGCGTGGACGTCCGTCTCGATGCCCCACACGCCCCGCTGCCCCGCCAGCTCAAAGGCCAGGAGGGAGTTCTCCGGCGCCTCGGCGCTCAGACCCCGGTGGGCAATGCTGCGGCACGAAAGGCCGCCCTTCTTTTCTCTCAAGTTTGTCTCTCCCATTCTGTCATCCTCCGAAAAGGACCGGGGCCTCGGAAGGCCCCGGTCGCTCAGTTGGCTTGATTGTAGTTCATTTCCTTCTCATAGGCCACGATGAGTTCCAGATTTTTGATCTCGTAGTCGTTGAGCAGGTCCAGCGCGAAATCATCCGGGTCGATATACCCATAATACCAGCTCTTGGAATCAAAATACTCCTGCAGAGTGTCGTCGTCAAACAGTCTGCCATGCCGGGCATAAATTTCGTTCCGGGCCACACGGCACTGCCACGCATTCAGGCCGGTCAGGTCGGACTCGGAGAGATACCGACTGCTGCTGTTCGGCAGCACATAGTCGTCGGAAGTAGCCGTCACCCCCGTGTCGTCATTGTTCTCCGTTTCCTCCGTCTCATCGGCGTCGTCCGTCTCCTGGTCGTCCGTCTCCAGAGCCAGGACCGTGACCTCCACGCTGTCCGTCTCCCCGTTGGGGCCGGTGGCGGTGGCTACGGTGGTCCCGGCAGCCTTGGCCGTGAGCTGGCCACTGCTGTCCACCTCCACGACGCCCACCACAGAGTAGGTCCAGCTGACCTGATCGGCATTGTCTCCGATGATCTGATAGGTCATGCCCTCATAGACGGTGAGCTCATCGGTGGTCAGGGAGACGTCGATCTGCTGTGTCTGCTCTGTCTCCTCTGTCTCATCGGCTGTCTCGCCCTCAGACGATTCCTCCTCCGTACCGGTCTCGTCCTCCCTCTCGGCTTCCGACTCGTTGTCTGTCTCCTCTGCGCCGTTCTCGGCCTGCTCCTCGTCTTCAGTCTGCTCCTCGTTCTCGTCGTCCTGAGCTTCGCTCTCCTCCTCTACAATGGAGGTCTGGTTTTCCTCGTCGGTCTCGAGGTCAGACTGGCCCAGCATCCCCTTGGTCCAGAGGATCACCACCACCGCGATGACTGCCACCACAATAATAGCCAGGATCACCGCAATCACCGTCCCGCCGGACTTTTTCGGCGGCTCTTCTTCGGTGGGCGGCTGCTGATAGGGTTCTTCCGTTTCCTTCCAGCTCTGCGTCAGCGGCTCCTCCCGGAGCGTCGGCTGTCCGTCTGTCTCTTTCTCTGTCCAGTAGTGCGGCTCTCTCCGTGTCTCTGTAGGCGCCACCGGCGGCACTACCACGGTATCATCCAATCCGGGCAGGTCCCGGGTCAGCTCCTCCGGGATAGGCGTACCGTCCTTGGTGCAAAAGCGTATCCGGGCGGTGATGACCTCCCCGCAGGTGGGGCAGCGGGGGATCCGTTTGCCGCATTTCGTGCAAAAGGCGGCAGTATCTTCCGTCTCCCGATGGCAATAGGGGCAATTCATCTTCCTTCACTCCAATCTCTCTGGAACGTCATTCCCAGTCCGTCTCTGCAGCGGCTTGTTCGTAGTCAAATCCACAGGTGGGGCAGAACCGCACCCCTTCCTTCCGGACCGTACTGCACCGTGGACAGTTCTCCTGGGGCTGGGCCTGGACCGGCTCGGGAGGCTGGACCTGCTGGGGGACCCGCTCTCCACAGACGGTGCAGAACATCGCGCCCTCCACCAGAGCCGTGCCGCAGACCCGGCATACGGTCTGCTTCTTCTGGGGCAGGCGGCAGCCGCAGTAGCTGCAAAATGGGTTCACACTGGGTACCTCCCGTCCGCACTGGGGGCAGTTGGTCAGGCCCAGCTTCTCCTGGAGCAGACGCTTTTTCTCCTGAAGCTCCGCCATCGCCACGTCGATCTGCTGCACCACAGGGGCCAGCTCCGGCTCCGGCTCGCCCTGATGGGCGGCGTAATACCACCTGCCCAGCTGGGCGTAGAGCTGCTCGATCTGCCGCTCCCGCTCGCTGATCTCGTTGGACAGGGCGGCGTTGTCTCCCATGTTCTTCGTCCCCATCCAGGTCTTTCGCACCTGATCCATGAATGCCATTTGAAATTCCTCCCGCCGTATGTGACTTGTTTTCCCTTTCTCCGACTGCTTTCATTCTCCTGTTTTCCAATTCAAAGTCATTTTACCATAGGCCGTCGGGTTTTTCAATCACAGTCAGGGCATTTTTCCATATTTTGTCTACGGAAAAAGCCCGGAGGCGCGCCTCCGGGCTTTTGATGGGAAAATCTGCTTACTCTACCCGGATCAGGAATTTCAGCTCATAGTCCTGATTGGCGGGATACTGGAACTCCGGAGCCACGGCGGGGCCGCAGCTGCCGGTGCCGATGCCCTGCTGGAAGGCCTGAATGGTGACGTAGGTGCCGGTGGGCGTCTCATCCTTCTGATGGCGCATGGTCATCAGCTCCCGGTCGCTGTAGGGCTTGACGCCCAGCTCGAAGGGCTGCTCCAGAGCCTGGAAGGTGACCCGGTTCTTGCCGTCAGAGATGCTGGCCAGGGTGCAGTCGCACCGGTTGCCGCTCTCCTGGGGCCGGATGTTCGGCTCGGTCATGTCGGAGACGGCACAGGAGACGGGGGCGATGGGGAACTGCTCCTTCATGTCCGCATAGGACTCTCCCGTGCGGCCCACATAGTCCACCTTATCAAAGCTGCCGTCCAGCCGGAAGCTCTTGCCAAACCGGGGGACGATGCCCTTGCCGGAGGTGCAGTGGAGCCTGCTGGTCACCAAAATGCCCTCTGCCGTCCCCTCATAGGTATCGGTGACGGTGAATTTGTTCTTCTTATTGCTGACCTTTGTGACCACCTGAACGCCGGTCTCCGTCTCCTCCACAGAGACGTTCTCCTCGGTCTGGGCGCAGTAGGGGGCCATGGTGTTGCGGTAGAGGGGGTCGGTGTCGTTGTCCGTCCCCACCCGGAACAGGATGGTGGACGGGTCTGCCGCCGTCAGCACCTGACCGCCGGGAAGGGTCAGTCTCAGGCCGCTGGCCGTCGCCTGGGCGCCGATGGGCAGGCTGCTCCGCTGCTCCGGGGCCTTGGGGAGACGCCGCTCCAGGACGACCTCCTCCTCCGCCACCTGGCGGCCCGTCTTGGCGTCGGTGGTCACCACGATGGCCCGGGCCTCGCCGTCGGTGATCTTTCCGGACTTGACAATGACGGTGGCCTTGCTCAGAGGCCCGACCTCCGGGATGACCGTCTGGCAACTGCCGTCGTTCCACCGGAACTCCAGCCGATAGCGCCGCCCGTCGGAGAATGCGGTGGTGTTGAACAGCTCATAGGTGTTGCCGGAGAGGTGGGTCACACGGATAGGACGATAGATGAACCGGGTGATGTGGGCTCCCGTGGAAGGCCGCCGGTCGGGGTAGAAGATACCGTCCACGCAGAAGTTTTTGTCGTGCTCCCACTCTCCATGGTCGCCGCCGTAGGTGTAGCTGCCGTCCTCGTGGAGGATGGCGTGGTCCACCATCTCCCACACGCAGCCGCCCATGAGACTGTCGTACTTGTAGATCTCCTGCCAGTAAGCCTCCATATTGCCTGGGCCGACGCCCATGGCGTGGGCGTATTCGCAGAGGAAGTAGGGCCGGTCGTTCAGCGGCTTCTGTCTCCGCTTCTTCTCCCCTACGTCGTGGACCATCTTCACCGAGGGGTACATCTCGCTGCCCACGTCATAGGCGATGCGCTTGCAGTGGACGGCGCTCTCGTAGTGGACGGGGAGAGACGAGTGGGCCTTGAGGTAGTCGTACATGGCGTCGGTGTTGGCGTAGCCGCCCGCCTCGTTGCCCAGGCTCCACATGACGATGGCGGTGTTGCTGTGTACCTTGTCCCGCTGATAGAGCCGGATGATCCGGTCCACATAATGGGCCTGCCACTTGGGGTCATGGCTGATGGAGTTGTAGGTGGGGGGCAGCTGGTGAGCGAAGGTGCCATGGGTCTCCAGATCGTTCTCGTCCACAATGTAGATGCCCTGCTCGTCCGCCAGCTCCAGCAGCAGGGGGTCGGGGGGATAGTGGGATGTGCGGATGGTGTCGATGTTGAACTCCTTGCAAACCCGGATGTCCCGCTCGATCTCGTCCGGCGTCATGGTGTAGCCGTTGGTGGCGCTGGTATCGTGGTGGTTCACCCCGTGGAACTTGATCTTCCGGCCGTTGACCAGGAACACGTCGTCCCGGATCTCCACCGTCTTGAAGCCGATGCGTTCCTTCACGCAGCCGGAGGCAGTCTCATAGTACAGGTTGTACAGCACCGGGTCCTCGGCATTCCACTCGGTGACCTTCAAATCGTCAAAGGTCACCGCCGCCTTTTTCCCCTTGGCCCGGACGGTGGCCGTCCGGGTGACGCCCGGCCCCTCCAGGGTGAAGGTCACGTCGGTGTCGGACAGGGTCTCCGCCTTCATGGTCAGGGTGTAGCTCTCTCCCTTTTTCTCCGTCCGGGCGTCGATGTCCCACAGATCGGCGGGGTCGCTGACCCGGAGCAGCACGTCCCGGAAGATGCCGTTGTTGCGGAACATATCCTGGCCCTCCAGGTAGGTACCGTTGCACCAGCGGTGTACCACCGCCACCAGCTCGTTCTCCCCGGCGTTCAGCTTTCCGGTCAGGTCGAACTCCGCCGTGTTGTGGGCACCCTCAGAGTAGCCCACGAACGACCCGTTCAGATAGAGATCCAGGCAGGAGGCCACCCCCAGAAAGGAGATGACATAATTCTTCCCCGGGTCGTCCACCGTAATGGTGCGGCGATAGACCCCCACAAAGTTATACTCCTCCCCCGGGTCCTTGTAACGCAGGGAAATCCCCTGGTCGCAGCCGGTCCAGGAAAACACCTTCCCCGCCTTCTCCGTGGTGGGGATGACCGGTGGCTTGTAGGGGAACTGATATCGGATGTTGACATAAAACGGGCGGTCATACCCCCGGAACTGCCAGCAGGCGGGGACATCCATGGTGTCAAAGGCCACCTGGTCAGTGTCCAGCGTCTCCGGCAGTTCCTTGGGAAGGGGGTAAAACTTAAAATCCCACGTCCCGTTCAGACACTGCACCTTGGGAGAGGCATACCGCTTCTCCTTGGGGGCGACGGCGTCGGCACTCTTCCGGTCGGGATAGGGGATAAAATAGCTGCGGCCAGGCAGCTTGTTCACATCGAAGGTCTCGAAGGTGCAGTAGTTGGTGTTGTTGATCTGGTATCGCATGACAATCCTCCTCTATGCTGTCCGCAATGGGTAATGTTATTTTATCAAAGTATCAAAATTTGACAAGTGCTTTTGCATAATCTGTTGAAAATTTGGCACACTTTGCTTTTCACCCTGAAAACGCAGAACATCCCGAGCCGGTGCGGCTCGGGATGTTCCGTGTCCTGCCGGGTCGTGCCATCCCGGCAGAGCATGGAGGAGTGTAGGAGTAGGAGAGTATCTTCCACGGGTGTGCGGCCCGGTGAAAGCAGCTTAGGGAAAACGAGCCGTTTACTTCACAGGCTCAGGCAGCTCGTCGTTGGTGAGGGCGGCATAGCCCTCCTCGCCGGTGCGGACCCGGATGACATTCTCCACATTGTAGACGAAGATCTTGCCATCGCCCAGGTTGCCGGTATACAGCGCCATCTTGGCGGCGGCGATCACCTGGTCCACGGGGACGGTGGAGACGACCACCTCGATCTTCAGCTTGGGATGCAGGCTCATGGTCAGGGGAACGCCACGGTAGTATTCCACCTTGCCCTTTTGCGCCCCGCAGCCCATGACCTGGGTCACGGTCATACCGGTCACCCCGATCTGGGCCATGGCGCTCTTGATCGCCTCGAACCGGTTCTGGCGGCAGACGATGACGATCTTGCTGTAGGCCCCATAGGAGGCCCCGGAGGTGACGGTCACCGGTTCGCTCTGCTGGACGTTCTCCACCTGGACGGCAGCGCTCACGGGCACATTGCCGGTGACGATGTCGCTGCTGTCCGTATCCCGGTCGGTGAAGTCGAAGCCGGCATAGGCGGAGGGCAGGCCGTGCTCGGTGCTGTCCAGACCGGCGATCTCCTCCTCAGGGGCGACCCGCAGGCCCACACAGGCCCGGATGACGAGGAAGGTGATGGTGATGGTCACGGCGGTCCAGGCGGCCACGGAGACCAGGCCCAGCAGCTGCTTTCCCAGCAGGCTGAAGCCGCCGCCGTAGAACAGGCCCACCAGGGTATCGTTGCCAGGGGCAGAGGTGGTGGAGAACAGACCCACAGCGATGGTGCCCCACATACCGTTGAGGCAGTGGACCGCCACGGCGCCCACCGGGTCGTCGATGCGGAGCTTATAGTCCAGCAGCCACACGCCGAAGCAGACCAGGAGACCGGCCACGATACCGATAATAGCTGCGCCCAGGCAGTCGGTGGTATCGCAGGGGGCGGTGATGGCCACCAGGCCCGCCAGAGAGGCGTTCAGGCACATGGACACGTCGGGCTTGCCGTACTTCAGCCAGGTGAAGATCATACAGGTGACAGTGGCCACGGCGGGGGCGACGGTGGTGGTCAGGAAGATGGAGCCAAGCTGCTCTACAGAGGTGGCGGCAGCGCCGTTGAAGCCATACCAGCCCAGCCAGAGGATGAAGCAGCCCAGGCAGCCCAGAGGCAGGCTGTGGCCGGGGAAGCTGTGTACCTTGATGCTGCCATCCTTCTCCTTCTTGAACTTGCCGATACGGGGGCCGAGGATCTTGGCCCCGATGAGGGCGGAGATGCCGCCTACCATGTGGATGGCGCAGGAGCCGGCGAAATCGTGGAAGCCCAGCTGTGCCAGCCAGCCGCCGCCCCAGATCCAGTGGGCCTCGATGGGATAGATCAGGCCAGAGATGACGGCAGAATAGATGCAGTAGGAGAGGAACTTGGTGCGCTCCGCCATAGCGCCGGAGACGATAGTGGCGGTGGTGGCGCAGAAGACCAGATTGAACACGAAGTTCGACCAGTCGAAGCTCTCGTAGGCGGTGAAGATGTCCAGACCGGGCTTGCCGATCAGGCCCATCATATCCTCCCCCAGCAGCAGGCTGAAACCGATAAGGATAAACATGACGGTGCCGATGCAGAAGTCCATCAGGTTTTTCATCAGAATGTTGCCTGCGTTCTTGGCCCGGGTGAAACCGGTCTCCACCATGGCGAAGCCAGCCTGCATCCAGAACACCAGCGCAGCGCCGATGAGGAACCAGACGCCGAAGGTCTGCTCTGAGATCATACTCAGGATCGTAGATTCATCCATTGATTTTCCCTCCCAAAAAAGTGGACGTGTTTCCCGCTTCTCTCTCGGAAAACACGTCCTTGTGTTGACAGTTACTGTTCTGTTCTTCGCTCTTGCTGCAGCGTTACAACACAAACGGGGCCGGAAATCTTTTGCGATTTCTGGCCCCGTTGCCTTGATGTCATGCAGTTTACCACATTTTTGCAGGAAGTCAATATCCAAAATTCACTTTTGGCGGATGTTATGAATTTGCAGCCCCTCTTTCTTGAATTTTATGCAATTTCGATTTATATTTCCGTCATTTTCGAAAGTATTATAACACAACAGGGATGTGATAGGCGATCTCCGCCTCTCCCGGAGCCACCCGGCAGCCCAGGGCCAGGATACGCACCCCGGCGGCGTGGGCGTCCCGGAGGGCCTCGCCGAAGGCGGGATGGGTCTCGTCGTTGGGGCGCATGGCCCGGATGCCCTCCATCTGCACCACGAAGCAGAGCCAGGGGGTAAAGCCCTCGTCCAGCGCCCGTATCAACCCCCGAATGTGCTTCACACCCCGCTGGGTGGGGGCGTCCGGGAAATAGGCCACGTCCTCCCGCTCCAGGGTCACCCCCTTCACCTCTATGAGATGTCGGGCTTCTCCGTCCTCCACCAAAAAGTCAAACCGGGAGTCTCCGTGGGTATATTCCGGACGGACGACCGCCTCAGGGCCAAACAGCCCGGAGCCTGGCAGATACTCCTCCAGGATATGATTAGGGGCCTGTGCGTCCATATTGATCAGCCGTTCCCCCTTCCACACGGCCACCAGGTCATAGGCCGTTTTGCGTTGGGAGTTGTCTGACCGCACCAGGCACACCCTGGCTCCCGGCACCAGCAGCTCCCGGCAGCGGCCGGTATTTTTCACATGGACCGTCTCCTCCCGGCCCTCCAGCAGCACCTGAGCCACGAACCGGTTGGGCCGGGACAGAAAAATCCCCTCCGTCAGATTGGGGTAGTACACAGCCGTCACCTCACAAAATAAAAATCCGAGCGGAAAAAAGCTCCGCTCAGATGGAAAATAACCCCTTGACACCGGGGCCTCTTTGTTATACAATTAATTGCTATTGTGGATTCCTATCCCCTGGTCTGCCTTTTCTGCCACTGTGTGTATGATAACACAGTTTGCCCCATGGTGCAAGGGCTGTTTGGCGGATTTTGGCAACCGTGCCGGGCGTATCGCACTTGCGCCCTGATCGTTCGTATTGACTGTAACCAAAGTAACGGGAGTGAGAACATCTATGGTCAAAGACGTGTACTTCGGCAACACCCTGCGGAAGAGCTTTATTCGCCATGACGAGATCCTCCAGATGCCCGATCTGCTGGAGATCCAGAAGAAGAGCTATCAGTGGTTCTTCGACGTGGGTCTGAAGCAGGTCTTTAAGGATGTCGGCGTCATCACCGACTATGCGGGCAATCTGGAGCTGAGCTTCATCGACTTCTCCATGAACAAGCCCCCCAAGTATGACGTGGAGGAGTGCAAGGCCCGGGACGCCACCTATTCCAAGCCCATGCAGGTCCGGGTCCGTCTCCGCAACAAGGAGACGGGGGAGATCAAGGAGCAGGAGATCTATATGGGGGATTTCCCCCTGATGACCCAGGGCGGCTCCTTTGTCATCAACGGCGCGGAGCGCGTCATCGTCTCCCAGATCGTCCGTTCCCCTGGCATGTACTATGGCCGGGATGAGGACAAGGCGGGCAACGTCATCTACACCACCACCGTCATCCCCTACCGGGGCGCCTGGCTGGAGTATGAGACCGATCTGAACAACGTGTTCTATGTCCGCATCGACAAGAACCGCAAGATCCCCATCACCTGCCTGCTCCGGGCGGTGGGACTCAAGGCCGACGGGGAGATCCTGGCTGTCTTTGGCGAGGACACCCGCATCGTCACCACTCTGGAGAAGGATCCCTGCAAGACCTACGAGGACGCCATGCTGGAGATCTACCGCAAGCTGCGTCCCGGCGAGCCTCCCACGGTAGACTCCTGCGAGAGCCTGATGGAGGCCCTGCTGTTCGACCCCCGGCGGTACGATCTGTCCGAGGTGGGCCGGTACAAGTTCAACAAGAAGCTGGACATCGCCCGCCGCCTGTCCGGTCAGACTCTGGCCGCACCCATCGCCGACCCCTGGACGGGCGAGCTGCTGGCCGAGGCCGGAGAGACCCTGACCCGGGAGCAGGCCCAGGCGCTGGCCGCCCGGGGCGTCAACGAGGCCCTCATCGACGTAGAGGGTACCGTTGTCAAGGTATTTGCCAACAACGTGGTGGATATGTCCTCCTTTGTGGACTTCGACCCCGCCGAGGTGGGCGTCACCGAGCGGGTCCGGGTCTCTGTGCTCCGCGACCTGCTGGACAAGTACTCCGGCGAGGAGCTGAAGCAGGCCGTGGCGGACAGCCTGGACCTGCTCATGCCCAAGCACATCACCGTGGACGACATCCTAGCCTCGGTGAACTACCTCAACTGCCTGGCTCACGGCGTGGGCCAGAAGGACGACATCGACCATCTGGGCAACCGCCGTCTGCGCAGCGTAGGTGAGCTGCTCCAGAACCAGTTCCGCATCGGCTTTACCCGGATGGAGCGGGTCATCCGTGAGCGGATGACGATTCAGGATCAGGACATCGTCACCCCCCAGTCCCTGATCAACATCCGGCCCATCACCGCCGCTATCAAGGAGTTCTTTGGCTCCTCCCCCCTGAGCCAGTTCATGGACCAGACCAATCCTCTGGCAGAGCTGACCCACAAGCGGCGTATCTCCGCCCTCGGTCCCGGCGGTCTGTCCCGGGAGCGGGCCTCCTTCGACGTCCGTGACGTTCACTACAGCCACTATGGCCGCCTGTGCCCCATTGAGACGCCGGAAGGCCCCAACATCGGCCTGATCTCCTACCTGGCCTCCTATGCCCGGGTGAACCGGTACGGCTTTATCGAGGCCCCCTACCGCAAGGTGGAAAAGGGTACCTGCCGGGTCACGGACGAGGTGGAATACATGACCGCCGACGTAGAGGATCAGTATATCATCGCCCCCGCCACCGAGCCTCTGGACGAGAACGGCTGCCTGGCCAACAAGCGTGTCACCTGCCGCCACCAGAACGACATTCTGGACGTGGACCGCTCCATGGTGGACTATATGGACGTGTCCCCTCAGATGATGGTCTCCGTGGCCGCCGCCATGATCCCCTTTCTGGAGAACGACGACGCCAACCGCGCTCTGATGGGCGCTAACATGCAGCGCCAGGCTGTTCCTCTGCTGGTCACCGAGGCCCCCATCGTGGCCACCGGCCAGGAGTATAAGAACTGCCAGGACTCTGAGGTCTGCGTTCTCGCCGAGGGCGACGGCGTGGTAGAGCGGGTGGACGCCACCCATATCGTCGTCCGCTACGACTCCGGCGAGCGGAAGGACTACAAGCTGACCAAATTCATGCGCTCTAACCACACCACCTGCATTAACCAGCGGCCCATCGTCTCCGCCGGTCAGCGGGTGAAGTATCGCGAGACCCTGGCCGACGGCCCCTCCACCTGCAACGGTGAGATCGCCCTGGGCCGGAACATCCTCATGGGCTTTATGACCTGGGAGGGCTACAACTACGAGGACGCCGTGCTGCTCTCCGAGCGGATGGTGAAGGAGGACGTGTTCACCTCCATTCACATCGAGGAGCACGAGCTGGAGGCCCGGGAGACCAAGCTGGGTCCCGAGGAGATCACCCGGGACATCCCCAACGTGGGCGACGACGCCCTGAAGGATCTGGACGAGCGGGGCATCATCCGTGTAGGCGCAGAGGTCACTGCCGGTGACATCCTGGTGGGCAAGGTCACTCCCAAGGGCGAGACCGACCTGACCGCCGAGGAGCGTCTGCTCCGGGCCATCTTCGGCGAGAAGGCCCGGGAGGTCCGGGACACCTCCCTCAAGCTGCCCCACGGCGCCAGCGGCATCGTGGTGGACGTGAAGGTGTTTACCCGTGAAAACGGCGACGAGCTTGGCCCCGGCGTCAACCAGTGCGTCCGGGTGTATATCGCCCAGAAGCGTAAAATCTCTGTGGGCGACAAGATGGCAGGCCGCCACGGCAACAAGGGCGTGGTTTCCCGCATCCTGCCGGTGGAGGATATGCCCTTCCTCCCTGACGGCACCCCCCTGGACATCGTTCTGAACCCCCTGGGCGTGCCCTCCCGTATGAACATCGGTCAGGTGCTGGAGGTCCATCTGGGCTACGCTGCCAAGACCCTGGGATGGAAGGTGGCCACCCCCATCTTCAACGGCGCCAACGAGCAGGACATTCAGGCCCTGCTTCGCCAGGCTGGTCTGAATGAGAACGGCAAGAGCTGGCTCTACGACGGCCGCACCGGTCAGCGGTTCGACAACCCCGTCACCGTGGGCTACGTCTACTTCCTCAAGCTCCATCATCTGGTCGACGACAAGATCCACGCCCGTTCCACCGGCCCCTACTCCCTGGTCACCCAGCAGCCTCTGGGCGGCAAGGCCCAGTTCGGCGGCCAGCG
>JAJBUB010000107.1 GCA_020860575.1 Clostridiales bacterium | reverse complement strand
TCCCAAAACAACCCACCCAATCATTATGTCTCCCTCAACTGACGCCGATTTGCACCGTTTTTTCCCTTATCCCCGGGCGGAAAGGCTTTTTTGTGTTCTATTTGTCCCCATCCCAGGTATCCATAATCTATATCTTGTGTCAATTTTCCGTTCTGCGCCTCATATGACCACAACATATTGTGTTAAATTTCATTTTCCCTCTTGTAATTCTCTCTCAAGTCTGCTATAGTATTGCTTACCGAGCCGCCTTGCCGGAGACTGCCCCGGTTCGCCGGTTCTTTTTCCCGTGCAGCCTACCTGCTGTCCCTTTGGGATAGCAGTTTCTTACGATATCCCCGGATATCCCCAGCTCAGAAAGAGAGGTATTCCCCATGAAAGTTATCAAGAGAGACGGCACCACCGTCGATTTCGACCGATCGAAGATCGTCGTCGCCATCCAGAAGGCCAACGACGCCGTAGAGCCGGACTACCGCATTGAGCAGAGCCAGATCGACGACATCGCCGACTCGGTCATGCGGAAGGACCGTCCCCGCCTGCTGGTGGAGGACATCCAGGACATGGTAGAGCAGCAGATCATGAGTCTGGGCAAGTATGAGCTGGCCAAGGCCTACATCCTCTATCGCTACATCCGCTCCCTGGCCCGTCGCCAGAACACCACCGACGACGACATTCTGGACCTGCTCCACAACTCCAACAAGGAGATGGCGGAGGAGAACTCCAACAAGGACACTACCGTGGCCTCCACTCAGCGGGACTACATCGCCGGTATCGTCAGCCGTGACCTGACCCGGCGCATCCTGCTGCCGGACAAGATCTCTAAGGCCCACGACGAAGGTCTGCTCCACTTCCACGACGCAGACTATTACGTTCAGCCCATCTTCAACTGCTGCCTCATTAACATCGGGGATATGCTGGATAACGGCACCATGATGAACGGCAAGCTCATTGAGAGCCCCAAGAGCTTCCAGGTGGCCTGCACCGTCACCACTCAGATTATCTCCTGCGTGGCCTCCAACCAGTACGGCGGCCAGAGCGTGGATATGAGCCACCTGGGCAAGTATCTTCGCCGGAGCAAGGACAAGTTCCGTCGGAAGATCCTGGAGGCCGCCGGCGGCCAGATGGACGACGCTCTGCTGGAGCGTCTGGTGGATGAGCGGCTGCGCACCGAGCTGTCCAACGGCGTACAGACCATCCAGTATCAGATCAACACCCTGATGACCACCAACGGTCAGTCCCCCTTTGTCACCCTCTTCCTCTACATCCGGGACGACGACCCCTATGTGGAGGAGAACGCCATGATTGTGGAGGAAATCCTCCGCCAGCGGATGCAGGGCATCAAGAACGAGAGCGGCGTCTACGTCACCCCCGCTTTCCCCAAGCTGGTCTATGTGCTGGACGAGAACAACTGCCTCAAGGGCGGCAAGTACGACTACCTGACCCGTCTGGCCGTCCAGTGCTCTGCCAAGCGGATGTATCCCGACTACATCTCCGCCAAAAAGATGCGGGAGAACTACGAGGGCAACGTCTTCTCCCCCATGGGCTGCCGGTCCTTCCTGGCCCCCTGGAAAAACGAGGACGGTATGTACCAGTTCGAGGGCCGGTTCAACCAGGGCGTGGTCTCCATCAACCTGCCCCAGATCGGCCTGGAGGTCCGGGGAGACATGGACAAGTTCTGGCCGGAGTTTGACCGCCGTCTGGAGATCTGCAAGGAGGCCCTGATGTGCCGCCACAACGCCCTGAAGGGCGTCCGCTCCGACGTGTCCCCCATCCACTGGCAGTACGGCGCCATCGCCCGTCTGAAAAAGGGCGAGACCATCGACAAATACCTCTACGGCGGCTATTCCTCCATCTCCCTGGGCTATATCGGCCTGTATGAGCTGACCTACCTCATGACCGGCAAGAGCCACACCCAGCCCGGCGGCACCGAGTTCGCCCTCCAGGTGATGCACCACCTGAAGGACACCGTGCAGCGCTGGAAGGAGGAGACCAACATCGGCTTCGCCCTCTACGGCACCCCCGCCGAGAGCCTGTGCTACCGCTTCGCCCGCATCGACAAGGAGCGGTACGGCACGGTGAAGAACGTCACCGACAAGGGCTATTACACCAACTCCTACCATGTGGACGTGCGGGAGGAGATCGACGCCTTCTCCAAGTTCACCTTCGAGAGCCAGTTCCAGTCCATCTCCACCGGCGGCTGCATCAGCTATGTGGAGATCCCCAATATGCGCCACAACCTCCCCGCTCTGGAGACCATGGTGCAGTTCATCTACGACAACATCCAGTACGCCGAGTTCAACACCAAGAGCGACTACTGCCAGGTGTGCGGCTATGACGGAGAGATCACCATCAACGACGATCTGGAGTGGGAGTGCCCCTGCTGCGGCAATAAGGACCAGCGGAAGATGAACGTGGTGCGCCGCACCTGCGGCTATCTGGGAGAGAACTTCTGGAACGAGGGCAAGACCAAGGAGATCAAGGCCCGGGTGCTGCACCTGTAAGCCCGCCTGAAAGGAGGCCCTTCCGTGAATTACGCCGCCATCAAGACCCATGACATCGCCAACGGCCCCGGGGTCCGGGTGTCCCTGTTCGTCTCCGGCTGCACCCATCACTGCCCCGGCTGCTTCAACCGGGAGGCCTGGGATTTCCAGTATGGGCAGCCCTACACCCAGGAGACGGAGAACCAAATCATCCAGGCCCTGACCCCCTGGTACATCACCGGCCTGAGCCTGCTGGGAGGCGAGCCATTTGAGCCTGCCAACCAGGCCGCCCTTCTCCCCCTTCTCCGCCGGGTCAAACGGGAGCTTCCGGATAAAACCATCTGGGCCTATTCCGGCTACACCCTGGAGTCCGATCTGCTCACCGGCCACCTGGGGGACTGGGAGGTCACCAAGGAGCTGTTAAGCTACATCGATGTGCTGGTGGATGGGGAGTTCATCCTGGCCCAGAAGGACATCACCCTCCGGTTCCGGGGCTCGTCCAATCAGCGGGTCCTGGACCTGCCCAAGACCCTGGCCTCCGACTCGGTGGTCTGGTGGTCAGAGTTGTAAGCCTGACGATCAAAAGCAAGAGGACCGCTATCCCTTTTGGGACAGCGGTCCTCTTTGTTTGCTGTGCTGTTTGCGGCGTCTGTCGCCCTTCAGCAGCAGAGCGCCTCATCATTCCAATTCCGGTTGGGACGAATGGACGGAGTGCGTTTTCACACTGTTTCCACCCATTTTTTCAGGTCAGCAACCGTCTGTCCCCTGTTGAGGAGCTTTCCGGTAATGATCTCGGTATCTGTGGACACGGACGCCCTCAGGACATCCCCAGTCCGGCCAAATCCGCTGCCGCCGGAGGTGGCAAAGAGGACGATTTTCTTTCCGGAGAAATCGTAGCTCTCCAGGAAGGTGTTGATGATGGTGGGCGCGACCCCCCACCAGATGGGAAAACCCAGGAAAATGGTGTCATATCCGGCGATGCGGGCGTCCCGGTCCGCCAGGGCAGGGCGACTGGAGAGGTCCTGCATCTCTATGGAGCTGCGGGACCGCTTGTTGGTCCAGTCCAGGTCGGCGCTTGTGTACGGCTCCCGGGGCCTGATCTCATATAAATCACCCGCTGCCGCCTGTGCCAGCTTCTTTGCCACACCTGCGGTGACGCCGCTGGCCGAAAAATAAGCCACTAATCGTTTGCCTGACATGGAATAAATCTCCTCTCGTAACTGTTTTTCAGCGCAGATAAGTCTGGAAGAAAGAGGTCATTTTGTCAAACGGAATAACGTCCATCCGGTCGTACAAGTCCGTATGAACAGCCCCGGGAATGATCATCAGCTCCTTGTTGTCACCGGTGAGCCTGGCAAAGGCGTCCCGGCTGAAATAGCAGGAGTGGGCCTTCTCCCCGTGGACGATGAGAACGGCGGAGCGGATCTCCTGGCTGTACTGCAAAATGGGCATATTCAGGAAGGACTGGCACCCGGTCACGTTCCAGCCGCCGTTGGAGTTCAGGCTGCGGGGGTGGTAGCCGCGGGGGGTCTTATAGTAGTCGTAATAATCCTTCACGAAGAAGGGCGCATCCTCCGGCAACGGGTCTACCACGCCGCCGCCCAGGGCATAAGTGCCGCTCTTGTAATCGGCAATCCGCTGGGCGCAGAGAGCCTTGCGCTTTTCGTGCCGGGCCTCCTCGCTGTCCTCGCTTTCGAAGTAGCCGTTGGCGTTGACCCGGGTCATGTCGTACATGGTGGAGGCCACGGTGGCCTTGATGCGGGTATCCAGCGCCGCCGCGTTCAGGGCCATGCCGCCCCAGCCGCAGATGCCGATGATGCCGATGCGCTCCGGGTCCACGTTGTCCTGGACAGAGAGGAAGTCCACCGCCGCCATGAAGTCCTCGGTATTGATGTCGGGAGAGGCCATATACCGGGGCTGACCGCCGCTCTCGCCGGTGTAGGAGGGGTCAAAGGCGATGGTCAGAAAGCCCCGCTCCGCCATGGTCTGGGCATACAGGCCGGAGGACTGCTCCTTCACCGCGCCGAAGGGGCCGCAGACGGCGAGGGCGGGGAGCCTGCCCTCTACATTCTTCGGCTCGTAGAGGTCCGCCGCCAGGGTGATGCCGTAACGGTTGTGGAAGGTGACCTTGCTGTGGTTCACCTTGTCGCTCTTGGGGAACACCTTGTCCCACTCTGTCGTCAGATTCAGCTTTTCTTCCATAATGATTGCCTCGCTTTCCAATGATTTATAATGATATTATTTCATTTCAGTGAAAAGGTCACGGTCACGTTGCCGCCGCCCAGGGCCTCTGCCCATCCGGTCAGGTCGTCGATGTGGCCCAGCCGGGTGTAGCTCCAGGAATTGGAGCCGTAGAAGATCACGATTTGATCGCCGCAGTACAGGACAATGTCTCCCGCCAGGGTCGTCGTCTGGCTGTCGTCGGTAGGCAGGCTGGCTCCGAGAGCGCCGACCTTCTCAAAACCGGAGTAATCGCTCATCTCCACTACGACAGGGGTTTTCTCCATCATGGCAACAAGGGCATTGACCGCATCGTTTTCTTCCAGCGTAGCGGTGAACACGCTGTCGCCGATCTGTACCTTCATGCTCCGCGCCACCTCCCTCGCATTTTCGTCTTCTGCTGTATTGGTCGATCCCTCACCCGTTACAGCCAACGCGTCCGGGTGATCTTCCTGGTTGTTGGAGCAGCTGCCTGCGGAAAACAACACACAAAGCAACAGCGTCCATGTAATAAGCCGCTTCATGCTATTTCTCCTCTTTGCTGAGCCGATAGACCAGATAGTCCAGATAGTCCAGCTTTTGCTGTTCCGCGTGGATATGATTGAGCAGATCCCGACGGCCGCTTTGCAGGGTGCGCAGCAGCTCCCTGCGCCGTCCTCTCTCCCGCAGCAAGACGCACCGGGAGATCATCTCCTCCTCAAAACCGATGTCCACGAGATTTTGATAGAAGCGTTGGGCCTCATTGTTCCCGTCCGGCATCGATGACCACCTCCTCCGTTTCCTATATTTTAGAGGGAGATGGCGAGAATATCAAATGCTTTCTTTCTATGGCTGGATATGCCTGAAAGGTATAGCTAATCATCTCCTGCTTCGTGTTTCCCGTTTCCGGGATGAAAAAACACCGATTCTGATGACCTTTTCATCAGAATCGGTGCGCAATCATGGAGCAGGTGAAGGGAATCGAACCCTCGTAGCCAGCTTGGGAAGCTGGAGCTCTGCCATTGAGCTACACCTGCATCTCCGGGTGAATGAGGGTATTATACCACCCCCGGAGGAGAGTTGCAAGCAGAAATTGCGGAGGCGGATTATTTTTTTCTTCGGGGCAGATTCTTCTGGTAGAGCAGGTAAAGCCCATCCAGGAGCAGATCCGGCTCAATGTGGAGCGTCCGCTTGCAGCAGGGGCCGACCAGAGCGCTCAGTCCGCCGGTGAGTACCACGGAAACAGGCTCCCCCAGTTCCTCCGTCACCCGGTCGATCAGTCCGTCCATCATGGCGGCGCAGCCGTAGATGGCGCCGGACTGCATACAGTCCACCGTATTGGTGCCGATGAGGGCCTTTGGGGTGGCGAAATTGATGTAGGGCAGCTGGGCGGCCCGGGCGGACAGGGAGTCCACCGATACCCGGAGGCCGGGGATGATCATGCCCCCGATATAGTCCCCGTTTTTGGCGATGACCGAGAGGGTGGTGGCGGTACCCATGTCAAAGACGGCGATGGGGGTGGGATATTTCGCCAGGGCGGCCACCGCGTCCACCACCAGATCGCTGCCCAGGAGGGCGGGGTTGTCCATGCGGATGTTCAGCCCGGTTTTCAGACCGTTGCCCACCACCATGATCTGCTTCCCGGTGAGCAGATAGATGGCCCGGGGGACGACAGTGCGAAGGACGGGCACCACCGAGGAGAGGATGCCCCCCTCGATGCGGTCCGGGGAGATACCGTGCATGGCGAGGATGCCCTGAAAAATCAGAGCGTATTCGTCCTCCGTCTTGTTCCGGTCGCTGGCGCACCGGGCGGAGAACACCTTCCGGCCCTGTTCCAGACCGCCGAGGACGATATTGGTATTGCCGATGTCGATGGCTAAAATCACAGCAGACGCCGCCATTCCTGTCAGATTGGGGGAAAACGCCCCCTAATACCCTCTTATTCTACACACCGGCATCGGAATGTCAACTGTTTTTTCGTGCGGCGGTGAGGGACGCGCCGGGAGAACAGAGAAAAGCAGGGGAAACCTGTGCTTCTTTTCAGTCTGAATTAAGGATGAGGGATTAAAATAGAGAAAATGATCCATAGGAGCGAGATACTGATGAAAATTCTGGTTATTGAGGACGAGCGGCTGCTGGCCGACTCTATCAAAACACTGCTGGAGGCCCACGGCTTTCAGGTGGAGACCGCCTACGACGGAGAGGCGGGGGCAGAGTACGCCGAGCTGGGGGTATACGATCTGCTGATCCTGGATGTGATGATGCCCCGGATGGACGGGTTTCAGCTGGCCCGGCGGGTCCGGCGACAGCACAACAGCGTCCCCATTCTCATGCTCACCGCCAAGGCCGACGTCACTGACCGGGTGGAGGGCCTAAACGCCGGAGCGGACTACTACCTGACCAAGCCCTTCGACACCCGGGAGCTGCTGGCCTGCGTCAACGCCCTTCTCCGCCGTCAGGGAGAGCAGGTGGATGTGCTCATCTTTGGCAACACCAGCCTCGACCTGGCCAGCGGCTCTCTCTCCTGCGGGGAGAATCGGATCCGCCTTTCCGCCAAGGAGTTCGAAGTCATGCGCCTGTTGATGCAGCGGGGAGACCGGAATCTGCCCAAGGAGCAGATTTTGGCCAAGGTCTGGGGCTTCGATTCCAACGCCGTGGAGAACCATGTGGAGGTCTATGTGGGCTTTTTGCGGAAAAAGCTGCGGAGCATTGGCTCCAACATCCGCATTGAGGCGGTGCGCCGGATGGGCTATCATCTGGAGGCCGGCGAGGCATGATACGTCGACTGCGGTTGAAGTTCATCTGCGCCAACATGGCCATCGTCACCGTCATGCTGACAGCGATCTTCGGGGCGATGTATCAGGTCAACCGGGCAACGTTGGAGCAGGAGATCGTGGACCAGATGCGAATGATGGTGGCGGTGGACACGGTGTTGAGCCAGGACGGGCGGCAGGCTGCGCCTCCCTCCTGGGTGTGGGACAACTGCTTTATCCTGCAATTAAATCAAAATGGCTCCGTGATCGGCGTGACCCAGCAGGGCACCGACGCTCCCCCGGACTGGTCGGTGCTGGAGGATCTGGCGGAGATCGCCCTGTCCGACGGTCGGGAGAGCGCTATCCTGGAGGAGTACAGCCTCCGCTACTGCCGGGTCAGCGCTCCCATGGGGGAATACCTGGTCTTTGTGGACTCCAGCTATGAGCAGAGCCGCCTTCAGGATTCCCTGATGGACTGTCTGCTCCTGGGGGCCGCCAGCTTTGCCGCCTTTCTCATCATCAGCATCCTCCTGGCCCGGTGGGCGGTCAAGCCGGTAGAGCAGGCCTGGAAGGAGCAGCGGCAGTTCGTGGCCGACGCCTCTCACGAGCTGAAAACGCCGCTGACGGTCATCCTGACCAACGCCGAGCTGCTCCAGGACCCGGGGTACGACCCGGCGGCAAAACAGACCTTTTCCCAGCACATTCTGCTCATGTCCCGGCAGATGCGGGAGCTGATCGAGCAGCTGCTGGAGCTGGCCCGGGTGGACAACGGTCTGCCCAACGCCGTCCGGCAGCGGGTGGATTGGAGCAAAGCGGTTGCGGACGCGGTGATGATATTCGAGCCGGTATACTTTGAGCAGGGCCACAGCGCCTCCACCTGGATCGAGCCGGGACTGGAGGTGATGGGCGACCCCGTCCGGCTCCAGCAGGTGGCAGAGATCCTGTTGGACAATGCAGGCAAGTACGCCAATCCCCATTCCGTGATCGAGGTGGACCTGCGGCGCATCTCCTCCAAGCAGTGCCTTCTGTCGGTCAGCGACCCGGGTGCGCCTCTCTCCCGGGAGGACCTGAACAACATTTTCAAACGCTTCTACCGCACCGACCCTGCCCGAGAGCGCAACGGCAGCTATGGCCTGGGGCTGGCCATTGCCGAGGGGATCGTCACCGGCTGCCGGGGCAGGATCTGGGCAGAGAGCGAAAATGGCATCAACACCTTCTATGTGCGACTTCCCCTGCTCCGGCAGGGGCGGGAGAAGAAAGCCCTCCCGGAGAGGCAACAATAGAGACAGGGGGCCGGACGGGAACACTTCCCTTCCGGCCTCCTGGGCTGTTCGGATATTCCGCGCCGGGTCGGCGATCTCTTTATTTTTCCTGAAATCCGGGAATAGCTCTTTTCAAGCCGCCGGGTTTCGTTGTATACTAATGAGAGACAGTCCGGTACAGAGTGCGAAGCCTGTCCGGGCGGGAGGATGCTATGAACAATAAAAACGGCGGGCTGGACGATCTGATCCGGAGCCTTCCCAACATTCCCTGGTGGGTCATCATTGCCTGCTTCTGCCTGGGAGCCACCGCCCCGGCGGCAGTGGTGCTGCTGATCATGAAGCTGGTAAAGGACGCCCACACCGGCGGCAGCCGGAAGCAGATGAGAGAGTCCGCCAATCGCACCCGCACCGCAGACGAGGGAGCCAGCCGTCGGCAGACCCGGCCCGCCGGCGGCTATCAGCCGGGTCGTCCCTTTCCCTATGTCACGCTGAAGGACGGAAAGGGCTGGACGGTAGCCGGAGCGATACTGATTGCGGTGTTTGGGTTGGCGTTTCTCGCTGTTGTGGCAGAATGGATGCCAGCTTTTCCCGAATATGTCCTGGAGGACGGGTGGTTTTCCCTGGTGATGACAGGGGTGGGCATCTGGATGGCCGCCAAGGGCGGACGTCTGAACCGGCAGCAGCGGAAGTACAAGCGGTATCTGGCCCGGATGGGCAGTGAGCCGCTCATCCCCCTTCGCCCTCTGGCGGAGTCCCTTCAGACAGATATGGACGACGTGTGCGAGACCCTCCAGGAGATGATCGACCTGGGGGCCTTCGGCGACCGGGCCTATCTGGATATGGGTACGGAAACGCTGGTGGTAGACAATTCCTATGCCCGGCCGGAGCCAAAGCCAAAGGCCAAGCAGGAGAAGGCTCCGGAATCCGGGACGGACCACCTGGACTTCTCCGCTGAGGACAAGATCCTCAAGCAGATTCGGGACGCCAACGACCGCATCCCGGACGCGGAGATCAGTCGGAAGATCGACCGTATTGAGGAGATCACCCGACACATCCTCTACTACCTGAAAAAACACCCGGAGCGGGCCAACGAGCTGCACACCTTTCTGGATTACTACCTGCCCACCACGTTGAAAATGCTCAACAAATACGCCGAGCTGGACGCCCAACAGGTGGCTGGCGACAATATCGACGGCACCAAGCGCCGCATTGCGGGTATCCTGGACAAGGTGGTGGAGGGCTTCGAGATGCAGCTGGACAAGCTGTTTGAGGGCGATATGCTGGACATCGCTTCGGACATCGACGTGCTGGAGCGGATGCTCCAGCGGGACGGCCTCTCCGGAGAGATGAAAATGCCCAAGGCACCCCAGACGCCGAACAATGGTGGCTACACCCCGCATTTGACCCTGGACCCGGAGGAGGCCTCCTCCGGCGGCGCGGCAGCCCAGGCGCAGCCCCATGAGGAAAAACGGTACGACGATTTTGGGACGTGGTGATTTGCCCCAGGTAAGCGCTGTCGAATTTGCTCTCTTTCCGCCCGTCTGCTAAAATGAAAGCGTGCCGGAACGGTATACGTCCGTCCCGAAAATGGGCGACGATTAAGCGTTGCTTTTCGGCCGGAGCAAAGGGCGATTTGCCAGGGTCGGGAACATGAAGCCACTTTTTCCGAAGTTATATAGGCCTGACGGCAAAAAATCGGCAGCAGAGACGGCAAAAACAGCGCAGAACAGATCGGCGGGGAGGGAGCGAATCGCTTCCTCCCCGCCGTTTGGCGGACAGCCTATTTTTGAATGATTTGTGAATTTCATTGGAAATCCCCTTCAAAGGGCTTGCATTTTTGCGGCGGATGGGTTATGATAACACTGTTCTTAGCACTCAGGTCTTTAGAGTGCCAGAACAAGAACCCCTTTTCACTTCGTTAATTCTTATTTTTATAGGAGGCATTCACTATGAAACTCAAGCCTTTAGCTGACCGGGTCATCCTGCGGATGATCGAAGCCGAGGAGACCACCAAGGGCGGCATCATCCTCACCAGCGCAGCCCAGGAGAAGCCGGAGATCGCCGAGGTCCTGGCAGTCGGCCCCGGCGGCATGGTGGACGGCAAGGAGGTCGTCATGACCATCAAGGTGGGCGACAAGGTCGTCACCGGCAAGTATTCCGGCACCCAGGTCAAGGTGGACGGCGAGGAGCTGACCATCGTTCGTCAGAGCGATATCCTTGCCATCGTAGAGTAATGTAAACTCATCTCAACTATTGGAGGTAATCGATTATGTCTAAACTCATCAGCTACGGCGAGGAAGCTCGCCGGTCTCTCCAGAGCGGCGTGGACCAGCTGGCCAACACCGTCAAAATCACTATGGGCCCCAAGGGCCGGAACGTGGTCCTGGGCAAGAAGTACGGCTCTCCCCTCATCACCAACGACGGCGTGACCATCGCCAAGGAGATCGAGCTGGAGGACCCCTTTGAGAACATGGGCGCTCAGCTGGTGAAGGAGGTCGCCACCAAGACCAACGATGTGGCCGGCGACGGCACCACCACCGCCACCCTGCTGGCTCAGGCCATCGTCTCTGAGGGCCTGAAGAACCTGGCCGCCGGGGCCAACCCCATGGTCATGAAGAAGGGCATCTCCAAGGCCACCGCCGCCGCTGTGGAGTCCATCAAGGCCAACAGCCAGCCCGTCTCCGGCTCTGACGATATCGCCCGTGTCGGTACCATCTCCTCCGGGGATGAGTCTGTGGGCGCTCTCATCGCCGACGCCATGGAGAAGGTCTCCCACGACGGCGTCATCACCGTGGAGGAGTCCAAGACCGCCGAGACCTACTCTGAGGTCGTGGAAGGTATGCAGTTCGACCGGGGCTATGTCACCCCCTATATGGTCACCGACACTGAGAAAATGGAGGCCGTCCTGGACGATCCCGCCATCCTCATCACCGACAAGAAGATCTCCTCCATCCAGGATCTGCTGCCTCTGCTGGAGCAGATCGCTAAGTCCGGCAGGAAGCTGCTCATTATCGCTGAGGATGTAGAGGGCGACGCCCTGTCCACCCTGATCGTCAACTGTCTCCGCGGCACCCTGCGGGTGGTCTGCGTCAAGGCTCCCGGCTTCGGCGATCGCCGGAAGGAGATGCTCCAGGATATCGCCGTTCTCACCGGCGGCACCGTGGTTTCCTCCGACACCGGCATGGAGCTGAAGGATACTCAGATGTTCCACCTGGGTTCCGCCCGTCAGGTGAAGGTCACCAAGGAGACCACCACCATCGTAGACGGCGGCGGCGACCCTGCCGAGATCAAGGCCCGCGTGGGTCAGATCCGCGCCCTCATCGCCAACGCCACCTCCGACTATGATAAGGAGAAGGCCCAGGAGCGGCTGGCTAAGCTGGCCGGCGGCGTGGCCGTCATCCGGGTGGGCGCTGCCACCGAGTCCGAGATGAAGGAGAAGAAGCTCCGTGTGGAGGACGCTCTGAACGCCACCCGTGCCGCTGTGGAAGAGGGCATCGTGGCCGGCGGCGGCACTGCCTATGTCAACGCCATCCCCGCTGTGGAGGCTCTGATGGCCGACGCCGAGGGCGACGAGAAGACCGGTATCTCCATCATCGCCAAGGCTCTGACTGCCCCTGTGAAGCAGATCTCCGCCAACGCCGGCATCGACGGCGGCGTGGTGCTGGATAAGATCCAGTCCTCCGGCAAGATGGGCTATGGCTTCGACGCCTATAAGGAGGTCTATTGCGACATGATCCCCAGCGGCATCGTCGATCCCACCAAGGTGACCCGCTCCGCTCTGGAGAACGCCGCCTCTGTGGCCTCCATCCTGCTGACCACCGAGTCCGTGGTGGCCGACAAGCCCGAGCCTCCCGCGCCCGCTGCCCCCGCCAACCCGGAGATGGACTACTAAGCACAGACCAAACTCTTTATCATGCGACTCCCGCCAGGGCAACCCGGCGGGAGTCGTAACCGTTTCAGGAGATATTTCGATTATCGGTCTAACAGTGGACCCGGACGCATATCCTTTCTGAAAGAGGAGAAGCAGAAACGGAGAGATAACTATGAAGGAAAAAACGACCTGGCAGCAGCGGCGGGAACGGTTCCGACAGGCTGCCCATTCCCGGGGCGTCACCCTGGCGGTCTACCTGGTGCTGCGGGTGCTGGTCATTTTCTGCATGATCCGTCAGTTTATCCAAGGGAACTATAACTATGTGATGCTCTGCGTCCTGTCCCTGGTCATTATGGTGGTGCCCTCCTTTTTGCGGGGCAGATTCCGAATCTATCTGCCGGATGCGCTGGAGGTATCTATCTACATCTTTGTGTTCGCCGCCGAGATTTTGGGGGAGATCGGCAACTTTTACGGCTATATCCCCTTCTGGGACACCCTGCTCCACACGTTTAACGGCTTTTTGGCTGCCTCCATCGGCTTCAATCTGGTGGAACTGCTCAACACCCACACCAAGCGGCTGAACATGGCCCCCCTGTTCGTGGCCATCGTGTCCTTCTGCTTCTCCATGACGGTGGGGGTAATGTGGGAGTTTGTGGAGTTTTCTGCTGACCAGCTCTTCTGTCTGGATATGCAGAAGGATGAGATCGTCACCACCGTCGGCTCCGTCTCCCTCAATCCGGAGGCGAAAAACGACCCGGTGATCGTCCGGGACATCGCCTATACTGTTCTCTACGACACTGACGGCAACGAGCTGGCGGTGGTGGAGGGCGGTTACCTGGACATCGGCATCGTGGACACCATGGAGGATCTGTTCGTCAACCTGGTGGGGGCGCTGACGTTCTCCATTTTCGGATGGTTTTATCTCCACAGGAAGCAGGGGAAGGAATCCATCGTGGACTACTTCATCATCGCCATGGAGCCGAGAGAGGAGCGGGTGGACGCCCTGACCGGGGAGCCGGCGGAGCCGGATGCCCCGCCAGATGAGACGCCTTAGGCAGCTGACGCCTCCTTTTGGACAAAATCCAAACATCGTCCAAATTTGTAACAGTTCGGGCCAATTGCGGAAAATTTCGACACACGGAAAATCTGTCCGGTGCAGACCGAAAAAAGACGGTCTATAATCGGGCATAACAAGTCGGAAAACATTGCGTATGGGCCGGAAGTCCGGCTGCAATGACGGCAAAAAGGAGGCCCATTTTATGGACGTAGGAAATGCAATTAAAAAGTTCGGCCTGGAGCAGGCGATCGCTTATCTCCAGAAGGACCCGGAGACCAACATGAAAAAGCTGATAGATGTGGGGGACAAGGTCGCCGGAGGAATGTTCCCCCGGCAGCGCAACGCCATCCGGGAGGCTGTTTATAACCCTGATAACCCCTATCACCAGTACATCCTCCGCCTCATCAAGGACACGGACGAGGACGTGCTGAAAACGGTGGTTACCAACTTCTTCATCAACGTCAATCTGAAGGGCTGGCCCTTCCAGGACGAGATGCGGGAGAAGTATGGCTGCAACATCCCCTGGGCCATCCTGCTGGACCCCACCTCCGCCTGCAACCTCCACTGCACCGGCTGCTGGGCGGCGGAGTACGGCAACCGGCTGAACCTGTCCTATGACGAGATCGACAGCATCATCTGTCAGGGCAAGGAGCTGGGCGTCTATATGTACATCTACGCCGGCGGCGAGCCGCTGGTGCGGAAGAAGGACATCATCCGTCTGTGCGAGAAGCACGACGACTGTATCTTCCTGTGCTTCACCAACGCCACCCTCATCGACGAGCAGTTCGCCGACGATATGCTCCGGGTGAAGAACTTCATCCCCGCCATCTCCCTGGAGGGCTTTGAGGAGGCCACTGACGGCCGCCGGGGCCAGGGGGTCTATCAGAAGGTCATCCACGCCATCCAGCTGCTCCATGAGCGCCGTCTGGTCTTCGGCATCTCCGCCTGCTACACCAGCGCCAACCTGGACTCCATCACCTCGGAGGAGTTCTACGACAGCCTGATTGATCTGGGGGTCTACTTCATCTGGTACTTCCACTATATGCCCGTGGGCAACGACGCCAGCCCCGATCTGCTGCTTACTCCGGAGCAGCGGGAGACGATCTATCACCGCATCCGCCACTACCGGGCCACCAAGCCCCTGTTCCCCATGGACTTCCAGAACGACGGCGAGTTTGTGGGCGGCTGCATCGCCGGCGGCAGACGGTATCTCCACATCAACGCTAACGGCGACGTGGACCCCTGCGTCTTTATCCATTACTCCAACTGCAACATCCGGGAGTGTACGCTGCTGGAGGCCCTTCAGTCCCCCATCTTCATGGCCTATCATGACGGCCAGCCCTTCAACGACAACCATCTCCGGCCCTGCCCCATGCTGGAAAACCCGGACGCCCTGCGCAAGATGGTCAAGGAGACCGGCGCCCACTCCACCGACCTGGAGTCCCCGGAGACGGTGGATCACCTGTGCGACAAATGCGTGGAGTACGCCGCCAACTGGAAACCCACCGCCGACCGGCTGTGGAAGGAATCCCAGGAGGAGAAGGCAAAGCGCCAGGCCCAGCGGGCGCTGGAGGAGCAGCAGGCCCAGCAGAAGAAGAAAAAGTAATTTCTGATTTCCGTAACAGATCGCCCGTGGAGCAAGGTCCCCCCTGCTCCACGGGCATTTTCCAACCTCCGGTTGGAGGGGCGCAGAAATGCCCGAACGGGACGGGAATAACGCCGGAGGTTCGGGCATTTTTTTCGCTGTAAGACTTTACAATCGGGAGAAATCTGGTATAATAAGGTCTGCTGAGTTCGTTGCAGCGCGGCGCATAGACCTGTGATCCGCTTGTAAGCAACCAATTCACATCACAAAATAGGGGCCTGTAGCTCAGCTGGGAGTGCAAGCGTAACGGTTTTATGCACGACAGTTTTGGGCCTGTGACCCGCTTGTAAGCAACCAATTCACATCACAAAATAGGGGCCTGTAGCTCAGCTGGGAGAGCGTTCGGTTCGCATCCGAGAGGTCGAGAGTTCGAGTCTCTTCAGGTCCACCATGTTCCAGGGAACTGCTAAAATGGCAGTTCCCTGGAACTTTTTTATTGCCACAGCTCCTCATCGAAAAGGTGCCACGGAGGGCGTCCTGCTGGATGCTCTGAATGGCGTCCCGGTTTTTGGCGGAGACCTTATACCCGGAAATGCCCTTCTCAAAGTATTCCTTTACAATCTGCCAACCCATGTTTTTCGCAAATTCACGGCATTCCTGCTTCTGCATAGGGATGTCGTCTTTTTCAACCTGGCCGACAGTCGATACGCGATAGAGCGCGCATACTCGTTTGGGTTCCATCA
>JAJBUB010000118.1:9345-16242 GCA_020860575.1 Clostridiales bacterium | reverse complement strand
CCAGGCTCATGAGCCAGGCGGTGGCGGCGGGCAGCGGGAGCCTCCGGGTCTACGCCCGGCCCTCCCGAAAGGCTGCCTTCCTGGAGCAGCTGCTGGCCACGGCGGACGAGCTGAAAAGCTACTGCGTCCGCCCTCAGGAGCTGATCCGGGCGGGTGAGGAGCAGGAGGGAGAGTCGGGGGACCGCCTCCGTGACCTGGGCCTGATTTTGGAGACCTACGACGCCCTGACCGCCCAGCGGGCGGCGGACCCCAGGGACCGGCTGACCCGTCTGGCGGAGGCCCTGGAGGACTGCCCCTGGTTCCGGGGGAAGGACGTGTACCTGGACGGCTTCACCGACTTTACCCCCCAGCAGCGGCTGGTGCTCCGGCAGATGCTGGGGCAGGCGTCCAGCGTCACCGTCGCTCTGACCTGCGACCGGCTGGAGGGGGGAGCGTCCGTCTTTGCCCCCCAGCGGCGGACAGCGCTGGAGCTGGTGGCCCTGTGCCGGGAGCTGCACGTCTCCATGGACTATGAGACGCAGACCGAACGGAAGGACGGGGCAGGGGAGGGCCTGACCGAGCTGGAGGGACAGCTGTTCTCCGACGGGCCGGTGCTGCCCTCCGAGGGAGAGGGCATTTGCTTGTTCACCGGGGAGAACCCCTATGACGAGGTGGAGTGGACCGCCGGGGAGATTTTGCGTCTGGTGAAGGAGCGGGGCTGGCACTTCCGGGACATCGCCGTGGCCGCCCGCACCCTGGACCGGTACGAGGGGCCGCTGGAAACAGTGTTCCGCCGGTATCGCATCCCCCTGTTTTTGGGCCGGGTGGAGCCGGTACTGGAAAAGCCGGTGCTGACTCTGCTCACTGCCGCGCTGGACACCATTCGCAGCCATTACGAATATGAGGACGTGTTCCGCTATCTCAAGACCGGCCTCACCGGGCTGAGCTGGGAGGAGACGGACCTGCTGGAAAACTATGTCCTCCGGTGGGACATCCGGGGCAGCCGGTGGAGCCGGGCGGCGGACTGGAGCTGGCATCCCAGAGGCTTTGGCCTGGACTGGGAGGAGGATGACCGGGCGCTGCTGGAGCGGCTCAACGGCCTGCGGCGGCGGGTGGTCGCCCCTCTGGAATCCCTGGCACAGCACCGCGAGGGTACCGGGGCGGAGCTGGCGGACGCCCTCTATCAGTTTTTGGAGGAAATCGACCTGCCCCAGCGTCTGACCGAGCGGGCCGGCGCCCTCCGGGAAGAGGGAGAGCTTCAGCAGGCGGAGGAGTACCGGCAGCTGTGGAGCATCCTGCTCCAGGCCCTGGAGCAGTGCCACGACCTGCTGAATGAGCAGGTGATGGAGCTGGACTACTTCTCCGACCTGTTCCGGCTGGTGCTCAGCCAGTCGTCGGTGAGCGCCATCCCTGTCTCCCTGGACCGGGTGAACGGGGGAGAGATGGCCCGGCTGGCCCATTGCCAGTGCAAGGCCCTGTTTTTGCTGGGGGTGGACGACGAGCTGTTCCCCCTGATCTCCCAGTCTCCCGGTCTGCTCACCGATGAGGACCGGACGCTGCTCACCGTCCGGGGGCTGGAGCTGGCCCCCACCGCCGAGCATCGCCTGGACCGGGAGCAGACTATGGCCTATGAGATCATGACCCGGCCCTCGGAGCGGCTGGTGCTGACCTGTCCCCGGCAGGCGGGGGGCGGGGAGAAGCGCCCCGCCGTCCTGTGGCGGCGGGCGGAGGCCCTGTTCCCGGAGGCGGAGCGGGGACACCACGACCCGAACCTCCGCCTGCTGGCCCCGCTCCCGGCTCTGGAGCTGGGGGCGGAGCGCCGGGACGGGGAGGTCATCGACCGTCTGGCCCAACAGCCGGGGTGGGAGAACGTCCCCCGGCGGCTGGAGCAGGCGGCCAGCGCCGACCGGGGACGCCTCAGCCCTCAGGGGGTACACGACCTGTACGGCGACCGGGCGGCCCTTTCCGCCTCCCGGATGGACAAGCTGAACTCCTGCCACTTCTCCTATTTCTGTCAGTATGGATTGAAGGCTCAGGCCCGGCGGCGGGCGGGCTTTGACGCACCGGCTACCGGCACCTTTGTTCACGCCGTTCTGGAGCAGGTGCTGCAATCCGCCCAGACCGAGGGCGGGGTGGCCCGGCTCACCCAGGAGCGGCGTCGGGAGCTGACTACCCAAGCGATACAAGATTATGTAAACAATCAGCTGGGGGGACTGGACGACCAAAGCCCCCGGCTCCAATATCTCTTCCGCCGGATGCTCGCCTCGGTGGAGCTGATCGTTCAGAACGTGGTGGAGGAGCTTCAGGGCAGTCAGTTCCAGCCCATCGCCTTTGAGCTGGGCTTTGGCCGGGGCAAGGAGCTGCCTCCGGTGCAGGTGGAGGTGGAGGGCATCACCCTGTCCATCTCCGGCTTTGTGGACCGGGTGGACGGCTGGGAGAAGGACGGGCGGCTCTACCTCCGGGTGGTGGACTACAAGACGGGGCGCAAGTCCTTCAGCCTTACCGATGTATGGCATGGCCTGTCCCTGCAAATGCTCCTCTACCTGTTCACCCTCCGGGAACAGGGGCAGGATTACTTCAAGCGCCCGGTGGAGCCTGCGGGGGTGCTGTACCTCCCCGCCAGGGACCTGCTCCTCTCCGGCAGCCGGGAGATGGACGGCGACGCGAGAAAGCGGGAGACGGACAAGGCCCTGCGCCGCTCCGGACTGCTCCTCCGGGACGAGGAGGTACTCTGGGCCATGGAGCAGTGGGGGGCGGACGGCCCCCGGTTCCTCCCGCTCCGGGTCAGCCGGAACGGGGCTATCTCCGGGGACAGCCTGGCTACTGCGGAGCAGTGGGGCCGCCTGGAGCGGCGGCTGAGCCATCTGCTTCAGGAGATGGGCCGGGAGATCGCCCACGGAAATATCGACGCAGACCCCTACCTCAAGGGGGGCGGGGACACCGCCTGCCAGTTCTGCGACTACGCCCAGGCCTGCCACTTTGAGGAGGGCCGGGGGACGGACCGCCGCCGCTGGCTCTATTCCGTGCGGGGCAAGGACTTTTGGGAACGGACAGGAGGGGAGGACCAGTGAGTATTCAGCTGACGCCCCAGCAGCAGGCCGCGGTAGACCACCGGGGCGGCGAGCTGCTGGTCTCCGCCGCCGCCGGCTCCGGCAAGACCCGGGTGCTGGTGGAGCGGCTGCTGGACCGGGTGGAGCAGGAGGGGCTGGACGTAGACCGGTTCCTCATCATCACCTTCACCAAGGCGGCTGCCTCCGAGCTGCGGGGCAAAATTTTACAGGGGCTGAACCAGCGCCTGGCAGAGCACCCGGGGGACCGGCACCTCCGGCGGCAGCTCACCCTGGTCTATCAGGCCCAGATCTCCACCATCCACGCCTACTGCACCGCCCTTCTCCGGGAGTTCGGCTATCTGCTGGACTTAGACCCGGATTTCCGGGTGTCCGAGGAGGGAGAGGCGGAGATCCTCCGCCGGGAGACGCTGGACCGGGTCATGGAGGCCCGGTACGAGACGATACAGGAGGGGGACGCCTTCTCCCATCTGGTGGATACCATGTCCGCGGGCCGGGATGACCGGAAATTGAAGGAGATCGTCTTGGACATCCACGCCCGCGTCCAGGCCCACCCCCACCCGGAGCAGTGGCTGCGGGAGCAGAGCGCCGCCTTTGACCTCTCCGGCGTCCGGGACGTGGGGCAGACGGTGTGGGGAAAACAGATCATGGAGCGGGCCGCTTCCGTGGCCCGGTACTGGGACGGACGGATGCTCCAGGCCATCAACGCTATGATGGCCGACCCGGCCCTGGAGGCCGCCTACGCCCCCAGCTTCTGCGACACTATGGACAGCATCGAGGATTTTTTGAGCGGCCTGGACCGGGGCTGGGACAGCGCCTGCGCCCTGTGCGAGATCAGGTTTCCCACCCTGGGGAGGAGCCGGAAGATCCAGGACAAGCGGCTCCAGGAGGAGGTCAAGGCGGTCCGGGAGACCTGCAAGCGGCGGATGAAGGGGCTGAAAGATTTGTTCTTTGCCTCCAACGACACGCTGTTGGAGGATATGGCGTCCGTCCGCCCGGCGGTGGAGGCACTGTTCGACCTGGTGCTGGAGCTGGACGAGGCGTATACCAGGGCGAAGCGGAGCCGCCGGACGGTGGACTTCAACGACCTGGAGCATCTGACCCTAAAGCTGCTGCTGGACGGAGAGGGACAGCCCACTCCCCTGGCCAATCAGCTCCGGGGCCGTTACGCCGAGGTGATGGTGGACGAGTATCAGGACACCAACGCCGTTCAGAACGCCATCTTTGACGCCATCACCCGGAACGGGAGCAATCTGTTCCAGGTGGGGGACGTGAAGCAGTCCATCTACCGCTTCCGGCTGGCGGACCCCACCATCTTTCTGCACAAGTACCGCACCTTCCCCCAGACCGACCGGCCGGAGGAGGGGCAGCCCCGGACGGTGGTGCTCAGCCAGAACTTCCGCTCCCGTGCCAGCGTACTGGCGGGGGTGAACTTCGTCTTTGAGAACATTATGTCAACCCAATTCGGGGAGATGGATTATACCCAGGACCAGCGTCTCAACCCCGGCTTTGCCTATCCGGAGCACCCGGACGACCGGGTGGAGCTGGACTGCGTAGATCTCGCCGCTCTGGAGCGGGAGGAGGACAGCGCAGCCATCCCCAGGGACCAGGTGGAGGCGGACTTCGTGGCCCGGCGGGTGGAGGAGCTGCTCGCCTCCCATTTCCCGGTGACGGGAGAGGACGGGGTGCTGCGCCCCGTCCAGCCGGGGGACATTGCGGTGCTGTACCGCTCTCCGGGGGCGGTGATGGGCTATCTGACCCAGGCCATGGACCTGCGGAATATCCCCTGGCAGACGGAAGGGGCGGAGGACTTTTTCCACACCACCGAGGTGAGCTGTGCGGTGTCCTTCCTGGAGATCATCGACAATCCCCGGCAGGACGTGCCGCTGCTGTCGGTGCTGCGGTCGCCCATGTACGCTTTTTCCCCGGATCAGCTGGCGGCCCTCCGCCACGGCTGCCCCGACGGGGATTTGTATGCCTGTCTCCAACAGGGGGCGGAGCGTGGCGACGAGCCGTCCAGAGCCTTTCTGGAGGAGCTGGACGCCCTGCGTCTCCGGGCGGGAGACGTGACCTGTGCCCAGCTTCTGTGGCAGCTCTACGACCAGACGGGAATGCTGGCCCTGTTTGAAGGGATGGACGGCGGCCCCCGGCGGCGGGAGCATCTTCTGGCCCTGTACGACTGCGCCCGCAGCTTTGGCCAGCCGGGACGGCAGGGGCTGTTCGACTTCGTCGTCTGGCTCCGGCGGCTGGAGGAGCAGGGGGGACGGCTCCCCGCTCTGGGCAAGACTGTCGGGAACGGGGTGCGCATCATGTCCATCCACCGCTCCAAGGGGCTGGAGTTCCCGGTGGTCATCCTGGCCGGATTGATTCGGGCCATCAACCGGACGGACGAGCGGGCCCCCGTCCTGTTCCACCCCAAGCTGGGGGTGGGGCCGAAGGGGGTGGACCCGGAGCTGCGAATTGAGTACCCCACCCTGGCCCGAAAGGCGGTACAGCTCAAGCTGGAGGAGGAAACCAAGGCGGAGGAGCTGCGGCTGCTCTATGTGGCCATGACCCGCGCCAGAGAAAAGCTCATTATGACCTGCTCCATGACCAACGCCTGGAAGGAGCTGGGCAATCTGCTCCCGGAGGCCGGGCCGCACCCCGACCCCCAGGCACTGCAGGAGAAGGACAGCGTGGCCAAATGGCTGCTGCTGCCGGTGCTGGCCCGGACGGATGCCCAGGCCCTCCGGCTGGGGGGCAGCGCGGCGAACCCCATCTCCGCCTCCGACTGGGACATTCGACTGGTCCCGGCAGAGCCGCCCCTGGCCCTGGGGGGAGGACGGACCGCCTCCGCTCCGGCGGAGGAGGCGGCGACCGGGACATTAGACCTCTCTCTGCTGGACTGGCGGTATCCCTGGGCGGCCCTCTCCGACCTGCCCAGTAAGGTGACGGCTACCCAGCTCAAGGGCCGCCCTCTGGACGAGGAGGTGGCCCAGGAGACCCGACAGCCCCCGGCCATCCCCGACTTTCCCCGACCCCGGTTCCGGCAGGAGACGGCGGGCCTCACCCCTGCCCAGCGGGGGACGGTGCTGCACACCGTCATGGAGCTGGTGCGTCTGGACCGGGCGGACAGCGTCCAGGGCGTCCGGGAGGAGCTGGAACGGCTGGTGGCCGGGAAATGGCTGACCCGGGCGGAGGCGGACAGCGTGGAGCCGTCCATGGTGGCGGGCTTCTATGCCTCTGCCCTGGGCCGGGCGGCGGCAGCGGCCCCCGATCTCCGGCGGGAGTTCAAATTCTCCCTCTTCGCCCCGGCGGAGCGGTTTTTCCCCCAGGCCCCGGCGGGAGAGCAGGTGATGCTCCAGGGGGTGGTGGACTGCGGCTTCACCGGACCGGAGGGGCTGACAGTGGTGGACTTCAAAACCGACCATGTGCGCCCCTCGGAACTGCAGGCCCACAGCGAGGGCTACCGGGGCCAGTTGGAGGGCTACGCCTGGGCGCTGGAGCAGATTTTCGGCCGTCCGGTGGTGCGGAAGATACTGTGGTACTTCCGCCTGGGCCGGGGCTGGGAGCTGTGACTGGCAACAGAAAATTTTGAAAAAAGCGGGAAAAAGAGTTGCAATTTCCGGGGGAGTATGGTATCATAATTCCTGCTCTGTGAGAAAAACACAATTCTCATCTATGTATAATGTTAGACATCGAAAGAGGTGAACATCATGAAGGCAGGAATTCATCCTGATTATCAGCAGACCACCATCCGTTGCGCTTGTGGTGCGGTCTATCCTACCGGCTCCACCAAGAAGGACATCCGTGTGGAAGTTTGCGCCAAGTGTCACCCCTTTTTCACTGGAAAGCAGAAAATGGTGGATAC
>JAJBUB010000118.1:0-9335 GCA_020860575.1 Clostridiales bacterium | reverse complement strand
CAAGTAAGCTGGACGATAACCCGCATCGGATTCCGGTGCGGGTTTTTGTTTGGCTTTTTGGGGGTTGATGCTGCCCATCACCGGTTACATCCGGCCCCATCTGTGCTATAATAGTAAAAACCAATCTTTCAGGAGGTCATCGCCATGTTACAGAAAATCGACGTAGAGCAGCTGAACCGGAACGTGTTCCGGGACATCGGCAAGCAGTGGATGCTGGTCACTGCCGGCAACCGGGAGAGCTGCAACACCATGACCGCCAGCTGGGGCGGGCTGGGTGTGCTGTGGGGCAATCCGGCAGCCACCGCCTATATCCGGCCCCAGCGGTACACCCACGAGTTCCTCGACCGGGAGGCGTATTTCACCCTCTCCTTTCTGCCGGAGGACTACCGGAAGGCCCTGGGCTATTGCGGCAGCCACTCCGGGCGGGACGGGGACAAGTGGGCGGCCACCGGCCTGACCCCCGCCTTTACCGAGGGCGGCGTCCCCTATGTAGCCCAGGCGGAGCTGGTGCTGGTGGTGAAAAAGCAGTTCTGCCAGCGGATGGACCCGGAGTGCCTCCTGGATGAGACGGTGGTGGAGCGGTGCTACCCGGAAAAGGACTTCCACGACATCTATATCGGCCAGATCGTAGAGGCCTACGAGGCAGAGTGAAGCGCTGCATACTCCGCTGCTGTGGGGATGAGAGAGACGACACGCGGAGGGACCCATGACGGAATTTGACAGCATCAAAGAGGGCGAGATCAACCGGGCCATCCTGGTGGGGCTGAACGCCACCCGGCAGAGCGTGGGGGAGACGGTCACGGAGGAGAGCATGGCGGAGCTGGAGGCCCTGCTGGAGACGGCAGGGGGCACCTGCGTAGGCACTATGCTCCAAAACCGGGAGACCCCCGACCCGGGGAGCTTTCTGGGAGAAGGCAAGGCTCTGGAACTGAAGGAGCTGGTGCAGACCCTGGAGGCCGACCTGGTCATCTTTGACAACGCACTGTCCCCCACCCAGGTCCGGGTACTCACCGAGCTGGTGGGGGTGCAGGTCATGGACCGGGCGGGGCTGATTTTGGACATCTTCGCCAAGCGGGCCAGAACGAAGGAGGGGCGGCTCCAGGTGGAGCTGGCCCAGTACAAGTATATCCTCCCCCGGCTGACGGGTATGTGGGGCCACCTGGTCCGGCAGACCGCCTCCGGCGGGAAATCCCCCATCGGCACCCGCGGCCCCGGCGAGACCCAGCTGGAGACCGACCGGCGGCACATCCGCCGGAAGATCACCCGGCTGGAGGAGGACTTAAAGGAGGTCCGCCGGGTGCGGGCCGTCCAGCGGGAGCGGCGGGAGAAGAACGAGGTGCCGGTGGTGGCCATTGTGGGCTACACCAATGCGGGGAAATCCACCCTGCTCAACGCCCTGACCGACGCGGGCATCCCCGCCAATGATCGACTGTTCGACACCCTGGACACCACCACCCGTACCCTGGAGATCTCCGACACCCTGACGGTGCTGCTCTCGGACACGGTGGGCTTTATCCACAAGCTGCCCCACACCCTGGTGGAGGCATTCCAGGCCACGCTGGAGGAGCTGACCTACGCCGACCTGCTGCTCCACGTCATCGATGCCTCCCGGGAGGACTGGCGGGACCAGGCAGAGGTGGTGGAAAACCTCGTCCGGGAGCTGGGAGCGGAGCAGACCCCCCGGCTGGACGTGTTCAACAAGTGCGACCTGTGCCCGGAGGAGATCCTGCCCCACGGGGAGAATATCGTCTGCATCTCCGCCCGGACGGGGGAGGGCCTGGACGAGCTGACCGCCGCCATCGGCAAGCGCCTGGACAGCGGGATACGGTCGGTGGAGCTTCGCCTGCCCTACGACAAGGGGAGCGTCCTCGACCTGCTCTACCGGGAGGCTGCCGTGGACAGCGTGGAATACGCAGAGACCATCCAGGTCACCGCCCGGTGTAACCCCAGGGTGCTGGGACAGGTGCGGGACTATGTCTGGCCGCCCCTTCCTCCGAAGACCGAGGACTGGGAGGCGTGACCGTGGAGGAATACTATATCCCCACCGGGCGGGGAGAGACGGAGTTTACCGAAAAGCGCTCCCGGTTCCTGGGACACCTGGCCCATGTGACCGACGAGGAGCAGGCCCGGGCCTTTGTCCAGCAGATGAAGAAGCAGTACCACGATGCACGACATAATTGCTGGTGTTATGTCATCCAGGAGGGCGGCGTCGTCCGCTACTCCGACGACGGAGAGCCTCAGGGGACGGCAGGACAGCCCATGCTGGGGGTGCTGCAAAAGGAAGGGGTCACCGATGCGGTGTGCGTGGTGACCCGGTACTTTGGCGGGGTGCTGCTGGGAGCCGGTGGATTGCTCCGGGCCTATACCCGCTCCGCCAAGGACGCGTTGGACGCCGCCGGAGTCTCCGCTGTGCGCCGGTGGGTGGAATTCTCCATCCCCTGCGGCTATCGGTGGCTCAACCGGGTGCAGTTGGAGGTGGAGAGCCGCCAGGGGGTCGTGCTGGACACGGAATATGGCGCAGAGGTGACGGTAAAGGCCCTGCTCCCGGAGGGACAGGCTGAGGCGTTCCCCGCTCAGATGCTCGACCTGACGGCGGGCAGCGTCCAGGCTCAGATCACCGGCGAGGCGTTCAGGGCTGTGCCGGTGGGCCGTGCCGGAAAGCGGTAAAGCAGACAGGAGAGGCGAGGTATCTCATGGAGACAAAACCTTATTATCACGATGCAAAATATTACGAGACGGACCAGATGGCGGTGGTCCATCACTCCAACTATATCCGCTGGTTCGAGGAGGCCCGGATCGACTGGCTGGAGCAAATGGGCATCCCCTACGATGCCATGGAGGCCCGGGGCATCATCATCCCGGCGATCGGGGTGACGGCGGAGTACAAGACCATGACCCGGTTCAAGGAGCGGGTGCGCATCGAGTCCCGGCTGGATTTTTACAACAGCGTCCGCTTTACCGTCAGTTACCGGGTGTACAACGACGCCACCGGCGAGCTGCGCTGCACCGGCACCAGCAGCCACTGCTTTGTGGACCGGGACTATAAGCCCATTATCCTGCGAAAAGCGGCCCCGGATTACGACACTATCTTTCGTAAGGCTCTGGCCGACAGAGAGAATGGGTGAGCGTCTGTCCCGGAGATCCGGCAGGAACCGGGAAACGGCGTACATGACGGATGAAGACCGCCGAACACAGCGACAAATCAACGAAAAATACCAGGCGGGACCTCAAGCGAAGTCCAGCCTGGTATTTTTGTAGCACTGTTCTGTCAATCCAGCGCCCCGGCACAGCAGGAGGGGGGAGCGGACAGATAACGCTCGCTCCCCGGCCTGAATTGCAATATCTCCCGCACCGCCATACTCACACATCCTCTTCCAGCGCTTCGATCAGAAAGCTGACCGGGCGGAAGCCGTCGTTGCAGGAGATCATGGCAGATTTTTTGTCCTTCATCCATCCGCTGTAAATGTCCTCGCCGCCGTAGGCCAGGGTCATAACGAAGGGGGAGAGGCTCTCCCATGCGCTGTCGCAGAAGCCCTCCGGCTTTTGCCAGCCGTTTGCGATAAAGGTCTGACCCTCTCTCATGTCGCAGGGATGCTCCATGGGGTTTTCATAGGCAGCCATCAGATCCGGATAGGATGCCGTGCGCATGACCCTGATCCTGCACTTCTTCATGGGTATTCCCCCTCCATACCATCCGTCATCCCGCCGACGGGGTGAGCCGCATCGACGGATACCCATATTATACCAGCTCCGCCTGTCGCAAACAAGACACAAAAAACGCAGGAATCCTGTGCGGCAACACTGTGGAATGGATTGACGAAAACGGACGAAATCGGTATAATAGACGGCAGAGAGAGCGGAAGGGGCGACAGCGGGATGTTGAGCATTGCTGTATGTGACGATAATCAGGCGTTTTTGCCGGAAATAAAGGCCATGCTGCAGAAGGACGAGCGGGTGGATACCATCCTGCTCTACAGCCAGCCGGATCTCCTGTGTGCGGATGTGACCTGTGGGCAGACAGAGCCTGACGTTGTGCTGATGGACATTGATTTTCAGGGGAAAGAGAACGGCTTTTACTTTGCCGAGAAGCTTTACCAGATCGCGCCGGAGCTACCGGTGATCTACATGACGGGGTACAGCGACCGATACGCGCAGCTCGTGTTCCTGACAGATGCGAATTTGGTCGGCTACATGACAAAACCCGTCCGCGAAAGCATTCTGCACCAGTACCTGGACAAACTCGCGGAGAGATGCGCAAAAGGGAGGTTTTTTAGATTTGCAGCCCGGGGGAAAGAATGTAATATTCTTGCAGAGGAGATCTTATACCTGGAAAGCAAAAACCATGCCGTTGCCATTCACACGGACTGCGGAGAATATCTGGTATATGAAAAGCTGTCCAGCCTTGCGGAGAGATTGCCCTCCTTTTTTGTCCAGTGCCACAAGAGCTTTCTGGTCAACATGAAGCGGATCGCCCAGCTGAGTACGGGGAGCATCATGATGTCCGATCATTCCTCCATACCGATCAGCAAGAGCCGCCAGGCGCAGACCAGGACCGCCTTCCTCCACCATGTTTGGGGAACTCTGTAATAGAATAACAGCCAGGTAAAAGCGCAGGAGCGGAGTCCGGCAAACGCCGGATTCCGCTCCTGATTTGTCTGTTTTGCCAGGCGGGAATTGCGGGATTACCGCTTCGCCTTGGCTGCCTTGCGCTCGGCCAGGTATCCCTTATAGGCGGCGTACTCCTCCGTCTTGCGGAACTTCCGTACTCTGAGGATCCACAGCACGATGAACACGATGGCAAAGAAGGCGGCGCCACAGGTGATGATGAGGGTCATGTAGATCACGGTGGGCATGGTGACCGTAACGGTGGTGTCCTCGCCCACGCCGTTCATGCCTACGGAGTTGGCGATGGCGTACAGGTCGTGGTGAACGGCCTCCCGCATGGCGGTGACCACCACGGGGTCGTCCTCGTAGTCCGGCAGCTGGTCGGTGACGTAGGGCATCATAGCGTCGTAGATGGAGACCCCTGCCATGACGCCGTCCACGCCGTTGACGTAGTTGACCAGGACGTTGTCGGTGATGATCATGCCGTCACAGCCCCACTCCTCCCGGAGGATGCCAGTGATGAGGCCGTAGTTGCCGCCGGACCAGGTGCAGCCCCAGCGGGTGTAGGCCACCATGACGCCGTTGCCGCTGCCCTCCTCGATGGGGGCCTGATAGGCCTTCAGATAGACCTCACGGGCGGCCTGCTCGTTGATCCAGACGCCCAGGCCCAGACGGTCCTGCTCGCAGTCGTTCAGGGCGAAGTGCTTCATCACCACATGGACGCCCTTGGCCTGGATGGCGGCCACCTCGTACTGGCTCATCTTGCCGGACAGATAGCCGTCCTCGGAGTAGTACTCGAAGTTACGTCCGCCGTAGGGAGTGCGGTGGATGTTGTTGCCGGGGCCGTAGAGACAGGCGATGTCCGCCTCCAGGCAGTTGTTGCCGATGACGCTGCCGATCTCGGTCATGATGTCCACGTTGAAGGTGGCGGCCATCACGTCCTCAGAGGTGAAGGCGGTGGCGGCCAGCTGGGTGGCGTCGGAGCCTAGCAGGCTGGCGGTCAGGCCCTGGGGGCCGTTCTCGTCCCGGGTGCCGGGGGCCTGGATGGACTCCACCGGCATGGTCCAGTGGAAGGCGTCGCCGATGAGGCTGACCATCTCGTCAAAGCTCATCTCGTCCAGCAGGTCATCCCACAGGGGGTCGTCGTAGTCCAGACCGATCATGTCGTACAATGTCACGCCGTTCTCGGCGTTCAGAGTAGGCATCTCCACGCTGTCGTAGTCGGAGGCGTCATACTGCACGTCCTGGAGGTCGGCGATGAGGGTGTCGTTCAGGGTGAACTGCACCGTCTCAGAGGGCCAGGTGCCCGTCCAGTCGCTCCGGGAGAGCCAGGTGACCTCGGTGTCGATCCCCTCGTACAGATTGGGGTCGGCGCAGGAGAGCTGGTTGGTGATGGCGGTGCCGTTGGCGGAGACGGAATAGGTGGTGGTGTCCAGAGCGTCCTCCGTCCAGCCGTAGACCAGGGAGGCGTCCCCGTCGGCGGTCATGCCGTCGGAGACGGTGTAGCCCTTGGCGGCCAGGATGTTGTTCACGGCGTCATGGGCGTCGGTGGCGGCGGTCAGGTAGTAGTCGCCTGCATCCATAATGTAGGTGCCCGCCCCGTAGGTGTCAAAGGAAGCGATGTCGCTGCGGTTGACGGTGATCTCCAGCGTCTCGGACGCGCCGGGGGCGAGGATTTCCGTTTTGCCGAAGCCCACCAGGGAGACGGAGGCCTTCTCCACGCCGTTTTCCACGTCGTAGTCGGTGTAGGGGGACTGGACGTAGACCTGAACCGTCTCCTTGCCGGAGTAGGTGTCCCCGGTGTTGGTGACGGTGACGGAGAGGGTGTAGGTGTCCTCTCCGGCGTCATAGGTCACGGCCATGTCGCTGTAGGAGAAGGTGGTGTAGCTCAGACCATAGCCAAAGGGGAAGGCCACGTCGTCGGAGTAGACATACCCATCCGTGTTGCCCGTACCCATGACCGCGTCCTCATAACGGGTCTCGTAATACTTGTAGCCCACATAGATACCCTCCTGATAAATCATATAGGTATCTGCGCTGTCGGGGATGGCGCTGGTGTCGCCGCTGTAGGTCACGGGGGTGAAGTTCGCCATGGCGGGGGAGGAGTAGTTGTCGTAGCAGTAGGTGTCCACCAGACTGCCGGAGGGGTTCACGTCGCCGGACAAAATCTCGGCCACGGCGTTGATGCCGGTGATGCCCACGTCGCCGATCCACAGACAGGCGTCCACACCGTACTCGTTGTCCTTCAGGAAGTCCACCTGGAGGGCGTTGGCGGAGTTGATGAGGACGATGATCTTGTCGACGGTCCCCGCCTCCTTCATGGCGGCGATCTGGGACATCATCTCTTTCTCGTTGTCGTCCAGAGCCAGGTAGTTGGTGCTCTCATACTCCAGGTCCGCGCCCTCGCCGCCGATGCGGGAGAGAACCACGATGGCGGCGTCGCCGTAGCTGGCCACGGAGTCGATGACCTCATCGGTGTAAGCGCTCCAGGGGGCCTCGTAGATGGAGGCGCTGGCGGTGCTCACCATGCTGGTGGCCGGCCGGGCGTACTCCGCCCCGGCTCCCTCGGTGTAGAAGCTCCAAAGGGTATCGTTCACCGAGAAGCCCGCCTTCTCCAGGGCGGTTTTCAGGGTGTCGGCGCTGGAGGCGTCGATATTGCCCGAGCCGGTGCCGCCGTAGACCAGGTTCACCGACGAGGTGGAGAAGCAGCTCACCGCCGCCCCGGACTCCAGAGGCAAGGCGTTGTTCTCGTTCATCAGCAGGGCCGCGCCCTCAGCCTCCACCAGCTGGCACAGCTCCTCGCCGTAGTCCGTCATCTCCTCCACGGAGTCGAAGTCGCTGGTGAAGTAGACGGCGCTGTCGTCCTCGTTCTCCAGCTCCCAGAAGGTGCCGCCCACATAGGCCGCCACCGTGTTGTCAAACATGGAGAGGACGAGATAGACCGGGCCCATGATGACGGCCAGGACGATGCAGAGGATACTCAGGCCCTTAAAGGGGCGGATGGATTTGCGCTTTGCCTTTTTATAGGCTTTTTTCAGCGCTTTTTTCTTTGCTTTTTCCTCGTTCACGGGGATTCCTCCTTTGCAAGCGGCAGGTAGAATGTACACAAAGAATAAAAGAGGCGTACTCCGCGCGGGTACAGCCAGGATTTTCCCTCATGCGGAGTGCCTCTCATTCTCCGATATTGGTATCATTATACCATGGTTTGGACGGAAAAACAAGTGAAAAATAATTTATTTTTGAAAAAAGTCCTTCGAAAAACGGAAAAAGACAGAGAAAAATATGATGTAGGGATGTAGCGGGCAGCGGCCGGCCGCCTACTGCCTCTGCTGGGGCGAACGATTCCCGGAGGAGGTCCGCCGTTTTTCCTCCCTGCCCGGGAGCCGGACGGAAAAGCAGACCCGGCCATGGGAGCAGGCGACGGCGATCTCCCCCCGGTGAGCTGTCACGATATTTTGGGCGATGGTCAGACCCAGGCCATAGTGTCCTGTGTCGCTGCGGTTGGAATCGCTTCTGAAAAAACGGGCAAAGATCTCTGCCCTGTCCTGCTCCGGGATAAAGCCGGGGTTGGAGACGGTCAGCAACGCCCCCGCCTTTTCCCGGTGCAGGTCTATGGCGATATCGCCCGCCCCGTCGCTGTGGGAGAGGGCGTTGTCCATCAGAATGGAGACCAGCTGGCTGAGCTGGCCGGGGTTTCCCTGGATGGTGATGTTTTCGTCGATCCGGCAGTCCAGCTTCCGTTCCAGCTCGAAGGCGACGCTCTCAAAGGGGAGCACGCCGCCCAGCACCAGACGGCTGAAATCCAGCGGCTCCATCTGGGGCGGCTCCTGCTCGGTGCGTACCAGGGTGAGCAGCTCGCTGACCAGTCCGGCCATCCGGCTACTCTCGGAGCGGATGTTGCGCAGCCACTTGTTCTCACCGACCTCCCGCTCCAGCAGCTCTGCGTTGGCCTCCACAACGGCCACCGGAGTTTTCAGCTCGTGCCCCGCATCGGAGAGAAACTGCCGCTGACGGCGGTCGCTCTCCTCCAGAGGCCGGATGATCCAGCGGGCCAGGGCGGTGGCACAGAGAAAGAGCACCACCACCATCACAGCCCCCAGGAGCAGCGCATTGCGAAACAGGGTGGTAAAGCTGTCCGAGACCAGGGTGTTGTCCATCAGCGCCACGAGGGTATACGTCTCGTCCTGGTCGATGCAGTAGACGAAATTGCCGTAGGTGCCCTGGGTACGACCCGTTTCCAGCAGATGTTCCGCCACCTGGGAGAGCTGGCTTTCCGTGTACAGTGTACCGCTGCCCAGGTCGACGCTGGACACCTGTCCGGTCCCGTCGAACGCTACGGAGTAGAAGGCGGAGAGCAGATATCGGGTGCTGTCATGGTCCGGCGGCTCGTCCCGCTCCGGATGACCGCCCCCCAGGCGGGATTGCCCCTCGTCCTGGAGCGGGCTGGGATTGCCGTTTTCCCGGTATTGCTCTACATAGGTTTCCAGCATGTCCAGGTTTTCCTGATACAGCTCCTGATAGCTGAGCACGTAGATCATCGCCAGCGTTCCGACAAAGAGGAGCAGAAACGCCGCCATGACCACCGCTACGATCTGCCGCCGGGAACGCTGAAACGCGCTGTTTTGCCGTCCCTTACTCACGTTCCCACCTCAAATCGTATCCGGCCCCGCGGACCACCTAGATCTCCACCTGAGACCCGACAAACACCAGCTAATTCCGTACAAAAGAGA
>JAJBUB010000112.1:8547-16381 GCA_020860575.1 Clostridiales bacterium | reverse complement strand
GTCTGCGACATTCTTGCCAGACCGCGGGGCAAGGGCGAGGCGAGCTGTGGGGGCCTGGAGCGGCCCTCCATCCGGGCGGATGCCGTGGAGGCGGTGCTGGCGGCGGTCTATCTGGACGGCGGCATCGCCCAGGCCAGACGGCTGGTGCAGAAATTCATTCTGGACAATATGTCCCAGGTGGACCCGGCAGTCCAGGATTTCAAGACCGCCCTCCAGGAGCTTGTCCAGCGCAGGAGCGGCCAAGTGCTGACCTATCATCTGCTCAGTCAGTCCGGGCCGGACCACGCCAAGACCTTCGAGATGGAGGTCCGGTTAAACGGGAAGCCGGTGGGCGCCGGCAAGGGCCGGAGCAAAAAGGACGCCGAGCAGGCCGCTGCTCAGGCCGCACTGAAGGTGCTGAGCCGGTAAGGAAAACATATGAAACCGTCAAAAAGGCGGGCGCATGGAATCCATGCGTCCGCCTTGTCGTTTATCTGTAGATGCGCCGTTGTTCGGGGAAAGGTCAGACCTCCATTATGACCGGGAGGATCATGGGGCTGCGCTTTGCCTTGCGGAACAGATAGCTGGACAGCTCCCGCTTGATGTTCCCCTTGATGGTGGCCCAGTCGTCGCTGGGCTTCACCTCGGCCAGGACCTGGGAGGCCAGCTGCCGCACCTCGTCCATCAGCTCCTCAGACTCCTTCACATAGACGAAGCCCCGGGTGATGATCTCCGGGCCGGAAAGGACGGTGTGGTCGATGCTGGACATGGTGACCACCACCACGATCATGCCGTCCTCCGCCAGACGCTTCCGGTCACGGAGCACCACGCTGCCCACGTCGCCCACGCCGTAGCCGTCCACCAGGATGCACCCGGCGGTGACGGTGCCATTCTGCCGGATGGAGTTGGGGGTCAGCTCCACCACATGGCCGATGTCGGTGATGACAATGTGGTCTGGCTTCATTCCCATCTCCTGGGCCAGCTGGGCGTGGAGACGGAGGTGCCGCTGCTCCCCGTGGACGGGGATGAAGAACTTGGGCTTCACCAGGGCGTGGAGGATCTTCAGCTCCTGCTGGCAGGCGTGACCGGAGACGTGGAGGTCCCGGCTGCGCTCGTTGATGACCACGGCCCCCTTCCGGTACAGCTCGTTGATGACGTTGCCGATGGCGTGCTCGTTGCCCGGGATGGCGGAGGCGGAAAGGATGATATGATCTCCCGGCTGAATTTCGATCTGCCGGTGGGTGGAGAAGGCGATGCGGGTCAGGGCGGACATGGTCTCCCCCTGGCTGCCGGTGGTGATGATGCAGACCTTGTCCTTGGGCAGGCCCTTGATCTGGTTCAGGTCCACCAGCACCCCATCCGGGATGTTCATATAGCCCAGCCGGGTGGAGACCTTCATTGCGTTCTCCATGCTCCGGCCGGAGACCGCCACCTTGCGCCCGTACCGGCTGGCCACATTGATGATCTGCTGGATACGGTCTACGTTGGAGGCGAAGGTGGTGACGATAATGCGCTCGTCGCAGCCCTTGAACAGGGCGTCGAAGCTGGCGCCCACGGCGGCCTCGCTCTTGGTGAAGCCGGGACGCTCCACGTTGGTGGAGTCACACAGGAGGCACAGTACCCCCTCCTTCCCCAGCTCGCCCAGCCGGGTCAGGTCGATCATGCCGCCGGAGACCGGGGTGGGGTCGATCTTCCAGTCGCCGGTGAACAGGATGGTGCCGATGGGGGTCTTGATGGCGAAGGCCACGGCGTCGGCGATGGAGTGGTTGATGTGGATGAACTCCACCTGGAACACACCGGCCTTGACCACGGTCCCCGCCTCGCAGGTGATGATGTCGGTGGTGGAGAGCAGATTGTGCTCCGCCAGCTTCAGCTCCACCAGTCCGGCGGTCATCCGGGTGGCATAGATGGGCGCGTCGATGTCCCGGAGGACGTAGGGAAGAGAGCCGATGTGGTCCTCGTGTCCGTGGGTCAGGAAGATGCCCCGGATCTTGGACTGGTTCTGGATGAGGTAGCTGTAGTCGGGGATGACCACGTCGATGCCGTACATATCGTCGCTGGGAAAGCCCATGCCGCAGTCGATCACGATGATGTCGTCCTTGTACTCCACCACGGTCATATTCTTGCCGATCTCGTTGAGACCGCCCAGGGGGATGATTTTCAGTTTTTCTGCCATAAAAATTCCTTTCTTCTGATTTGGTATCGGGTTGTATGGAACAAATTTTATAGTGGGAATGTAAGGGAGGCGATGTTCTGCCTCCTGGGAACGATTTGCCGCCGAACAGAGACGGCCCTGTACTCGCCGTCTCTGTCCTGCGGTCTGTGTCCTGTCCTTACCTGCATTGCCTGACCGCCGGGAATTCTCCCGGAGGGTCACAACGCCTTTTCGCTGCACACAGTATAGCATACCGTCCGCAAAAAGTATATGCGCCAGTTTTCACAAATGCTTCTGTTGTTTTGCCTTTTCGGTGATAATATCACACAATTCAGCGGCAAACTCGTCGCTGGGACCCTCCGCCCGGAGGGACAGGGCAGAGCGGCCGGACACCGGGGCCACCCAGACACTCCCCTCCCCCACCGGGATGCGGACGCCTTCCCCGGTGCTTCTGGCATGAGGAAAGTCCCGGGTCAGCGCTTCCATAGCCCTGCCCCGTCCCGACTCCAGGGAGATTTCCCGGGTGTGCAGGGCAAACCGGGGCAGCCGGGCGGCCAGCCGGGTCAGGCTCTGCCCCGTCCTGGCCAGATGTCCCAGCACCAGACAGGCGGCGGCGCAGCCGTCCCGGAGTGGGAGCAGAAATCGGGCCTGTCGCTCCGCCTCCGCCCCGTCCCGGCCCTGACGGAGGGCCTTGCCCCCGAACGTCTCCGCCAGACGGTCCACTGCGGAGGGAGCTGCCGGGGAGAGGGCCAGCGTTCGCTCCCCCTGCTCCAGCAGCACCAGGCAGCTGAGCAGCAGTCCCTGCTCCTCCCCCAGCAGCCGTCCCTCCTCCGTCCGCAGGGTCAGCCCCCGGCCGTCCCCGGAGAGCCGGAGGGAGATGTCCCCCGGTCTGCGCTCCCGGATCACCTCCACCCCCAGCTGCTCCAAACATTCAGTGAGCAGACCGGAGGGGTCGTCCTGCCGGGCCACGGACACGGTGAAGCGGGAGATGGGGGGCTTTGCCCAGGAGATTGCACAGTTGACATAATCTTTAAGTCCGATTTTGGGTGTTTGGAGCTGCCCCGCTCCTTCTCTGCCGAAGGGCAGCGGCTCCCGTCCGGGCAGCTCTGTCTCCAACCTGCGTCGCTGAGCGGGCGTAAGCGGCAGACCGGACGGTCCAAACAGGGACAGCGCCGCCTGCTCCCCCTGCTTTTGGAGAAACAGGGTGGCCGATAGCCCCAGCTCCCCCGCCATCCAGGCCGCCGGAGCGGGAAGGGGGGCCTCCAGCACGGAGACCTCTCCGCCGCCGGAGAGCATCCCCGCCTGGGCCGCCAGGGCCAGAGACCGGATGGCACTGTCCGCCTCCCAGCCCAGACCGCACTTCCCCTCTGCGCCCAGCAGCCCGCCCAGCCGGAGGAGCAGCTCTGGGGTCAGCTCCCGGCCGGGCAGGCCGAAGAGCTGTCCGTCTCCCTCAAAGACGGGAGCGCGTTCCCTCCTTGGGGCGGTGAGGGAGGCCCGGAGACGGCTTCCGGCGGGCACCACCAGCCGGGGCCAGACCTTGACCCCCTCCTCGACCAACGCATTGTCCCCCACCGTGACCTCCGCCCCCAGGACGGAGAGGGGGTCCAGCGTGACATCCGCTCCGGTCTGAACTCCTTTACAGAGGACGGCCCGACTGACGGTGCAGCGGTCGCCCACCCGGCTGCCCAGCAGGACAGAGCCGCGGATAACGGTACCCTCCCCCACCTGGGAGCCGGACTCCAAAACGGTGTTGGGACCGATGAGACAGTGCCGCCCCAGCCGCACGTCCGGCCCGACCCAGCAGGGAGGGAGAACGGTGACGTCCGGCGGGATGGGCTGGTCGGCGTAGAGACAGGGGCTTCGCTGAGAAAGTCCCAGCTCCAGTTGAACACGGCCCTCCAGCCCATCCCGGAGAGTCTGCAAATAGGTCTCGCAGGTGCCCATATCCTGCCAGTAGCCCGCCGGGAGATCGCCGTACAGACGAAAGCCCTCCTCCAGCAGCCGGGGAAAGAGGTCCCGGCTGAAATCGCAGCAGGCGTGGGGCGGGATGCGCTCCAGCACCCGATGGCTGAGCAGATAGATGCCGGTGTTCACCTGGTCGGTAAACACCTGGCTCCAGCCGGGCTTTTCCAGGAAACGGAGGATGCGTCCCGTATCGTCCGTCTGCACCAGTCCAAAGGCCAGAGGCTCCTCCCGCCGCTGGAGCAGCAAGGTGGCGTCGGCCTGGCGGTCCCGGTGGCGGCGTATGCAGTCGGTCAGGTCGAAGTCGCACACGAAGTCCCCGGAGAGAACGATGCAGTCCTCCCCCTCCAGAAATGTCTCACAGGCCCGGACAGCGCCGGCGGTACCCCGGGGAAGGTTTTCTGTGAAATAGGTCAGCTCCATCCCCCAGGCGCTGCCGTCCCCGAAGTAGTCCCGGACAGCCTGGGGGAGATAGCCCAGGGCTATGGCGGCTTTGGTGATGTTGTGGCGGCGAAGGAGCAGCAGCAGATGCTCCAGCACCGGCCTTCCAAACAGCGGGACCATGGGCTTGGGCAGCCCGGCAGTGACGGGCCGCAGCCGGGTGCCCTCGCCCCCGGCCAACAGGATCGCTTTCATAGACGCTGTCCTTTCTCTTTCTCTCCGGCTCTCCCTTCGGACGCACGGTTGTTTTTGTGGGAAAGCCGTATCAGGATACGCCTATTTTGGCCGGATTTCGGGGGAACCATACGGGAGGCAGAAAAAACCACGGCACGTCAAAATCTCTGACGTACCGTGGAGCATGGAGAAAGCATAGAATGTGACCCCATAACGGCGCACAGCAAAAGCGCCCGGCCTGGGGGAAACGAGCAGATACTCACCCTCTGCACCCGGCCTCCTCCGGGATGGTATCGTCCTGGTCCACCCAGTCCTGTACCGGGATCACCGTGTAATCGGTGGGGGAGTTGCGGACGACCACCTTTTGGATGCCTGCATTGATGACCAGACGGCGGCACATGGAGCAGCAGGTGGTGTCCTGGAGCAGTCGCCCGGTCTGAGCGTCCCGGCCCACCAGATAGAGGGTGGCCCCCAGCGTCTCGCTCCGGGCGGCGGAGATGATGGCGTTGGCCTCGGCATGGACGCTGCGGCACAGCTCATACCGCTGGCCGGAGGGGATTTGCAGCTCCTCCCGGGTGCAGCGGCCCAGGTCGATGCAGTTCTTGCGCCCCCGGGGCGCGCCGTTGTAGCCGGTGGAGATCACCTCGTCCGCCTGGACGATGATGGCCCCGTAGTTTCGCCGGAGACAGGTGGAGCGCTCCAGCACCGTCTCGGCAATATTCAGATAGTAATTGACCTTGTCCACCCGGCGTACTGCCATGGAAATCCCTCCCAATCACGGCAAATGCTCCCTTTTCAGGCGGCGGGCCGCAGATGTTGCCACAGGGCAGGGAATGAATTCCCTCCTGTGGCTACAGTATAAGGGATTTTCCCCCCTGGGGCAAGCGTATTCACAATTATTTTACGACTTGGAGCGTTGACCTTTTCCCCGGGGTGCGGTATCATATACACAGAAAATCTGCCCGTTTTCGGGCCTGTGAGGAGTCCTTCCTTTGATTCGTAATTTTTTTGACCGGATCGGCAATTTCTTCAGCCGAATCATGTACGGGCGCTACGGCTCGGATCAGCTGAATCTGGTGCTGGTGATCGCCAGCCTGGTGGTGTGGCTCATCAGCTGCTTTGTCCAGGTGACGGCGGTCTCCACCGTTTTGTGGATCGTCAGCTATGCCGGGCTGATCTACGCCATCTTCCGAATGCTCTCCCGGAACTACACCAAACGCCGGGCGGAGAACGACTGGTTCGTCGCCAAGGTGAATCCCATCGTTCAGGGTTTCCAGCGCAAGCGTGCCCAGATGCGGGACAAGGACCATGTCTACTTCAAGTGTCCCAGCTGCGGCCAGGCGCTCCGGGTCCCCAAGGGGAAGAACAAAATCTCCATCACCTGCCGCAATTGCGGAACTGTGTTCCAGAAAAAGACCTGAATCGAATCGCCGTGCAGCAAAACCGCCCCGCTCCTGTGAGAGCGAGGCGGCTTTTTCTGTTCATTCCAGTGTCAGAGCGCGGCAGACGCTCTCCCACACCGTCTCGTCCGTCCAGTCCGGCGTCCCGTCCAGACAGATGACCCGATTTCCGTCCCTGACCCATCGCTGATGCCAGCTGCCGGAGTCCAGGGACAGGGTCTCCTCCGTCCCGGAGAGGGTCACGGGGAGCAGATCGTCCAGCACAATGCCCGCCAGACCCGGAGCGCAGGTGTACACCGTGATCTCGATAACGGTGCCGTCCGACCAGGACTCGGAATAGCGCTCCTGCCGAACCAGCAGGGAGGCGGATTGGTCATAGTAGGCGATGACCGTCTCCCCGTCCGGGACCTCCTCCAGCTCCTCCCGGAGCAGACAGGAATAGGAGCCGTCGCTCCGCCAGCCGCTGCCGTCGGAGACGGTGTTCAGAGAGATCTCCGGCACCGTCCAACCCAGCACCATGGCCGCCAGGAAGCAGACCAGGATGCCGCCTCCCAGGACGAGCAGCCGCCGCTGCCGGTCCTCCCGGCCCACCAGGGCGGAGAGCACCGGCATGGCAAAGAAGCAGAGCGTGATGACCACCCGTATCCACAGCCGGGGGATCTGGCTCACCCACAGGACGATGAGCAGCGCCGCCACCAGGAACACGGCAAGGATTTGCAGAAAGCACCGCAGCCCCATAGCCAGACCGCCGGAGGGGGCGTGGGGACGGCACCTCCGGAGTAGACACCAGAGCAGCCACCCCAGCCAGGCCAGGGCCAGCACCCCCGCCAGAGGCAGGAACAGGCACAGCATGGTCTGGCTGTCAGAGAGATACCACTGCCGGGTGAGCTGGGTCCAGGAGAGGTCGAAGTACCAGGCCAGCAGACCCAGGGCCGCCGCCGTCACCAGCAGAAAGGCCCCGCTCCACAGCAGCCAGTTGCGGAAAACGCCCCGCCAGCTACGGTAGTCCTCCTCTGTCCGGCGCACCTCCGGCCCCTCGCAGGGGAGGGAGCGGTAGATGTCCATGCCCCAGAGGGTGTCCACCGGCTCCCAGCCGTCCTCCCTTCGCTGCCGGACCTGGGCTTCCAGGTCGGCGGGCGTCCGCCGGGGGTCGGCGGGGACCACGTCATAGGTCAGCTCCGTCCGGCGGGTTGGCTCGAACAGGCCGCAGAACAGCCCCGCCCGCCGGGTCAGCGACCAGCCCTTTTGGGCCAGGCCGTCCAGATAACGCCGCACGCCCTCGTAGTCCCCGAAGGGAAAAGCGAGGGGGCGGATGAGTCGTTGTTTCATAGCTTGCCTCCGCAGGGAAAGAGAATTGCGATAAGCCTTATAACAGATGCAGCGGCTGAAAAACCGGGACGAGAACCGGACGCCTTAAGCCTGCTGCATGTGCTGCGCGGCGGAACGGAGCATCAGCCGCGTGGTGCCCACGTTGTCAAAGGCGATCTCCACCAGGGCGTCCCCTCCCATGGGGGTGATAGAGACGATCATGCCCCGGCCAAAGGCGGTGTGCTCCACCATCTCCCCCTTTTTGTACTGGGAGAGCAGGTTCACCGACTGGATGAGGTCGGACTTGGAGACCTTGTTCCCCACCCGGGTCTGGCCGATAGAGCTGCCGCCGCCCATGCGGCCCTGCCGGAGCTGATAGGCGGGGGTGCGCCGGGCGCGGCCGAAGCCGTAGCCG
>JAJBUB010000112.1:0-8537 GCA_020860575.1 Clostridiales bacterium | reverse complement strand
GTGCGGGCGGGCCGCTCGCCGAAGGTCTGTCCGTCGCTGTCCCCCCACTGACCGCCGTACTCCCGGTGGTCCTCGTCGGTGTGCCTGCCGCTCTTTTCCAGCAGCTCGTCGGGGGTTTCCCCGGTGAAACGGGAGGGGCGGTTGCTGCTGGTGCGCCCGTAGAGCATCCGGTGGGAGGCGCAGGTCAGATAGAGCCGCTCCTTTGCACGGGTCATGGCCACATAGCACAGGCGGCGCTCCTCCTCCATCTCCTCCGGCTCGCCGATCACTCTCATGCCGGGGAACAGCCCTTCCTCCATGCCCACAATGAACACCCAGGGGAACTCCAGCCCCTTGGCGGCGTGCATGGTCATCATTACAGCGCAGTTGTCCGAGTCTTGGGCGCTGTCCAGGTCGGTGTAGAGCGCCACCTCGTCCAGAAAGCCCGCCAGAGACGGCTCCTCGGCGTTGTCCACATAGTTCTGTACCGAGCTGCGCAGCTCCCGGACGTTCTCCAGCTTGCTCTCGCTCTCAATGGTTCCCTTGGCCTCCAGAGCGATGGCGTAGCCGGTGGCGGAGAGCACCTCGTCATAGAACTCCGGCAAAACCATGGTGTCCGCCTTTTCCCGCAGCTCCTCCATCATGGTAAGGAAGCTGTCCAGCTTGCCCGCCGATTTAGCCAGCTCCGGCCAGCTCCGGGCGTTGCGCAGCACCTCATAGATGGGGCAGCCCTGGCTGGCGGCGATGTCCGCGGCGGTGTCCACCGTCTTTGCCCCGATGCCCCGGGGCGGGTTGTTGATAATGCGGCGCAGACGCAGATCATCGGCGGGGTTGTGTAGGACGCAGAGATAGGCCAGCATATCCTTCACCTCCGCCCGGTCGAAGAAGCGGATGCCTCCATAGACCTTGTAGGGGATGCCGTTGCGCTTGAAGGCGTACTCCAGTGCGTTGGACTGGGCGTTCATCCGGTAGAGAACGGCAAAGTCCCGCCAGCTCATCCCCTGGCTGTAGCCGGTGAGGATTTGGGCGGCCACATACTGGGCCTCGTCGCTCTCGCTGGAGGCGGTGTAGAGGCGGAGCTTCTCCCCCGCCCCGGCGTCCGTCCACAGCTCCTTGCCCTTGCGGCCCCGGTTGTTGTGGATGACGGCATTGGCGGCGCTGAGGATATTCTGGGTGGAGCGGTAGTTCTGCTCCAGGCGGATGACCCGGGCGCCGCTGTACTGCTCCTCAAAGGAGAGGATATTCTCGATGGTAGCCCCACGGAAGCGATAGATGGACTGGTCGTCGTCGCCCACCACGCAGATGTTCTCCCACTTCCCCGCCAGGGTGGAGGCCAGGAGGTATTGCAGGTGGTTGGTGTCCTGGTACTCGTCGATGAGGACGTAGCGGAACTTATTCTGCCAGTAGCTGCGCACCTCCCCCTGGGTGAGCAGGAGGCGGACGGTGTGGAAGATCAGATCGTCAAAGTCCAGGGCGTCGGCGTCCTTCAGCCGCTTTTCGTAGTCCACATAAATTTTCGCCATCTGGATAAGCCGGAGGTCGCCGTCCTGCTGGCACTCCCGGAGCCAGTCCTCCGCCATCAGCATCCGGTCCTTGGCTTTGGAGATGTAGTTCATCACCGTCCGGGGGGAGTAACTCTTCTCGTCCAGGTTCCGGTCCTTCAAAATGCCCTTGATGACCCGCTTGGCGTCGTCAGTGTCGTAGATGGTGAAGGAGCGGGAGAAGCCCAGCGGCTCGATATCCCGCCGGAGGATGCGGACGCAGGCGGAGTGGAAGGTGGCGGCCCAGATGTCGTTGGCGGAGGAACCAAGCTTCCGCTCCAGCCGCTCCTTTAACTCCCCGGCGGCCTTGTTGGTGAAGGTGATGGCCAAAATCGACCAGGGGGCGGCGGGGTCGAGCTTGCACAGCTGCTCCATCCGGGGACGTCTGCTCTCCTCCGGGGCGGCGAGAAAACCCTCCAGCTCCGCCAGATCATCCGGCGTCACCCAGTCGGGCACGGCGTTCTCCTGGGGGTCGGAGGCCCGACCGTACTTGATGAGATTTGCCAACCGGTTGATGAGGACGGTGGTCTTGCCGCTCCCTGCCCCGGCCAGGAGCAGGAGGGGGCCTTCGGTGGCCATGACGCCCTTTTGCTGTTCCGGGTTCAGGTGCTGAAACTCTCCGGCGATGAACGCCCTGCGGGCCTGGCAGAAGCGGGCGGCTTGCACTTCGTTCAACATAGCGTTTTCTGTCTCTCCCTCTCGTTTGATTCTGTCCCTATTTTACGATATTTCGGGGGCGGGGTCAAATAAATTTGCCGGTGCGCTGTGACAGGGCGATGCAAACACCCCGCCCGTCAGACTGCTCTGACAGGCGGGGCAGGACCCTGTAAAACGTGTGCAGTTACTTGGTGGCCCACTCGCCGGTGGCCTCGCAGGTCAGATAGGCGTTGATGAAGCCGTCCAGGTCGCCGTCCATGACGGCGTTGACGTTGCTGGTCTCATAGGCGGTGCTGGTGTCCTTCACCAGCGTATAGGGCATAAAGACATAGGAGCGAATTTGGCTGCCCCACTCGATCTTCATCTGCACGCCCTTCAGGTCAGAGACCTTCTCTGCGTGCTGCTGCATCTTCATCTCCACCAGCTTGGCCCGGAGCATCCGCATACAGTTCTCCCGGTTCTGGAGCTGGCTCCGCTCGGTCTGGCAGGAGACCACCACCCCGGTAGGCTTGTGGGTCAGCCGGACGGCGGAGGAGGTCTTGTTGATGTGCTGCCCACCGGCCCCGGAAGAGCGGAACACCTGCATCTCGATGTCCTCCTGGCGGATCTCCACGTCCATATCGTCGTCCAGCTCCGGCATGACCTCGATGGCGGCAAAGGAGGTCTGCCGCCGGGCGTTGGCGTCAAAGGGGGACACCCGCACCAGCCGGTGGACGCCGTGCTCCGAGCGGAGATAGCCGTAGGCGTTCTCTCCCTCGATGGAGAGACAGGCGGATTTGATGCCCGCCTCGTCCCCGTCCTGGTAGTCCATGGTCTTGACCGTGAAGCCGTGGCGCTCCCCCCAGCGGACATACATCCGGAAGAGCATCTGCGCCCAATCCTGGGCCTCGGTGCCGCCGGCCCCGGCGTGGAAGGTGATGATGGCGTTGGAGCTGTCATACTCTCCGGTGAACAGGGTCTGCATCCGGGCGGACTCCAGATTTTGCTCCAGCTGGGCAAAGCCCTCCTCCAGCTCCTCCACCATGGAGTCGTCGTCCTCCTCCTGGCCCATCTCGCACAGAACCAGCAGGTCCTCCAGCTGGCTCTGGCGGCGGCGCTGGTCCTCCAGCTTGTCCTGGAGGACTTTAATGCGGGAGCTGACCTTCTGGGCCTTGGCCATATCGTCCCAGAAGCCGTCGGAGGTGGCCTGGGCCTGGAGCATCTCCAGCTCCTCAGCGGCGGACTCCAGATTCAGACTTTTCCCCAGCTTGTCCAGCACGGGCTGGAGATTGTTCAGTTTTACCTTGTATTCATCAAACTTGATGGACGCCATACGATTCCTCTCGCTTTCCTTGCATTTCAACGTACATTATACTGAAACTTGGGTCGGCTGTAAAGAGCGGGACGGCGGAAATTTCCCCGTTCGTCCTTTCGCCGTTTTTCTCCTTTTGTGGGTTTCTCTTTTCCGCTGTCTGTGTTATACTGGTTTTATTCCGAAAAAAGGAAGTGTATCTCTATGAATTACGGACCCGTCAACCGTGGCGCTCTGAAAGCCAATTCCAAGGATATGATGCGCCGGGCGATCCCCGCCGCCTGGATGGTGGCGCTGGTCTATCAGCTGGTCACCGATTGGGTGTCCACCGCCATCAGCCTGGTCAGTCCGTGGATGACGGAGTTTTCCGAGCTGTATGCCGCCTTTTATACCGCCAGCTATGGGGAGGATGTAAACGCCATCTATCAGGCCTCCTCGGCTATCCTCACCTGGCTCCGCAGCACCTCCGGGGCGCTCTTTCTCTTTGTCACCATCATTCTGACCCTGTATACCACAGTGATGAGCTACGGTTATACCGGCTACGCTCTGGGGGTCGTCCGGGGCGAGCAGCCGGGGTATGGGGAGCTGTTCTCCCGGTTCTATATGGCGGGTAAAATCATCCTGGCCACCGTGCTGAAGTTCTGCTTCATCTTCCTGTGGACCCTGCTGATGGTCATTCCCGGCATCATCGCCGCCTACCGCTATCGCCTGGTGTCCTACTATCTGCTGGACGACCCGGACATCTCCGTACTGGAGGCCTTCCGCCGGAGCAAGGCCACCATGCGGGGACGGAAGTGGGAGCTGTTTTCTCTGGACCTCTCCTTTCTCCTGTGGGTGATGGGGGCCAGCCTGCTGGTGGATCTGGTGGGGACCGTACTCATCGACAGCAGCGACGCCGTCTATACCGTCGCCACCACCGCCGTCACCACCCTCTGCTATCTGTTCCTCCTGCCCTATCAGGAGCTCACCTACGCCCAGTGGTACCTGGCCGTCCGCCCCGCAGAGCAGGCGAACCAGAACGAACAGCAGCCGCCCCGGTGGTAAGACGGTAAACTCCTTGACTTTCACACAGGAATGGGGTAAAGTGTAGCAAACAGGAGGCCCTAGAGGAGGCGGCGGATCTGCAACGGGAAACGATCATTGCAGTAGTGGGCCTGGGGCTGATCGGCGGCTCCCTGGCCGCCGCCCTCCGGGGATTTGAGGACTATACCGTGGTGGGAGTGGTGCGCCGTCAGGCGACGGCGGACTACGCCATGAGCCACGAGGTCTGCGACCGGGTAGCCCTGGACCCCATGGAGGTGCTGCCGGAGGCAGACGTGGTCTGGCTTTGCATGAATCCCCAGGGCATTGTGGACTATATGGCCCAGTATAAGGACGTGTTCCGGGCGGGGGCGTTGATCACCGATGTGGGCGGCATCAAGACCGCCATTATGGAGGGAGCCAGCGTCCTGCCGGAGACGGTGGACTTCATCGGCTGCCACCCCATGGCAGGCACCGAGTTCTCCGGTATTGAACACTCCTTCCCCACCATGTTCCAGCGGGCGCATTTCATTCTCACCCCCAGAGCGACCAGCACCCCGGAACACATCGCCCTGATGCGCCGCGTCTCCGCCTATATCGGCTGCTCCGACGTGGTGACCACCACCCCGGAGCGGCACGACGCCATCATCGCCTACACCAGCCAGCTCATGCACATCATCGCTGTCTCCGTCTGCGACGACGAGGAGCTGTTCCAGTGCCGGGGCTTTGAGGGCGGCTCCTTCCGGGACTGCACCCGGGTAGCGGCGCTGGACGTGGACCTGTGGACCCAGCTGTTCTCCATGAACGCCACCGCCCTCACCCGGGAGATCGACCGCCTGGTGCAGAACCTCTCCGCCTACCGGGACGCCATTGCCGGGGGCGATGTCCAGGCTCTGTCGGATAAGCTGTCCTGGTCTGCCAACCGGAAACGGCAGATGAACCTGCCGGGACCCGGCCAGATCATGCTGTAATAAAATTACCCTTGAAAATTCCGGGGAGACCCGGTATAATGTGACCGTTCCGGGGCGGCGACAGGTCGCCGTCTCCGGAACGGCAAACTGTCCGGGTATAGCGCAGTTGGTAGCGCGGGTGCTTTGGGAGCATCAGGCCGTGCGTTCGAGTCGCACTACTCGGATGAAAAGAAAATCCCCTCTGAGATTGATTCGTCTCAGAGGGGATTTTGTATGCGGACAGCTCATGCAAATTTTTTCAGGCACAGGACGGCGTTATGTCCGCCGAATCCGGCGGAGTTGGTGAGCGCGACCCGAATATCCTTCTGGAGTCCGCCTTCCGTCACATAGTTCAGGTCGCAGGCCTCATCCGGCACCCGGTAGCCTACCGTCATAGGCACAAAGGAGTCCTTCAACGCCATGGCGCAGATGATGGTCTCCACCGCACCGGCGGCGCCCAGCATATGCCCCGTCATGGACTTGGTGGAGCTGATGAGCAGCTCCTTCGCCCGCTCGCCAAAGGCCTTTTTGATGGCCTGGGTCTCGCAGGCGTCGTTCATGGGGGTGGAGGTGCCATGAGCATTGATATAGTCCACCTGGTCGGTGGTGACGCCCGCATCCTCACAGGCAGAACGCATGGCCTGGGCGTAGGCTTCTCCCGAAGGGTCGGGACTGGTGATATGATAGGCATCGGAGGTAGCTCCATATCCGGCGACCTCCGCATAGATGTTCGCGCCCCGGTTCAAGGCGTGCTCCATCTCCTCCAGCACCAGGACTCCGGCGCCCTCCCCCATGACGAAGCCGCTGCGCTCCTTGTCAAAGGGGATGGAAGCCCGGTCCGGGTCAGCGCTGGTGGTCAGCGCCCGCATATTGGCAAATCCGGAGAGGGTGTAGGCAGTGACGCAGGCCTCAGTACCTCCCGCCAGGCAGGCGTCCATTCGTCCGTCCCGAAGAGCCAGGTACGCCTCGCCCACAGCATTGGTGGAGCTGGCACAGGCGGACGAGATGTTAAAGCTGGGGCCCTGGAAGCCATAGCGAATGGAGAGCAGTCCGGATGCCATATTGGAGATCAGCTTGGGAATGGCCAGCGGCGAGACCCGCCGGGCGCCCTTCTGCCGGAAGACATCGTGCTCCTGCTCCAGCGTGTGCATCCCGCCGATACCGGTACCCACATAGACGCCCAGCCGGTGGGACTTGCAGTCCTGGAACCGGCTGCCGCAGTCCTCGATGGCCTGCCGGGCAGCCTCCAGCGCATACTGGCAGTAGAGATCGGTCTTGCGCTGCTCCTGCCGGGTCATGCTCAAAGATGGGTCGAAGTCCGGGACCTCTCCCGCCACCTTGACTGGGAAGTCGGTAGTGTCAAAGGAGGAGATGGGGCGGATGCCGTGTTTCCCCTGACGGACATTGGACCAGAATTGGCTCAAGCTGCTCCCCAGAGGGGTGACAACGCCGATGCCGGTGATGACGACTCGTTTCATGACTACTGCTCCTTACCTGTTTTCTTTCTGTATTCTCATGCCGCCTGCACAGACGGTCCTCCTGCCAGTGCCGCCTCCATCATTTTCCGCACCTGGCTGCCCACCTCGACGGTGTTATGGGAGGCGACAAAGTCCTTGTCCAGCACCCCGATGAAGTCCAGATAGACGTCGGTGTGGTGAAAAGGAATATTCTTGGTGGCAAGCTCAGTGTTGCGAATGACCGCCACCACGATGGGGCAGTTGGCCCGCTGGGCGATCTTGAAGGCCCCGTTTTTAAAGGGCAGCAGCTGGTCGGTGGGGTTCCGGGTCCCCTCCGGGTAGATGCCGATGGTGGCCTTCTGGTCCTTCACCAGATCGACGGCCCGGAGAATGGTCTTGGCCTCGTCCTTCAAATTGCCCCGGTTCAGAGAGAGGCAGAAGGACTTGTGCATCAGCTTGCCGATGATAGGGATGCGGAACAGCTCCTTTTTGCTGACAAAGCCGGTGCGGTATTTCCGTAAAACGCCCATCTCCAGCAGGGGGTCCATGGCACCCCGGTGGTTGCTGACCAGCAGGAACTTCTCCTCCGGCAGCCGCTCCTTGCCAGTCACATGGAGCCGGATGCGCAGCAGCTGGGCGGACGACTCGATCACGCAGTTGGAAAAGAAACGGTAGATCGGGCTGTGTTTTTCACAGGGTGTATCCAGGTCCACGCCCACTGTAAAGCAGGAGCAGACAAGTATGCTGAGCAGCGCATAGATGAGGTAGCTCAGTACGAAAACGCCGAGGAACAGAGGGACGCTCCCGACGACCTGAAATACAGTTAATAAAATTGCCGTCAACAGGGACAACCCAGCAATTCCATATAGCAGCATGATGACTTCCTTTCTGAGCGGAGGCGGAACGCTCGGCCTGTGAACGTTAAAATCCCATCCAGGCCCACTTGGAAAGGACGTGAAATCGCACCGCCCTCTCCGTTCTGACGGAGGATGGCTTTTGAAACTGAGTATATCTAGTTTCTGATACTATATTACACCCACAAAATGCCGTCGTCAAGGGGTTGGACAAATTTATCATTTTGTCCAAATAAAATGTGACGGCACACAAAAAAGTGTTGACAAACCGAAGGACTGCCGCTATAATAACATCTGTTGTTCGGGTCTTTTGAACGACTGGTTTATGGGGGTATAGCTCAGCTGGGAGCCCAAGCAAATCGGTTTCACACCCCTGCTTATCAATTCAATATATATTCATAGCCCATCTGGGGGTATAGCTCAGCTGGGAGAGCGCTTGAATGGCATTCAAGAGGTCAGCGGTTCGATCCCGCTTATCTCCACCAAAGTTTGGACGCATTGTATATAAGCCGCCTTCTTCGGAGGGTGGCTTTTGTTATACTTGCATAAAAATCATCCGTTTTCCCGGGGGTGCCATTCAAGCACCTGCAAGCCTTTTTATGCGGTTAGTTGCCCGTATGAGCGATTTCCTCGCTTCACCCCAAGCAAGCCATACCCCCAACGCCAGAAATCAAGCAATTTCTTCCTTCGATTCGCTCAGAACTTCAAAGAATTCCCTGAAATCCTGTCGGAAGGTCAGTTCGATGTGATAGCCTCGGCCTACATCCACTCGCTCGATCATCTGGCTT
>JAJBUB010000036.1:442-3065 GCA_020860575.1 Clostridiales bacterium | reverse complement strand
AGCCCAGCTCGGAGAAGTACTTGATGGTGCGGACCATCTGAGAGGTGTAGGAGTTCTCGTTGTCATACCAGGAGACGACCTGCACCTGAGAAGTACCGTTGTCCAGGTTGATGACCATGGTCTGAGTGGCATCGAACAGGCTGCCGTAACGCATGCCGACGATGTCGGAGGAGACAATCTCATCGGTGTTGTAGCCGAAGGACTCGGTGGCCTCAGCCTTCATCTGAGCGTTGATCTCGTCCTTGGTGGGAGCGCCCTCGACGATGGCAGTCAGGATGGTGGTGGAGCCAGTGGGGGTGGGAACACGCTGAGCAGCGCCGATCAGCTTGCCGTTCAGCTCAGGAATGACCAGGCCGATGGCCTTGGCAGCGCCGGTGCTGTTGGGCACGATGTTGCAGGCAGCGGCACGGGAGCGGCGCAGGTCGCCCTTGCGCTGGGGGCCGTCCAGAGTCATCTGATCGCCGGTATAGGCGTGGATGGTGCACATAATGCCGGACTTGATCTTCCAGCCATCGTTCAGAGCCTTAGCCATGGGAGCCAGGCAGTTGGTGGTGCAGGAAGCGGCGGAGATGATGGTGTCCTCAGCCTTCAGGGTGTTGTGGTTGACGTTGTAGACGATGGTGGGCAGATCGTTTCCGGCAGGAGCGGAGATGACGACCTTACGGGCGCCGGCGTCGATGTGAGCCTGAGCCTTGGCCTTGCTGGTGTAGAAGCCGGTGCACTCCAGCACCACGTCAACACCCAGCTCGCCCCAGGGCAGCTCGGCGGCGTTGGCCTTGGCATAGATGGTGATTTTCTTGCCATCGACCTCGATATAGTCCTCACCGGCCTTGACGGTGTCAGCCAGAGCATACTTGCCCTGAGTGGAATCGTACTTCAGCAGATGAGCCAGCATCTTGGGGGAGGTCAGATCGTTGATGGCCACGACCTCGTAACCCTCAGCGCCAAACATCTGACGGAACGCCAGACGGCCAATGCGGCCAAAACCGTTGATTGCAACTTTAACTGCCATTGTAAATTACCTCCTAAACAGGTTTCAAATGGTTTTACCTCATCTATTCTAATCCATCGTCCGGGATTTTACAAGGGGGATTGCGATATTTTTCACAAAAATTTCTCTTTTAGAAATGATAAACAGGGAAACAGGGTAGCGCGAAGGGGAGAGTATCCCTGTTCCGAAAGAAAATCAGTCCTCGTCGGCGACGACGGCGATGTGAATCTCCTTCAGCTGACGCTCCTCCACGGTGCTGGGCGCGCCCATCATCACGTCCTGGGCGTTCTTGTTCATGGGGAAGGGGATGACCTCCCGGATGGAGTCCTCTCCGGCCAGCAGCATGACCATCCGGTCTATTCCGGGGGCGATGCCCGCATGGGGAGGCGCGCCGTAGCAGAAGGCATTGTACATGGCGGGGAACTTGGCCTTCACGTCGTCCTCGCCCAGACGGACCAGCTCAAAGGCCTTGACCATGATCTCCGGGTCGTGGTTCCGGACAGCGCCGGAGGACAGCTCCACCCCGTTGCACACCAGGTCATACTGGTCGGCGGTGATGGACAGGGGGTCGATCTCCCCCCGCTCCGCCTGGAGCAGCGTCTCCAGACCGCCGGAGGGCATGGAGAAGGGGTTGTGGCAGAATTCCAGCTGACCGGACTCCTCGCCGATCTCGTACATGGGGAAGTCCACGATCCAGCAGAACTCGTACCGCTCCCGGTCCATGTGGCCGGGGACGGCGGCCCCCAGGCGGTTCCGGAGCACGCCGGCGGTCTTCTGGGCCTGTCCCAGATCGCCGGCGGCAAAGCCCACGAAGGAGCCGGGCTTGAGGCCCAGCTGCTCTGTCAGCGCGCCCTGCTGCTCTGTCAGGAACTTGGCCACGCCGCCGGTGAGCTTGCCCTGGTCGTCCAGGCGCACCCAATAGGGCTTGGAGCCGGACTGCACCTCCACCTCAGCGCACAGCTTGTCCACCGCCTTCCGGGCCAGCTTGCAGTCGGGTACCACCACCGCTTTTACCGCGCCCTGATGGAAGGGGCCGAACTCGGTGTCGGCGCACAGGTCGGTCACGTCCTGTACCACCAGGTCAATGCGCAGGTCGGGCTTGTCGGTGCCGTAGGTCTCCATGGCGTCCCGGTAGGAGATGCGGCGGAAGGGGGCGTCGGAGGCCACGCTGTACTTGCCGTATTTGGCGAAGATGGGAGGCAGCACCCGCTCCAGCACGGCGAACACGTCGTCCTGGGTGGCGAAGGCCATCTCCATGTCCAGCTGATAGAACTCGCCGGGAGAGCGGTCGCCCCGGGCGTCCTCGTCCCGGAAGCAGGGGGCGATCTGGAAGTACCGGTCAAAGCCGGAGGTCATGAGCAGCTGCTTGAACTGCTGAGGGGCCTGGGGGAGAGCGTAGAACTTGCCGGGATGCTTCCGGGCGGGTACCAGATAGTCCCGGGCTCCCTCCGGGGAGGAGGCGGTGAGAATGGGGGTGGTGATCTCCAGAAAGCCCTCCTCGGTCATGGCCTGGCGCAAGGCGGAGACCACGTTACAACGGAGGATGATATTCTGCTTCACCGCCGGGTTGCGCAGGTCCAGATAGCGGTATTTCAGCCGGAGAGACTCGTCTGCCTCCCGGCTTCGGTTGAT
>JAJBUB010000036.1:0-432 GCA_020860575.1 Clostridiales bacterium | reverse complement strand
CGGATCTCAAAGGGCAGCTCGTTGTACCGGCAGCGGCCCAGCACCTTGATCTCGGAGGGCACCACCTCGATGTCGCCGGTGGGCAGCTTGGGGCTCTTGCTCTCCCGGATGCGGACGACGCCGGTGACGGAGATGGTGGACTCCTTGTTCAGGGGCTTCACTGCCGCCATCATATCGGCGTTTTCCACCACGAACTGTGTGACGCCGTAAAAATCCCGGAGGACGCAGAAGGCGAAGTTGCTGCCCACCTCCCGGACGTTCTCCAGCCACCCGCAGAGGGTGACGGTCTTTCCTGCATCGGCGGCCCGCAGCTCGCCGCAGGTGTGGGTTCTGGATTGAGTCATGGTTGGTTACCTCGTTTCTGTTGGATAAAGTCTCTCTTTTTCTATTTATTTTATGAGAAAGATATGAAGGAGTAATAGCGGATCGGCC
>JAJBUB010000019.1 GCA_020860575.1 Clostridiales bacterium | reverse complement strand
TGAGCCGGGCCTCGCCGCTGCGGTGGCCCTTTGCCCCCTTGCGCCGGGGAGACCGTGTCCGCGACCTGGGCGGCGGCGGGGGGGTGCTGGCCCTGTGTCTGGCCCGCCGGGAGGAGCAGTTGACTCTGGACGGGCTGGACTGTCAGGAGGACTGCGCCCAACTGGCCCGGGAGAACCTGTCCGCCAACCGGCTGACCGGTCGGGTGTTCGTGGGCCGGGTAGAGGCCCCGCCCCCGGAGCTGTCCCCCGGAGGCTATGCCCTGGTCGTCGCCAATCCCCCCTATTTCCGGCCCGGCCGGGGCGAGATCGCCCCCGGCCCCCGGGGCGTCGCCCGGACAGGGGGCAAAGAGGGCCTGCTCCCCTGGTGCCGGGCGGCGAGACGGCTGCTGCGCAACGGGGGACGGTTCGCCCTGTGTACCCGGCCGGAGGGACTGGCGGCGCTGCTCGCCGCCCTGACCGGCTGCGGCCTGGAGCCGAAGCGCCTCCAGTCGGTGCAGTCCGCCCCGGACCGCCCCGCCAACCTGATTTTGCTGGAGTCCGTCGCCCAGGGCCGCCCCGGGCTGACCCTCCTGCCCACTCTGATCGTGAGGTGAATTTCTTGTCTGGAACGCTCTATCTGGTCCCCACCCCTATCGGGAACCTGGGGGACATCTCTCCGCGGAGCGTGGAGGTCCTCCAGTCGGTGGACTTTGTCGCCGCCGAGGACACCCGCGTCTCCCTCAAGCTGCTCAACCACCTGGAGATCAAAAAGCCCCTGGTGAGCTATTACCGCCACAACACCGAGACCAGCGGCCCCGCCATCCTGGACAGGCTGCTGTCCGGGGAGAGCTGCGCCCTGGTCACCGACGCCGGGACCCCCGCCGTCAGCGACCCGGGGGAGGACCTGGTGGCTCTGTGCGCCGGGGCGGGCGTCCCCGTGGTGGCCATCCCCGGCCCCTGCGCCCTGGTCACCGCCCTGGCAGTCTCCGGCCTGCCCACCGGACGGTTCACCTTCGAGGGCTTTCTCGCCATGAATAAGAAGAACCGTCGGCGGCACTTGGAGTCCCTGCTCCGGGAGGAGCGGACCATGATCTTCTACGAGGCCCCCCACAAGCTCTGCGCCACCCTGGACGACCTCCGGGATACCTTCGGCCCGGAGCGGCAGGTGGCCCTCTGCCGGGAGCTGACCAAGCTCCACGAGGAGGTCCGCCGCACCACCCTGGGCCAGGCGGCGGACTGGTACCGGGACAACCCGCCCCGGGGAGAGTTCGTCCTGGTGGTGGAGGGCTGTCCCCACCGGGAGACGGAGACGCCCCCTCTGGAGGAGGGGGTAGAGCGGGTGCTGTCCCTCCAGGCCGGAGGGATGCGGCTCAAGGACGCCGCCCGGCAGGTGGCCGGGGAGACGGGGCTTTCCAAAAACGACCTTTACCGGAGCGCCCTGGAGGCGCAGAGCTGACCTCTCCCCTTCCCGCAGATTCCATTCACCTGAACGGACAAAAAACGCCCGGAGACGGGCCGCAGCGCTGCGGTCTGCCTCCGGGCAGTTTGCTGGAAGATTATTTCTTGTCCCGCCGCTGGGCGGCCAGGGTGATGATGTTGAGCAGCTGAATCACTACGATGATGACCAGCGTGACCACAAACACGCCCAGCCAGCCCAGGAGACACTTGAGGACGATGGTTCCGATATCCATGGAAAACGCTCCTTTCTATCAGGCGAACAGAGTCAAAATCAGTCCCCCGGCGATGACCGAGGCGATCTGGCCGGAGACGTTGACCCCGGCAGCGTGCATGAGCAGGAAGTTCTGAGGGTCCTCCTCCAGTCCCATCTTGTGGATGACCCGGGCCGACATGGGGAAGGCGGAGATGCCCGCCGCGCCGATCATGGGGTTGATCTTGTCCTTGGCGAACAGGTTGTAGATTTTGGCCACCAGTACGCCGCCCACCGTGTCAAAGATAAAGGCGACCAGGCCCAGGCCCAAAATCATCAGGGTCTCCTTGTTCAGAAAGGCCTCCGCCTGCATTTTGGAGGCCACGGTGATGCCCAGGAACAGAGTGATGAGGTTGGCCAGCACCTTCTGAGCGGTGTCGGAGAGGCTGTCCAGCACGCCGCACTCCCGGATGAGGTTGCCGAACATGAGGAAGCCGATGAGGGCCACGCTCCGGGGAGCCACCAGCCCGGCGATGATGGTGATAATGATGGGGAAAAGGATTTTGGTGGTCTTTGTCACCTCCCGCCCGGCATACTTCATCCGGATCCGCCGCTCCTTCCGGGTGGTGATGAGCCGGATGACCGGGGGCTGGATGATGGGGACCAGGGCCATGTAGGAGTAGGCCACCACGATGATGGGCCCCACATACTGGCTGTTGAGGTAGTTGGCCACAAAGATGGAGGTGGGGCCGTCGGCGGCGCCGATGATGGCGATGGAGGCGGCGTCAGCAATGTCAAAGCCCAGGAGGGAGGCCATGATGAGGGTGAAAAAGATACCGAACTGAGCCGCCGCCCCGAAGATCATCAGCTTTGGGTTGGAGAGCAGAGGGGTAAAGTCGATCATCGCCCCGATGCCCACAAAGAGCAGCAGTGGGAACAGCTCGTTGGCGATGCCGGAGTCAAAGAGTACGTCCAGCACGCCGGTCTCCTCGATGCCGTCGATGATCTGAGTCACCGCCCCGGACTGGGGCAGGTTCACCAGAATGGTGCCGAAGCCGATGGGCAGCAGCAGGGTAGGCTCCATGTCCCTGGCGATGGCCAGGTAGATCAGCAATCCGCCGATGAGCCACATGACCACCTGCTGCCACTGGAGATTGAGGACATTGCCAAACAGGTCTGCCATAGAAAAATCTCCTTTCTGTCTTGCAGAGATGAGGGAGAAAGACAAAACCTTTGCCGGGGACAGAAAAGCACTTGCTCTGTCTCCGGCAAAGGTCTCGCTCTTTGAGGTGGCTCCGGGCATTGCGCCGTACTGACGGGGCCATCACATCCGGAACACCGGATGCAAGCTACTCCCCCTTGCGGGAACGGGAGCGCCCGGCAAACCTCCGGCGCATCCCATAGACAGAATATCGGATTGGAGAAAAAATGTCAAGAGTTTTCATGGCATTTTCCGACAAATCGCCGCTGCCCGGCAAATCCCCTCTCGGCTCCCTCTCCGAGGCAGGGAGCGTAGCGGAAGTGCCGCTTGACGGCGGAGCTGGCTGCCCGAAGGGCAGACTGAGGGAG
>JAJBUB010000045.1 GCA_020860575.1 Clostridiales bacterium | reverse complement strand
TACGCTATCCGGGATAGTCACGCTGGTCAGGCTGGTGCAATTTTCAAACGCAAAACTGCCAATGCTGGTCACACTATCCGGGATGTCCACGCTGGTCAGACTCGTGCAGTAATAGAAGGCTTCATAACTTATCGCGTCCACCGAACTGCCCAGGGACACGCCTTTCAATCCTGTACAATAGTAAAACACGGATGACCCAATTGAAGTGACGCTATCCGGAATAGTCACACTGGTCAGCGTCCTGCAATAAGCGAACGCATAAGTTCCAACGCTGGTGACACTGTCGGCAATCGTTACGCTGGCCGCATATCTGCAATCGTAAAACGCATAGCCGCCGATGGAGGTCACGCCGTCCTCAATCACGATCGCCGTCACCGAGGTCCGGTAGGAATACCACGGAGCCTCCGACGCAGAAGCATAGTCCGTCATCTCCCCCGTCCCGGAAATGGTCAACACTCCGTCCTCATCCAGCATCCAAGTCAGCTCATCCCCACAGGTGCCGCTGGCCAGGTTGGTATCGCTTTCCGGCTCGCTTGCCCCGCAGGAGACGCATACGCCGCTCTCGTAGGTGCAGCTCTCGCTGTACGCGGTCAAATCGCACAGGGCGCAGCTCACCGTATGGGTGCCGTCGCCGTTGGATGTATAGGTATAGCTGTGGCCGGTGGCATCCGTCCCGTCCCCGGTGTAGCTGTCCCCGCAGGCAGAGCAGGTATAGGTGGTGTAGCCGCCCTCGGTGCAGGTCGGCTCGGTGACGACGGATTCATAACTGTGTCCGGTGGCGGGGATAGTCTCACCGGCAGTCACGGTCTCGCCGCAGATGGTACAGACCTCATCGCCAGTGTAGCCGTCCTCGGTGCAGGTGGCGTCCCTGGCGTTCTGAATTTCGGTGACGTGCTCACAGGCGGCCTCCTCTACGGTGACATCCACCGTGACCATCTCTCCCAGGACGGTGGCGGTCAGGGTGGTGGAGCCTGCGGCGACGGCGGTGACGACGCCGTCAGACAGGGTGGCGCAGGACTCATCATCCACCGTCCAGGTCGTCTCTGCGGTGACGGGGCCGCTTTTCGAGGGCCAGGCGCCGGACATCTGGAGCTTGGTGGTCAGGGTAGGCAGGCTGGCCGTCTCTCCCACAGTCAGAGAGAGGGAGGAGGCGGAGGCGGTAACGGTCACGGTGGCGTCGGAGAGGGCGATCTCCACGTCCACGTCGGTGGCGCTGTCGTTGGCGGTGGTGGCCGTCTGGGAGCCAACCGGCGTCCGGAACTCCTGCACCCAGTAATAGCAGCCGTTGTAGTAGACGCAGGCCACGGCGACCGCCGTGACGGAGGAGCTGAGCATATTGCGACGGTGGCCCTGACCGCTGTAGCTCTCGTCCGTCTCCTGCCAAAGCTCGAAGGCCTTCTCCGCCGTGTTCAGGGCTGTGCCTGCGGCGATGTTCTCTCCGCAGCTGGTCCAGCTGTAGGCAGTGAAGCAGCTCGTCCCGTTGGGCCGGGTGTGGGAGTAGGACAGGGCGATCTCCGCCGCCCGCTGCATGGCGGCCTCCTCCAGGGCGTAGTCGTAGGCCAACTCCGACAGGCCGGTGTAGTACACCTGCTCCGTGTCGTCTTCATCCCAGGCCCAGGCGTCGTCCCCGGTGCGGAAGTCGTTGACCAGCTTCAGCATGGAGCGGGCCTCGGTCTGGTTGTAGGTCACATTCACCGTCACTGTGGCCGTTCCGTCCGCCGCAAATGCCGCCGTGGGCAGGGCGGCGAGGACAAGGCAGACCGACAGCAGCAGGGCGGTCAGACGTTGGATGGTTTTCATTCCGTTACCCCTTTCTGTCATTCGGTGTCCGAGCTTTACAGATAACTACATTTAGTATAGTAGAAGCTGCGGGAAAAAGCAAGCATTGATACACGCAGAAACAGAAAAACGAAAAATGTTCCCCGCTGTATGTACAAAATGATGTGGCCCGCGACCGTAGGAATGAGCCATGAATGTTATCACACGCTCCGGCTCTACGGGAGGCAGGAGTTCTAAGGTATCCCTGTATGAATTTGCAAAAGGGAGCGTTGCAGTTTTTTGCTCTGCAACGCTCCCTGTCATTTATCTCAGATGACAAACACTCCGTATATGCAGCTTAACCAGGGCGCCGACTCGTGGAATATCGAAGTTATTTCAGCCGCAATCCATCCTGAAAGGCGTTACCGACACGCTCTGTTACCCGGTAATATCCGTGGGTGTATGGGTCAAAAGCGATGGCGGAGACCTTTGAAATATCCACCTTGTCGCCATCCAGGACGGATTCATCTGCCGTTGTGTTCACGACCTTGCCAATGACTCCGCAGCCATACTCGCCGTCCAGATAGGTGATAAATTCACATTCCATGCAGAGAGGAAATTCGGTGATAATGGGGGCGTCTACATGGTCGGATTTCTGGGCGGTCAACCCGCTCTTTTCAAATTTGTCTGGTGTATTGTTGCCTGATACTACGCCGAAATAATCCGCCTCTACCATATGCGCAGCGTCGGCAATGCTGACGGTAAACGCTTTTCTCGCCTTGATATTTTTCACCGTTTTGTGTGTCTCGGTCAGGTTGAGGATCACCTGATTCCGGGACAGCATGGTTCCCCATGCGGCATTCATGACGTTGACGCTCCCGTCCTCGTTATAGGTCGCGACCATCAGCACAGGCATCGGGAAAATCGATTCGGTGGCTTTTATATCCTTTCTCATGGAAACAGACCTCCTGTTTTGATTGCCTTTCGGCTGTACATATGCTATCATAGTGTCAGCTTAAAGACAAGTACCCACATTATTGTTAGGTACTTACATGGAGGTAAGCATGGGAGAGAAAAACATAGAAGCTGCAAATTTTGAGGATACCGGCTACAGCTACACCCTGTCCCTCATTTCCGGGAAGTACAAGCCCATTATTCTCTACTGTCTGATGGAATATGAGCCGGTGCGGTTCAATCAGATGCGGCGTTACCTGAAGAATGTAGCGGATAAAACCTTGAGCATGAACCTCAAGGAGCTGGAGGCAGACGGATTGATTCAGCGGCACGAGTATCCGCAAATCCCTCCCAAAGTGGAGTACTCCCTCACACAGAGGGGACACTCTTTAGTCAGCGTATTGGACAAGCTGTGCGACTGGGGCAACGAAAACCGGATTGGAAACGAATAGAAGCCACTCCCGCAGACACATTTGCGTCGCGATACCTTACGCCTCCGCCGCGATAAAGCGGTAGCCCACGCCCCGGACTGTCTTGATGGACCGGCTGTTTCCGGCGTCGTCTCCCAGCTTTTGCCGGAGAGTGCCCACATGGATGTCCAGGGTGCGGCTCTCTCCCAGGGCGTCGGTGCCCCAGACCCCGTCCAGCAGCTCCTGTCGGCTGACGCTCTGGTCGGGCCGCTCCATGAGGTACTGGAGCAGGGCGAACTCCTTCAGGGTCAGCTCCACCGTCTGGCCGTCCACGCACACCTCATGGCGGCTGGGGGACAGCTCGATGCCCTCAAACACCAGGTCGCCCTGCCGTCTCCCCCGGTTGCCCCCCGCCCGGCGGAGGAGCGCCCGCACCCGTGCGCACAGCTCCATGACGCTGAAGGGCTTGGTGATGTAGTCGTCCGCCCCGGCGTCCAGGCCGCTGATCTTGTCCTCCTCCATGCCCCGGGCGGTGAGGAGGATGACCGCCACCTGCCGCAGCCGGGGGGCCGCCCGCATGAGCCGCACCGCCTCCAGCCCGGAGAGGCCCTCCATCATAATGTCCATGAGCACCAGGGCGGGAGGCTCCTCCTTCATGTTCTCCAGCGCCTCCAGGGCGTTGGGAAACCCGGAGACCTCATACCCCTGACTGGTCAGGGCAAACTCCAGCAGACGGCGGATGCTCTCGTCGTCCTCTACCACGAAAATACGCTCTTTCACGATTTTCCCTCCGTTTACTTCTGTCTTACACGATTGATTATAGAAAACCGCTTCTTTCGCCGCTATCAACTCTGTGCAAAGTTTGTGTTAGATTTTTGAAAAATCGACAGGAGCAGACGACGCAATGGCACGTCGTCTGCTCCCGCTCTGTTTTTGAAGTAAAGCTGTCCGGCTCACAGCAGCGTCTGATAGGTCCCGGTCTCCAGTACGGAGCAAATGCCCTCCACGCCGCACCGAACCATGTTGGCCACGGCAGCGTCCGTATAAAACGCCATGTGCTGGGTCATGACCACGTTGGGGAACTGCCGGAGATAGGCCATGGAGCTGTTGCGGATGATCTCGTCCCGGTGGTTCTGATGGTAAATGCCCTCCTCATGCTCAAAGCAGTCCAGCCCCAGGCCGCCGATCTTTTTCTGCTCGATGCCGGCGATCAGTGCGTCCGTGTCCATGAGGGGACCCCGGGCGCAGTTGATGAGGATAACCCCGTCCTTCATCCGGGCGATGGCGTCGCCGTCGATCATGTGATAGGTCTGCTCGCTCAGGTTCAGGTGGACAGTGATGATGTCGCTCTCCCGATAGAGGGTGTCCAGGTCCGTGTAGGTGAGCCAGCGGGCCGCCGGGCCAGGATGGCAGTCATAGCCCAGCATCCGGCAGCCGAATCCGGAGAGGTTCTGGGCCACCTGAGCGCCGATCCGCCCAGTGCCCACTATGCCCACCGTCAGGTTGCGCAGCTCCCGGCCATAGAGGCCCTGGAGGGAGTAGTCGTTCACCTGCATCCGCCACAGGGCCGCCTTGTAGTGACGCAGGCAGAGGAGCATGAGCATGACGGTGTACTCCGCCACCCCGTTGGGGTCGTAGTACGCATTGCACACGGGCAGGCCGATTTTCTTCGCATAGGCCAGGTCGATGTGGTCATACCCCACCGTGCGGGTGGTCAGGCAGCGGACCCCCAGCTGCCGCCAGGTATCCAGCAGCGCCGCGTCGATTTTCCCCTGACCGAGCATCGTCACCCCATCGCACCCCGCCGCCATCTCGGCGTTTTCCAGGGTCGGCACCTGCTCCGTCAGGACCAGCTCCACCCCGAATTGCCGGGTGCAGCGGTCAAAATGCGCCCGCTCATCGTCTCTGACCTCATAGGCAAGTATTTTCATATCAGTACCTCCTAAGGCATCACCGCAGACGTATTTGTGCAGTGACGCCCAAATCATCTGGTTGCATGATAGCCCCAACTGTGCTATTCTGAATGTAACACAGATGACATTCAGGAGGAGAATCGAATGGAAATCAAGTTCTCCGGCGAGGAGATGGACGTTCTCGCCCGGTGGGGCTATCTGCGCCATTTTACCCGGAATGAACCCATCTATCTGGAGGGAGACGTTGCCAGCACCCTGTGCTTCATCCGGGAGGGACGGGTGCGCATTATGCTGAGTACATCAGAGGGGGAGGAACTGACCCTGGAGATTGTGGAAAAGGGGCGGCTGTTCGGGGAATCCTCCTTTTTGAGCAAAAGCCTGCGGCCCACCACCGTCACGGCAGTCACGGAGGTCGAGCTGATCTGCTGCACCATCGGCCAGCTCATCCCCTGTCTCTGCCAGAATCCGGCCATTCTGACCAAGGTATTGCAGCACTGCTCTGAGACCATGAACCACCTGTCCTACTCCCTCCACTCCTTCCGCTTTATGGACCGCCATCAGCGCGTCGCCTCCTTCCTGCTCACCGAGACGGGGACGGACAACCCGGACAAGGAGATCACCGGCCAGTGTCTGCCCTACACCCACGAGGAGATCGCCATGTGTCTGGGCCTGGCCCGGCCCACTGTAAGCCAGGTACTCAAGGAGTTTGAGCGCAACGGCTGGGTAAAGTGCGCCTATGGGCGGGTCTACGTCCTGGACAGGACAGCCCTGGCCGAGAGCGTAACCCTACGGAGCGAAGATATCTGATTCTCTTTCTTTTCGAAACGATGTTCACAAAACGTTCGCAAATCTGTCGCAGATTTTTCAAGCCTTCGACCCCGGTATTTGCTATACTAAAGCTGCAAAGAACGAAGGCCTCCACTCACCTTCCTATATATTCTTTCAAACACACTGTGCCCGGCAGATGCAAAAGCGACTGCCGGGCACAGACAATGAGAGAGATTGATAAAATTTTAACGGTCCCGGAAGGCCACCGGTATCCCTCGCTGGTCAATGCGGCCCAGGAGATAGTCTACCGTAGTACCGTAGTAGTCCGCCAGGGCGATGAGTACCGCCGTCGGGATGTCCCGCTGGCCCAGTTCATAGTTACTGTACACCTGTTGAGAGCAGTGGAGCATCCCCGCCACCTCCCGCTGGGTCAGATCTGCGTCCTCCCGCAAATCCCTGATTCTTGGATACATGCCATCACCTGTTCCGTCCGGGAGAAGCGTCTCTCCCTTTTCTTCCAATTATAGGGAACCGCAATTTGCAGTATTTACTTTTACCGCAATTTGCAGTAAACTATCCCGGAAGGTGGTGCTGCTATGACTCCCAGGTGGAAATTTGCCCTGTATGTGACGGTGGTTTTGCTGTGTTCAGCGGCGTGCGCCCTGTTACTCTACCGGCTGGGCCTGTGACAGAAAAAGGAGACGCCCGCGAGGAGGCGTCTCCTTTTTCTTCTTTCCTGTTTGCAGTCGTCGGGGCGTTACATCCCCTCGAACTGCATCCGGTACAGCCGGGCATAGATGCCATCCTGGGCCATCAGCTCCCGGTGGCTGCCCTGCTCCTGGATGCCGTGGTCGGTGAGCACCAGGATGCGCTGGGCATTGCGGATGGTGGACAGGCGGTGGGCGATGACCAGAGTGGTGCGGTCCTTTGCCAGCCGTTCCAGGCTCTCCTGCACCAGATGCTCGCTCTCGTTGTCCAGGGCGGAGGTGGCCTCGTCAAAGATCAGGATGGGAGGATTTTTCAAAAACACCCGGGCGATGGAAAGCCGCTGCTTCTGACCGCCGGAGAGCTTGATGCCCCGCTGTCCGATGTCGGTGTCGTAGCCGTTGGGCAGCTCCATGATGAAGTCGTGGGCGTTGGCCTCCCTGGCCGCCTGAATGACCTCCTCCCGGCTGGCGTCGGGGCGACCGTACCGGATGTTCTCCATCACCGTTCCGGCGAAGAGATAGACCTCCTGCTGCACCATGCCGATCTGCCGCCGGAGGCTCTCCAGGGTGAGGGATCGGATGTCTCTCCCGTCCAGGAGGATGGCGCCGCCGGTGACATCGTAGAACCGGGGGATCAGGTTGCACAGGGTACTCTTCCCCACCCCGGAGGAGCCGACCAGGGCCACATAGCTCCCGGCGGAGATGTCCAGATCCACATGGTCCAACACCGGCCGCTCCTCCCCCTCGTAGTGGAAGGAGACGTCCCGGAGGCTGATGTTCCCCTCCGCGTGGTCGATGGCCACGGCGTCCGGGGCGTCCTGGATGTCCGGGGCGATGCGCAGGATCTCCAGGAACCGCTCAAAGCCGGTGTAGCCGTTCTGAAACTGCTCGGTAAAGTCGATGAGGGTCTTGATAGGGTCGGTGAACACACTGATGTATAGCAGGAAGGTCACAAGGTCGGCGACGGCGATCTGCCCCTGGGCGATGCCGATGCCTCCCGTCACGATGACCACCACCTGGATCATGGTGATAAAGGCGGTCAGGCCGGAGTTGTAGCCGCCCATGTAGCGGTAGCTGTCCCGCTTGGCGTCCAGGAAGCCGTCGTTGCCCTCCTTGAACTTCTCCTCCTCCACCGCCTCATTGGTGAAGGACTTGACCACCCGGATGCCGGAGAGGTTGTCCTCGATCTGGGCGTTGATCTGGGCGATGCGCTCCCGGTTCCGGCGGAAGGCCCGTTTCATCTTTTTGTTGAAGTACAGGGCGTAGCACAGCATAAACGGCACCAGGGCGAAGGCGGCCAGGGCCAGCTTCGGGCTGATGGACAGCAAGATCACCAGCGCGCCCACCAGCTTGATGGCTGAGATGATGATGTTCTCCGGCCCGTGATGGAGCAGCTCGGTGATGTCGAACAGGTCGTTGGTGATGCGGCTCATGAGCTGGCCCACCTTCTGGTCGTCGTAGAAGGAGAAGGACAGCTCCTGGTAGTGGGCGAACAGCTCCTGGCGCATATCGTACTCCATATGAGCGCCCATGACGTGGCCGTAGTTGGAGATGTAGTAGTTGCTGCCGCACTGGACGGCCACCAGCAGGGTCATCAGCAGCCCCAGCTTCCAGATGGCGGGGACGGCCTCCTCCGCCGGGAGGGTGATGACCGACGAGGTGATGTACCGCACCACCAAAGGGATAATGAGGGACACCACCGCCGACACCATGGCGAAAAACAGGTCGATGAGGAAGGTCTTCATGTAGGGACGATAGTAGGACAGAAGCTTCTTCAGGTTCTCTTTCAAACAGGTCTACCTCTTCTCATTTTTGATTCAGAGTTCTCTCTGACAGTTTGCCCCCAAGTATAACAAAGGATTTCTTTTTTGCAACTCCGCCTTCCCACTTTTCCCTCGCCGTCGGGGAAAACAGGAGCGGTTCCCCTGTTTTCCCGTTGCCTTGACCGGTTCGGTCTGGTATAATGAGGGGCAACCGATCGAATTGTGCGGGTCCGCCCGCTGCGTGGATACAGGAGCAAATGAATCATGAAACGTTATCGAATTCTCTCCCTTTTCCTGGCCTTCGTGCTGATTTTCTCTCTGGCCAGCCCCCTCTCCGCCCAGGCGGAGGATCTGTCCCAGGTCTCCCAGCTGGTTGCGGACATGGAGATCGACGCCGACGCCGCCCTGCTGGTGAACACGACCGAGGACGTGATTTACTATGAGCAGAACGCCTATGAGAAGGTGTATCCCGCCAGCATCACCAAGGTGATGACCGCCCTGCTGGTGCTGGAGGCGGTGGACCGGGGCGACCTGTCCCTGGATACGGAGATCACCGCCGGGGGCGAGACCTGGCTGGGCATCCCCTCCGACGGCAGCACCCAGAACATCCAGATCGGAGAGGTCATGTCGGTGGAGGACCTGCTCTACTGTCTGCTGCTCCCCTCCGCCAACGAGGCGGCCAACATTCTGGCCCAGGCGGTCTCCGGCACCGTGTCCTCCTTTGTGGACCTGATGAACCAGCGGGCTACGGAGCTGGGCTGCACCGGCACCCACTTCGCCAACCCCCACGGCATCCAGGATGAGGACCACTACACCACCTGCTACGACCTCTACCTCATCGCCCGGGAGGCCATGAGCAACGAGACCTTTTGCACCATCGTCTCCACCGACAGCTACACCGTCCCCGCCACCAATATGAGCGAGGAGCGGACCTTCTCCAACACCAACGGCCTGCTGACCAGCAAAAAGTATTCCGGCTATGTCTACGACAGCTGCATCGGCATCAAGACCGGCTCCACCAGCGATGCGGGCTACTGCCTGCTGGCCGCCGCCGAGGAGGACGGGACCATCCTCATCTCGGTGGTCATGGGGGCGGAGACGGTGGTGGACAACGACGGCACCCACCGGATGCAGTTCTCCGAGTCCGCCCGACTGCTGAAATGGGGGTTCAGCAATTTCTCCTACCACTCCATCCTGGACCTGGATACCCCGGTGGCGGAGGTCCCCGTGACCCTGGGTGTGGATGTGGACAGCGTGCTGGTGGTCCCCTCCGGCACCCTGGACGCCCTGTTGCCCAACGACGTCACCTCTGACAGCTTCACCGTCGAATATGAGACGGTGGATTCCGTGGAGGCCCCGGTGGAGGCCGGGGACGTGCTGGGGACACTGACGGTCTATCTGGAGGGGGAGGCCTACGGCTCGGTAGACCTGGTGGCCGCCACCTCGGTGGAGCAGTCCTCTTTCCTGGCCACCAAAAAGGCCATCGAGGACTTTATCTCAGACAACTGGCTCAAGGCCGCCATCGGTCTGGGGGTCATCGTCGTCCTAGTGATCGTCCTCCGGCTCACTTTGTTCCGCCCAAAGCGGAAGTATGGCAACTACACCGGCACCCGGCGGCCCCGGAATTACAAGGGCAGTCGGAGAAGATAACCAAATCCGAATGACAAAGAGCGGGCCGACGCAATGCGTCGGCCTCTTTACCATGTTCTGTATCTCCAAACGGAGAAAAATATAAAATCCCCCTTGACATATTATCCGTTTGGTGATAGTATATCTGCATCAGATAGAACAAACGTTTGATTCTTGTGAATGCACTCCCTGAGAGGACAAAAAAAGAACCGGGAACCGAATACTCGGTTCCCGGTCACGATGGAGGAGAATGGATTCGAACCATTGTAGGCGTCAACCAACAGATTTACAGTCTGCCCCCTTTAGCCACTTGGGTACTCCTCCATATGAAATTATGCTGAAAGCTGGTAGACGGACTTGAACCCCCGACCTGCTGATTACAAATCAGCTGCTCTACCAACTGAGCTATACCAGCAAGCTCGCCCTCTCGGAATCAGCAAGGAGTATTTTACCGGAATCGAAACCGTTTGTCAATACCTGATTGAAACTTTTTGCGGCAAGGAGGAAAAAATTATGTCCAGACCTATCTATCGCCGGGGAGAGCCATATGCCAAAAAGGCGGCCCATCTGCTCCGGCACATGGTCCACCCGGAGCTGGACCCCACCCTGGACCAGTACGAGCTGGCCCTGGTGGATGCCCTTCGGGACAAGCTCACCCCTCGGGAGACCGAGTGCATGGTACACTACTATCTTCTGCGGGAGGATATGCGTCAGGTCGCGCTCCGGCTGGGCATCAACACCTCCACCGTCTCCCGGACGGTGGAGCGGGCGGAGGCCAAGCTGGACGGTCTGCTCAAGCTGGCGGTCGCCATCAGCCCCATCCGTCTAAATCAGGACTGGTCAGGCAGACGGGCGTCCTGAGCCACTCCTGCCCCCCCGGGCCGGGCCGGGGCAGGCAGAGCTGCCGCAGGTCCTCTCCCCGGCACTCTGCCTGAAAGACAGCCTGGGCGTCTGCGCCCAGCCGCCGTATCTGTCCCGAGCGGAGGACCACCGGCAGATGGGAACGCACCTTCATCTCCCGGAGCAACGCCTGGCCCCGGCAGTTGAAGCCCAGCACCCGGAGATAGGGTACCCGCTCCGGGCGCCGGTCGACATTCAGCCCCAGAAAAGCCCAGAGCGCCATGCGCCGGATGCGGGCCTCCGGGTAGCGTCGGGTCTTGGCCCGGTCGTAGAACTGAGCCAGTGTGGTAGCCTCTCCGGCGGCCCGGGCCAGGCGATGCTCCAACCCAGGGGCGCAGTCCGGGAGGGCGGACAGTTCCTCCTCCGTCATGGAGCGGAGCCGGGCTAGGACTCCCCGCTCACAGGCCTCCAGCCGGGCGGGACAGCGGCCCGCCTCCCGCTCCCGGGCTACGATCTCCCAGCTCGACGGGGGGAGGGCGGTCTCCAGCCGTGCCCAGTTCCCATCGCACATCCATTGCCGGAGCAGAGAGCCGGAGGGCCACGCTGTCTCCTGTTGGCTGTCGTGTCCTGCCCCCTGTCGGGGGAAGGTCAGTGCGGTCACGTCCTCCCGGCCCCAGTGCCGGAGGGCGCGGAGATACTCCACCCCCAGGTTATTGTTGGGCGTTTCCAAACAGCGTCCCGCCGCCCCTATCAGACGCTCCAGCGCCTGCTGCCGGGCGGCGGGGTAGGACAGCCCCTCCTCCAGCCCCGCCCGGAGCAGGGGCTGCAGGGCGTCGCTGTCCAGCCCCCGTGCCGCCGGGGCCAGCCGGGAGAGATCGCCGTCCTCGCTGCCGAAGGCGACGGTGTCCACCACCCCCGTATCCAGCAGACACCCGACGCCTCCCCGGGCGAAGGTCTCCGCCGAGGACGCCGCCCAGAGAAGGGGCAGCTCCAGCACCAGGTCCGCCCCGCCCCGGAGGGCCATCTCCGCCCGGTCGGACCGGTCCAGGGCGGCGGCGGTCCCCCGCTGGGTAAAGCCGCCGCTCATGACGCAGACGATCCCCTTGTCCGGGCAGGCCGCCCTGAGCTGCTCCAGCAGCCAGCGGTGTCCCCGGTGAAAGGGGTCGAATTCGCAGACGACGCCTGCGGCGGAACGTGGGGCGTTTTGGTCAGACATGAGACGTTCTCCTTTGGCCGGGATGGGGACCCTGCCGTTTTTCAAAAAATCTCCAAAAAACGGTTGTTCTTCATCCAGTTTTGTAATAGAATTATTATAGCGTGTCCGGCAGGTCCGCGCAAGCGCTAAGGTCGGACGCAGAGCAATACAAAGGAGAATCACGTTATGAATATTCTGGTCATCAATGCGGGAAGCTCTTCCCTGAAGTATCAGCTGCTGGACCCCGCCACCGGCGAGCTGCTGGCCAAGGGCCTGTGTGAGCGCATCGGCCTGGACGGCAAATTCACCTATAAGCCCCTGGTGCCGGGCAAGTCGGGAAAGAACGCGGTGGACGTTGCCATGCCCACCCACTCCGAGGCCATCCAGGCGGTGCTGAACGCCCTGGTGGACAAGGACAACGGCGTGCTGTCCTCTATGAGTGAAATTGACGCCGTGGGACATCGGGTGGTCCACGGCGGCGAGAGCTTCGCCTCCTCCGTCCTGCTCACCGACGAGGTTCTGAAGGCCATCGAGGAGTGCAACCCCCTGGCCCCCCTCCACAACCCCGCCAACCTCATCGGCATCCGGGCTTGCGCCGCCGTGCTGGGCGACAAGGTGCCTCAGGTGGCCGTCTTTGACACCGCCTTCCACCAGACCATGCCTCCCGTGGCCTACACCTATGCCATCCCCTATGAGTACTACGAAAACGACAAGGTCCGCCGCTACGGCTTCCACGGCACCTCTCACCGGTTCGTCTCCGCCCGGGCCGCCGCTATGCTGGGTAAGCCCATCGAGGAGCTGAAGATCATCACCTGCCACCTGGGCAACGGCTCCTCCATCGCCGCCGTCAAGAACGGCAAGTGTGTGGACACCACCATGGGCCTGACGCCCCTGGCAGGACTCCCCATGGGCACCCGGGCGGGCGATATGGACGCCGGCGTCATGGAGTTTTTGATGAACAAGTACAGCCTCTCCATGGGCGAAATGATGAACATCCTCAACAAGAAGTCCGGCGTGCTGGGCATCTCCGGGGTGTCCTCCGACTTCCGTGACCTGGACGCCGCCGCCGCAGAGGGCAACGTCCGGGCAAAGCTGGCCATCGACGTGTTCTGCTACGACGTGAAGAAGTATATCGGCTCCTACGCCGCCGCCATGGGCGGGGTGGACGCCATCGTCTTTACCGCCGGTGTGGGCGAGAACAGTCCCGAGCTGCGCACCGCCATGACCGAGGGCCTGAGCTATATGGGCGTGGCTCCTCTGAACCAGGAGGCCAACCACAAGCGGGGCGAGGAGGTCGATATCTCCGGCGAAGGCTCTCAGGTGAAGGTGCTGGTCATCCCCACCAACGAGGAGCTGATGATCGCCATGGATACGGCGGAGATCGTGGAAAAGCTGTAAATCTCTGTTCAAAAGGAAGAAATCGCTATGCTGTACACATTTAAGCCCCGGGGCGTCTGCTCCCGGGAGATCCGGATCGAACTGGAGGAGGCCGACGGCAGGCAGGTCATCCAGAGCATGGAGGCCGTGGGCGGCTGCAACGGCAATCTCCAGGGTATCGGCGCTCTGCTGAAGGGCATGACCCCGGAGGAGGCCATCAGCCGGATGAAGGGCATCCGCTGCGGCATGAAGAGCACCTCCTGCCCCGACCAGATCGCCCAGGGTCTGGAGCGGCTGCTGGCAGAGCAGGCCAACTGAATCACCTTAAAACGGCCGACCGGCCCGGTTCCCTCTGGGGAGTCGGGCCGGTTTTGCGCTCTCACCGCTCCTTGCGCTGGAGCTGAAGGCGGTCAGCGATCATGGCGATGAACTCGCTGTTGGTGGGCTTTCCCTTGGCGTTGGAGACGGTGTAGCCGAAGTATTTTTGCAGCGTCTCCAGATCTCCCCGGTCCCAGGCCACCTCGATGGCGTGCCGGATAGCCCGCTCCACCCGGCTGGCGGTGGTGCCGTACCGCTTGGCCACCTCGGGATAGAGTACCTTGGTCACAGCGTTGATCACGTCCATGTCGTCCACGGCGATGAGGATGGCCTCTCGCAGATACTGGTAGCCCTTGATGTGGGCGGGGACGCCGATCTCGTGGATGATGGAGGTGACCAGCGTCTCCATATTCTGATAGGCCTTGGGGGTCACAGTGGCGCTGTTGCGGAGCAGGCGGATGCGCTCCACCACCGCCTGGCCCCGGTTGGGCTTGGTGAGGAAGTAGTCCGCTCCCAGCTCCGCCGACCTGGCCGCCACGCCCCCGGCCACAAAGCTGGAATAGATCAGGATGCCCGGCCTCCGGGCCTCCTGGGTGTTGATCTGCTCCAGCAGCTCCAGCCCATCCTGTCCGTACAGCACCAGGTCCATCACCAGCACCTCCGCCCCGGTCTCCCGGAGCAGGCCGATGACCTTTCCCCCCTCGCCGGTGGCCCCCGCCACCTGGATGTCCGGCTCTGCGCTCAGCTCCTTCATCAGACTGGTGCGGGCGTCCTCGTCTGCGTCTGCAATCACAACTTTGATGATATTCATTTGCGTTCTTCCCCTTTGCCATTGATGTTTCAAAATACAGCTTATTGTTGGCTGTTTGATATGTTCCTGTGGACCTCTATCCATAATTTAGCACACTCCAACGCCGTTCGCAATCCTTTTCTACGCAAAAAATTCATCTTTTTATCGAGCATTTCCGACCTTTTCTGACGATTCGACAAAACCGGTCCTTTTTCTCCACGCGGCTTCCCTTCTGTTCCCCTTTCTTCCCCTCTTTCCGGCAGGAATCCCTTTTTGTGCGCCCTCTGTCGGAAAATCCACTCTTCTGTCGCTTACCGATTGTGTTTTCCATTTCCTCTCATTTCTGTAAATATCTGGAAATTATATCCGGCGCGGGTCCGACCGTTTTCGACGCTGCGGCCCTCCGGGAAGGGCATAAAAAAAACGGAGCCACGTTGCCGTGGCTCCGGATGGTGTGGTGTCGATATGAACTTCGGTCCTGTCAGTCCTGCTCTTTCTCCAGCCAGCCGTACACCAGAGCGGCCAGCGCGCCGCCCACCAGGGGACCGACGATGAAGATCCAGACCTGGGCCAGCGCGTCGCCTCCGGCGAACAGGGCGGGCATCAGGCTCCGGGCGGGGTTAACAGAGGTGCCGGTGAGGGCGATGCCCAGGATGTGGACCAGGGTCAGGGTCAGTCCGATGACCAGACCGGAGACTGCCCCGTTCTCCACCTTGCTGGTGACGCCGATGATGGCCAGGACAAACACAAAGGTGAGAATGATCTCCGCCACCAGCGCGCCGCCTACTGATCCATTGGTCCAGCCCTCCTGGATCTGATTGGCTCCAAAGCCGCAATCGAAGCCGAACAGAATACCCAGGATGACGCAGCCCACGGCGGAGCCGACCAGCTGGGCTACCACATAGCCCACAAAGTCGGTGGCGGTGAGCTGCTTCCGGATGAGCATTGCCAGAGACACAGCGGGGTTGATGTGGCAGCCGGAGATGTTGCCGATGCTGTAGGCCATGGCGACGATGACCAGTCCGAAGGCCAGGGCAGTCAGCAGATAGCCGCTGCCGGAGGCGCTGTCGCAGCCCACCGCTACAGCGGTGCCGCAGCCAAAGGTGACCAGTACACAGGTGCCAACGGCCTCAGCTACATACTTTTTGATGTTTTCCATTGGAAAAACTCCTTTCCGGGCAGCGTTCCCGCTGCGTGATACAATAATTATATCATTGTGGAAAGTGGAAATCAATTCATTGGGAGGTCATCTGCGGTAAGATAATGGAAAACTTTTCCTGTTTTTCAGGGAGAAAGGGTCCGGGACGGAGCCGCCCTATTTTTTCTCCCTTGGCTGCCTTTTCCTGAGCCGCCAGTCCACAAACACACACACCGCCCCGTAGAACAGCCAGCACAGGGCATTGGTGATAAAGTAATTACGCGAATCCGGGATGGGAGACAGTCCCCACCAGCCGCCTCCGCTCATCATTGAGTCCAGCGCATTAAATGCGCTGGAGATGGGCATCAGCGTCAACAGCCACACATTGACCGGCCAGAACCATCCGGCGGTGCTACGGGTGTTCTCTCCCATAAACTGGCCCACGGCAAAGACCGCACAGCCCACCGCCATAAGGGCGAGTCCCACTGCCACAGACCATGACTCGTAACAGGTCACCCAAATACCGATGGCGGCCACCAGGCCGATAGCGTTCAACGCCGTGCCCACCACGGCGAAGATACGGGCGTCCGGCTTTGACTTGACCGGCTGCTCCGGCAGCGGCTCGATGCCCTTGAGCAGATAGTCGGTGGTCACGCCGAAGTAGTCGCTGAGCAGCACCACCTTGTTCAAATCGGGGACGCTCTGCTCGCTCTCCCACTTACTCACCGCCTGGCGGCTGACGCCCACCCGGTCTGCCAGCTCCTCCTGAGAGATCCCACGGGCCTTTCTCAGCTGTTGTATCCTGTCTGCCATGTTCATATCGAAACGCCTCCTTGTTTTGGTGGCTCCATTGTACGAAAAACAGCGGTTGCGGCGCAACCATCCTTGCCTTGCAGTTTGTCAACCGGCGGTTGCACAGGCGTTTTTGGGCGGTTTTCCACTGATTTGCCGCGAAATGGGGCTGCGCCCAGCGGCGCAGCCCCAGAAAATGGTTGATGCGGTTTTTATCCGAACACAGCCAGCAGGAAGCCTGCGGCCACGGCGGAGCCGATGACGCCGGCCACGTTGGGGCCCATGGCGTGCATCAGCAGGAAGTTGGACGGGTTCCATTTCTGGCCCTCCACCTGGGAGACACGGGCGGCCATGGGGACGGCGGAGACGCCGGCGGAGCCGATGAGGGGATTGACCCGGCCGCCGGTGGCCCGGTACATGATCTTGCCAAAGAGGATGCCGCCAGCGGTGGCAAAGGCAAAGGCGATCAGGCCCAGGACAATGATCTCCAGCGTCTCAAGGGAGAGGAACTGGTCGGCGGTGGCGGTGGCGCCCACGGAGATGCCCAGGAAGATGGTGACGATGTTCATCAGGGCGTTCTGGGCGGTGTCGGACAGACGGTCGGTGACGCCGCACTCCTTAAACAGGTTGCCCAGCATCAGGCAGCCCAGCAGGGAGGCCACAGAGGGCAGCACCAGGCAGCAGACGATGGTGACCACGATGGGGAAGACGATCTTCTCCGTCTGGGACACGGGCCGGAGCTGCTCCATCTTGACCTGACGCTCCTTCTCGGTGGTCAGCGCCCGCATGATGGGGGGCTGAATGAGAGGGATCAGGGCCATGTAGGAGTAGGCGGCCACTGCTATGGCTCCCAGTAAGTGGGGGGCCAACGTCTTGGTCAGCCAGATGGCGGTGGGGCCGTCTGCGCCGCCGATGATGGCGATGGAGGCCGCCTCAGAGCCGGAGAAGCCCAGGCCCACGGCCATGAGCAGGGCCGCATAGACGCCCAGCTGGGCGGCAGCGCCCAGGAGCATCGAGCTGGGGTTGGCCATCATGGGGCCAAAGTCGGTCATGGCGCCCACACCCACAAAGATGAGGGACGGGTATATGCCCAGCTTGACGCCCAGGTACAGGATATCCAGGAAGCCGCCGTCGTGGAGCACGGCTCCCCAGTCCACGTCGGCGCTGCCGGAGGCGTACCACAGCTCAGGGTGATAGACCCCGCTGCCCGGCAGGTTGGTCAACAGCATACCGAAGCCGATGCCCACCAGCAGCAGAGGCTCGTACTTTTTGACGATGCCCAGATAGAGCAGGACGCAGGCGACGAGGATCATAATGATCTGCTTGAAGTCTGCCAGCTGGGCGAAGCCCGACTGCTCGACCAGGTTTCCTAAGGTGTTTGTAATCAGTTCCATACTCTGTGCCCCCTCAGCTCAGGACGACCAGAGGATCACCTGTCTTGACAGCAGAGCCCTGGGAGGCGACCACCTGGGCCACGGTGCCGTCCTTGGGAGCCAGCACCTCGTTCTCCATCTTCATGGCCTCGATAACGGCCAGGATATCGCCGCTCTTGACGGCCTGACCGGCGGACACCTTGATGGCGACCACGGTGCCGGGCAGCGGAGCGGTGACAGGCTCACCGGCGGCAATGGCGGTGGGCGCAGCGGCGGGCGCGGCGGCAGGAGCAGCGGCGGCCACAGGAGCGGCAGCAGGTGCAGCGGCGGGAGCGGCGGCAGGAGCCAGGGCATCGTACTCGTCAGCCAGGATAGCCTGGCCCTTTTCCACAACGACCTCGAACACCTTGCCGTTGAGCGTTACTTTGTACTTCATCTTACTTTACCTCCTGGATGGAAATGAAACGCAGCTCGTTGAGGGGAGTTTTCAGCTCGTCAGCCACAATGCACATCACCATTGCGGCGGTACGGTCGGGCACGTCGTAGAGCATCACGCCGCCGCAGGAGCCCTTGGCCAGCTTGGCAGGGGCGGCAGCGGGGGCGGGAGCCTCCGGGATGGCATTGCCCGTGGGGGCGGCGGCAGTCTTGCCCCGGCCCTCCAGCTTGGAGATGATAATGTTCTGGAGCGTGATCACGCCGATCAGCACCACCAGGACGATGAACACCACGCAAAAGCCCATCACCGAAACGCCAGCGGCCTCAGCCAAAGTAATATCATCCATATCAGGGCCTCCGATCACTCAATGACTTCCATGGTGTAGTTGCAGGTGCGCTCCTCCTTCTCCTTGCGGGCCTGGAGGTAGTCCTTAGCCTGCTTGGGGAAGCAGATATAGCTCATGATGTCCTCTTCGCTCTTGGCCAGATCGCCCAGATCCTTCTTGGCGTTCTCGAAGTCCTCGCCGGTGCGCTTGGAGTCCTCCACACGGCAGTCCACGGGGGCAGACATCCCGGCGTCGGAGAGCACCCGCTTCTGCAGGTCGGCGTTCACCGGAGCGGGAGCGGTGCCATACTCGCCCTTGAAGTAGTTCTGCACGTCCTTGGAGATGACCTTGTACCGCTCGCCCATGAGGACGTTGGTGACCGCCTGGCTGCCCACCATCTGGGACAGGGGGGTGACCAGAGGAGGATAGCCCAGGTCCTTCCGGACGGCGGGAATCTCTGCCAGAGCCTCGTCGAACTTGTCCATGGCGTCCATGTCGGTCAGGTTGGCGATCATGTTGG
>JAJBUB010000080.1 GCA_020860575.1 Clostridiales bacterium | reverse complement strand
GGAGAGAGGGGGCCAAGTCCCCCGCCCCCGCCCCCGGGACCCGGCGATACGGGTCGTTTGACAATGTGACCCTGTCGGACCGGGAGCTGGAGACCCTGCAGACGAAATGCCCCGACGACTGGGAGGAGCGCATCGAGCGGCTGTCCTCCTACATGGCCTCCTCGGGCAAGACGTATAAAAACCACCTGGCCACCATCCAGCGGTGGGCCGCCCGGGACCGGCAGGAGGCCCGGGAGAAGGCCCCGGAGAAGGTCACAGAGAAGGCCCCTTCAAAGCCCTCCCGGCGACGCCGCTGGTCCGAGCTGGCGGCGGAGATGGAGGCGGAGATAGGAGGGAACTCATGACGCTGGCGGAGACGGGACAGGTGATGGACCTGCTGGCGGCGGCCTACCCCCGGTTCTACGCCAACGACGACGGGAACACGGAGATGGTGCTGGAGATGTGGGCCTCCCTGTTCCAGCCCTACCCGGCGGAGCTGGTGCTGGCGGCGGTGAAGGCCCACATCGTCACCGACACCCGGGGCTTTCCCCCGGTCATCGGGCAGATCATGGCGAAGATACGACAGATCACCCAGCCCGAGGAGCGGTCAGAGCAGGAGGCCTGGTCCCTGGTCCGCCGGGCCATCGGCAACGGCATCTACGGCTCGGAGGAGGAGTTTGCCCGGCTCCCCAAGGACATTCAGGCGGTGGTCCACGACCCGGCACAGCTCCGGGCCTGGGCCATGGACGGGCAGTTCAACGAAAACGTGGTGTCCAGCAACTTCATGCGCTCCTACCGCACCAGAATGGAGCATGTTCGGGAGTTCCAGGCCCTGCCGGAGGACGTGCAGGCCCTGGCGGCCAGGATGGGCGGCGGACTGGCCCTGTCCACGGGAACGCCGGAGCGGGAGGCGCTGCCCTCCAAGACCGCCTGAACAGACAAAAAAGCACCCGGTTTCAGGTGAAACCAGGTGCCTGTCCGTCCCTGTGCCTTCGCCGGTCTGAGACGCGGGGCGCACTTTACTGCTTATTTGTGGATGCCCGGCTGGCCGAACAGCTGCTGCCGGAGGTTCTCTACTCCCGTCCGCTTCTCGGCGGAAAAGGGCAGGAGCACGTCGTTCTCCCCCAGCGCCAGGGTCTCCCGGATGCAGCGGAGATTCGGCTCGATCTCGCTCTTTTTCAGCTTGTCCAGCTTGTTGGCCACCACCGTCACCGGACAGCCGGTGGATTTGAACCACTCCATCATGGTCACGTCGTCGGCGGTGGGCTTGTGCCGGGCGTCCACGATCTGGACGCCTGCGGTGATGAGGCCGGAGGCGAAATAGGCCTCCATCAGCCGCCCCCACCGCTCCCGCTCCTGCTTGGAGACCTTGGCGTAGCCGTACCCCGGCAGGTCCACCAGGTAGAGCTGCCGGTCGATGAGGAAATAGTTCACCTGACTGGTCTTGCCGGGGGCGGAGCCTACCCGGGCAAAGTTCTTCCGGTTGAGCAGACAGTTGATGACCGAGCTTTTCCCCACGTTGGAGCGGCCCGCAAAGGCGATCTGGGGCAGAGAGCTGCGGATGAAGTCCTTAGGCGCGGTGGCCCCCATGACGAATTCCGCCTGATTCAGATTCATACGTTTACCTCACTGTGGGATGGCCCCGGGCCGGAGGGCAGGCGGCTGGACGCCGCCGTGCAGGGCGCTCAGGTCGGGCTGGACGGCGGCGGAGGAGAAGTCCAGGGCCTCGGCCAGCACCTGGTCCACCTGCTCCACCGTGACGAACCGGAGGGCGGAGCGGACGGTCTGGTCGATCTCGGTCAGGTCCTTCTCGTTGTCCGCCGGGATGATGACCGTCTGGATGCCGTTGCGATAGGCGGCCATGGTCTTTTCCTTCAGGCCGCCGATGGCCAGCACACGGCCCCGGAGGGTGACCTCCCCCGTCATGGCCAGACCGCACTTCACCTTCGCCCCTGTGAGGGCGGAGACGATGGCGGTGGTGATGGCGATGCCCGCAGAGGGGCCGTCCTTGGGGGTGGCCCCCTCGGGGAAGTGGATGTGGATGTCCTTCGTCTTGTAGAAGTCCGGGTCGATGCCCAGCTCCTGGGTGCGGCTGCGGATATAGGAGATGGCGGAGTGGCAGGACTCCTCCATCACCTTCCCCAGGTTGCCGGTAGGCTCCACCTTGCCGGAGCCGGGGACGGCGTTGACCTCCACCTCCAGCAGCTCTCCCCCCACGCTGGTCCAGGCCAGGCCGTTGACCAGGCCCACCTGGGGGGTGCGCTCCAGCTTCTCCGGCTGATACTGCCGGGGGCCGAGATATTTCTCCAGCTGGTCGCCGTTGACGTTGACCCGTTTGACCTCGCCGGTCACCAGCTCCATGGCGGCCTTCCGGCACAGGTCGGCCAGCTTCCGCTCCAGGAGCCGGACGCCGGACTCTCTGGTGTAGCCGGAGATGATCTCCCGGATGGCGTCGTCGGTGATGCGGAGCTGGCTGGCCTTCAGGCCGTGGCGCTTCAGCTCCTTGGGGAGCAGGTGCCGCCGGGCGATCTGCAGCTTCTCCTCGTCGGTGTAGCTGCCCAGCTCGATGAGCTCCATCCGGTCCAGCAGCGGGCGTGGCACGGTGGAGAGGTCGTTTGCGGTGGTGATGAACAGCACGTCGGACAGGTCGAAGGGCAGCTCCAGGAAGTTGTCCCGGAAGGTGCTGTTCTGCTCGGCGTCCAGCACCTCCAGCAGCGCAGAGGCCGGGTCGCTGCGCTGGTCCGTGCCCAGCTTGTCGATCTCGTCCAGCAGGATGAGCGGATTGCAGGTGCCCGCCTTGGAAATGGCGGTGATGATGCGCCCCGGCATGGCCCCGATATAGGTCTTGCGGTGGCCCCGGATCTCCGCCTCATCGTGGATGCCCCCCAGGGACACCCGGGCCATCTTCCGGTTGGTGGCCTTTGCCACCGAGGCGGCGATGGAGGTCTTGCCCACGCCGGGAGGGCCGTACAGGCAGAGGATCTGCCCCTTCAGATCCGGGGACAGCTGCTTGACTGCCAGAAATTCCAGGATGCGCTCCTTCACCTTGTCCATGCCGTAGTGGTCGGCGTCCAAAATCTTCCGGGCCGTCTCCACGTTCAGCCGCTCCCGGCTCCGCTTCGTCCAGGGCAGCTCCAGGCAGATGTCCAGGTAGTTCCGGGAGACGGCGGCCTCCGCAGAGCCGAAGGGCTGCTTCTCCAGGCGGCGCACCTCCCTGTTCAGCTTGTCCTCCACCTCCTGGGGCAGACGGGCCTTGGCGATCTTCTGGCGGTATTCGGCGATCTCGTCGTCGGGGTCAACCCCCTCCCCCAGCTCGGACTGGATGACCTTGAGCTGCTCCCGGAGGTAGTAGTCCCGCTGGTTCTCGTCCATATGCTCCCGTATCTTGCCCTCCAGGTCCCGCTCCACCGAGAGCACCTGCAGCTCTCTCGCCAGGAGCTGGTTCATCTTCTCCAGACGGCGGACCGGGCGGAACTCGTCCAGGATGGACTGCTTGTCCTCTCCCCGCAGGGGGATGTTCTGGGCGATATAGTCGGCAATATACCCGGGGTCACGGCTGTTGTACACATTCAGCATCAGGTCTGCGGAGAGCCGCTCTGACAGCTCCCCGTAATGGCCGAACAGCTCATAGGCCTGGCGGATGACCGCCTCGCTCCTGGGCGTACCCGGCTCCACAGGCGGGGCGGGGACCTCCCGGACAGCGGCGGTGAGACAGGGCCGCTCCTGGACCAGCTCCAGCAGCATGGCCCGGCTGCTGCCCTCCACCATGACCCGGACATTGTCGTCCGGCAGGCGGAGCAGCTGGCGGACCGTGCAGACGGTGCCTACCCGATAAAGGTCGTTTTGTCCGGGCTGCTCCACCGTGACCGACTTCTGGGCCACCAGGAATACCCGGTTGTCCTGCTCCATGGCCAGCTCCAGGGCCTTCATGGACGCCTTGCGGCCCACGTCGAAGTGGACGAGCATATTGGGGAAGATGGTCAGCCCTCTCAGGGCCAGCGCGGGGAGGACGACGCCCTCCTCGACGGTGATGTTGGCTTCGCTCATAAAATACCTCCATGGAGGAAAATGGCCGTAAGCCCGCCCGAAGGCGGTCTTGCGGCCAATAGTTGGTCTGAGGTCAGGAGGCGTTGCCCCGGCGGCGCTGCTGGTGCTGCATCTCCTTGATGGTTTTCGCACCCAGACGGGGGGCGGGGTGCTGGAGCCGGTCCTCGTCACGGACGATCTCCGGCTGTCCCTCCTTCCGAATGCTCTCCGGGGTGATGATGACCCTGGCGATGGAGGGGTCCGAGGGGATGTCGTACATCAGATCGTTCATCGTGGCCTCCAGCACCGTCCGCAGTCCCCGGGCGCCGATGCCACGCTCCAGAGCCAGGTCTGCGGCGGCCTCCAGGGCCTCCGGCTGGAACTCCAGCTCCACCCGGTCGTACTCCAGCAGCTTGCGATACTGCTTCACCAGGGCGTTTTTCGGCTCGGTGAGGATGCGCACCAGCTGCTCCCGGTTCAGGGCGGTCAGGGTGGTGACCACCGGCAGACGGCCGATCAGCTCCGGGATGATGCCAAACTTCATCAGGTCGTGGGGCTGGACGTAGGAGAGGATGTCCCGCTCCTCCCGCTCCTTCTTTGTCTGGACGCTGGCGCCGAAGCCGATGCTCCGGTCGTCCAGACGGCTCTCGATGATCTTCTCGATGCCGTCAAAGGCGCCGCCGCAGATAAAGAGGATGTTGGTGGTGTCGATCTGAATGAACTCCTGATGGGGGTGCTTCCGGCCGCCCTGGGGCGGGACATTGGCCACAGTCCCCTCCAGGATCTTCAGCAGCGCCTGCTGCACGCCCTCGCCGGACACGTCCCGGGTGATGGAGGTGTTCTCGCTCTTCCGGGCAATTTTGTCGATCTCGTCGATATAGATGATGCCCCGCTGGGCCAGCTCAATGTCGTAATCGGCGGCCTGGACCAGGCGCAGGAGGATGTTCTCCACGTCGTCGCCCACATAGCCCGCCTCGGTCAGGGTGGTGGCGTCGGCGATGGCGAAGGGCACCTTCAAAATACGGGCCAGGGTCTGGGCCAGATAGGTCTTGCCGCAGCCGGTGGGGCCAAGCAGGAGGATGTTGGACTTTTGCAGCTCCACATCCTCGTCGCCGCCGAAATAGATGCGCTTATAGTGGTTGTACACCGCTACCGAAAGGGCCACCTTGGCCTTGTCCTGTCCGATCACATACTGGTCCAGGATCTGGCGGATCTCCCTGGGCGTGGGGATCACGTCCGGGACCTCTACATCGTAGCGGCCCTGGTCCTCGTCAAAGTAGTCCTCCGAATCGTCCAAAATCTCGTTGCAGAGCTGGACGCACTCGTTGCAGATATAGGCGTTGGGTCCTGCGATGATACGCTCCACCCGGTCCTGACTTTTTCCGCAGAAGGAGCAGCAGACCGTCCTTCTATCGTCCTTATTTGGCATATCGCTTTCCTCATCATTCTGTCACGGTGAGGCGGGCAGCCGCTCACTCACCGATGCTCAAAGATCTGGTCGATCAGACCGTATTCCTTCGCTTCGTCCGCCGTCATCCAGTGGTCCCGCTCGGAGTCCGCCTTGACCTGCTCCGGCGTCTTGCCGGTGTTGGCGGCCAGGATACCGTTCAACCGCTCCTTGATCTTCAGGAAGTGCTCCAGGTCGATCTCCATATCGGTGACCTTGCCCTGGGTGCCTGCGGAGGGCTGATGGATCATGATCTCCGCATTGGGCAGGGCGATCCGCTTGCCCTTGGCGCCGCTGGAGAGCAGGAACGCTCCCATGCTGGCGGCCATGCCGATGCAGATGGTGGACACGTCGCACTTGACGTACTGCATGGTGTCGTAGATGGCCATGCCTGCGGTGACGCTGCCCCCGGGGCTGTTAATGTAGAACTGAATGTCCTTGTCCGGGTCCTGGGCCTCCAGGTACAGCAGCTGGGCCACCACCAGAGAGGCGGTGGTGTCGTTGACCTCCTCAGAGAGGAAGATGATGCGGTCGTTGAGCAGGCGGGAGAAGATGTCATAGCTCCGCTCCCCACGGCTGGTCTGCTCCACTACATAAGGTACTAGACTCATAATGATACGCTCCTTTTTCATAAACATGAAGAGATGATGGTACAGTATACCCGGCTCTTCTGTGAGGATATACCGAAATTCTGCCCTTCTGTTTCTCTCTCATCCGCCGCCGCAGGAACGTTCGGCAGCGGTCTGCTCTGATTGAAATTACTCGGCGTCGGCGCTCTCGGCCTCGGCGGGGGTCTCCTCCACAGGGGCGGTGGCCACGGCGCTGGCGTAGATCAGCTCGGAGGCCTTTTTCAGCTTGACGTCCCGGGCCAGGGTCTCGTTGTCCAGAGCCTCCCGGATCTTGTCCTCCTCCATGCCGTACTCCCCGCTCAGCTCGGTGACATGGGCGTTGATCTCCTCCTCGGTGGCCTCGATGCCCTCAGCCTCGACGACAGCCTTGAGCACCAGCTCCTGCTGGATCTGCCGGAGGGCGCTGGCCTTGATGGAGACGCGGAACTCCGTCCGGTTGGTGCCCATCATGTTCAGATAGTTGTCCAGGGTGATGCCCATGCTCTGGATACGGGACTCGTAGTTCTCCATCATCTTGTCCGTCTCATACTCCACCATGGTGTCGGGGATCTCCATCTGGGCATTGTTGACCACGGCGGTCATGACGGACTGGTGGAACGCCTCATCGGCGCTCTTGTTCTTCTCCTCCAGCTTCTTCGCCTTCAGGTCGGCCTTGAACTCGTCCAGGGTCTCGAACTCGGAGACGTCCTTGGCAAACTCGTCGTCCAGCGTGGGGGCCTGCTCCTCCCGGACCTCGTGGACGGTGCACTTGAAGGTGGCCTCCTTGCCGGCCAGCTCCTTTGCCTGGTAATCCTCGGGGAAGGTGACGACGACATCCTTGTCCTCTCCGGCGGAGACGCCCACCAGCTGGTCCTCAAAGCCAGGGATGAAGGAGCCGGAGCCGAGCTTCAGCTCGTGGTTCTCCCCCTTGCCGCCCTCAAAGGCCACGCCGTCCACAAAGCCCTCGAAGTCGATGACGGTGGTGTCCCCCAGCTGGGCGGGGCGGTCCACGGCGACCTGGGTGGTGGCCCGGCTGATATAGGGCTGGAGGGCCGCCTCGGTCTCCTCGTCGGAGACGGTGACCTCCGCCCGGGGAGCGGGGATCTCCTTATACTGGCCCAGGGTGGCCACAGGCATCAGGCCCACGGTGACGGTGAGGGACACGCCCTCGGCGCCGATGGTCTGAACGTTGGTCTGGGGATAGCCCACGATCTCCAGGGACTTGTCCTTGGTGATCTCCTCCATGATGGCGGGGTACAGCTCCTCCATGGCGTCCTCATAGAACACGTCGGCGCCGTACATCTTCTCCACCAGCTTCCGGGGGGCCTTGCCCTTGCGGAAGCCGGGCAGGGTGATCTGGCCCTTCACCTTGGCATAGACCTTGTTGACCGCGGCGTCAAACTCCTGGGCGCTGATCTCCACAGACAGCTCAGCGGTGTTGTTTTCCTTTTTCTCTACGTTTTTCACGTTCATGGGGGTGTTCCTCCTTGGCGGGCGTCAATGCGCTCCGTTTCTTCAAAATCATCAGTCTGATATTGTAACAGACTTGAAACGAGATTTCTACTGTTTTCAGTAAAAAAACAGTCTCATTCCAAAATTTTTTTTGGTACGAAATTCAGATGGTCGGCGGAGATGAGGGAAAACTCCGTCTCCCCCACCGTCCCCTCAATGGCCAGACGGCGGCTTGGCCCGTGGAGATGGGCGTACCAGCAGCGCCGGACGCCGTACTGCCGGAGCAGGGCCAAAATCGGCTCGCACCGGTATCCCTGGTAGATCGGGGGGTAGTGGAGAAAGACCAGCTTCTCCCGGTCCCCCGCCGCCTTCAGGGACGTCTCCAGCCGGATGCACTCCCGGCGGAGCATTTTCTCGTCGTGGCCCGCCTGCTCCAGCTCGTAGAACCAGCCCCGGGTGCCGCAGAGGGCGGTCTCCCCGTAGAGCCAGCAGTTGTTGTGGAGCAGCCGGAAGGTGTCCAGTCCCTTCTCCTGAAAGAAGGTCTCCATCTTGCGGGCGGTGGTCCACCAGTAGTCGTGGTTCCCCTTGAGCAGCAGCTTGGTCTGCCCCGGCAGATCGTTGAGAAAGCGGAGGTCCGCCTCGCATTGGGCCAGATTCATCCCCCAGCTCAGGTCGCCGCAGAGGAGCACCGTGTCCTCCGGTCCGACGTGTTCCAGAAAGCCCTGTCTCAGCTTATCCGGGTGGTCCTTCCACTCCGGGCCGAAGATGTCCATGGGCTTGTCGGTCCCGAAGGACAGGTGGGGGTCTCCGATGGCATAGAGGGCCATATCACTTCAAAAAGCCGGTGACGACCGCCTTCATCTGCTCCTTCTGCACCCAGCCGTCAAAGCGGACCTTCTTGTCCCGCAGCCCCGCCAGGGGACGGGGGATCTCCGCTCCGGTGACCTGGGAGAGCTGGTCCAGCAGACCTGCGCCGGAGGACAGCTCCTCCACGCCGATGGCCTCCAGGACGGCATCCGGGAACTTGAAGGGGCTGGCGGTGGAGGCCACCACGGTGGGCGTCTCGTCCCCCGTCTCCGCCCGGTACTGCTCCAGAACGTGGAAGGCGACGGCGGTATGGGTGTCGATGAGGTACTTGTGTTCTCTCCACATCTTGCCGATGGTCTCCTTGGTGGCGGCCTCGGTGGTGTAGCCTGCGGAGAACACCGCCTGGATCTTCTTTTGGATGTCCTCGTCCACGGTGTAGCAGCCGGTCTCCGCCAGCTGCTCCATATACCCCCGGGTGCGCTCGTCGTCGTTGCCGGAGAGGGCGAAGATCAGCCGCTCCAGATTGCTGGAGATGAGGATATCCATGGAGGGAGAGACCGTGTTGTAGAACGGGCGATTCTTGTCGTAGGTGCCGGTGGTCAGAAAGTCGGTGAGCACATTGTTGTCGTTGGAGGCGCAGATCAGCCGACGGATGGGGACCCCCATCTCCCGGGCGTAGTAGGCGGCCAGGATGTTGCCGAAGTTGCCGGTGGGGACGCAGACGTTGATGGGGTCCCCGTTGGAGATGGCCCCCTGCTTCAGCAGGTCGCAGTAGGCGGAGATATAGTAGACGATCTGAGGCAGCACCCGGCCCCAGTTGATGGAGTTGGCGGAGGACAGGAACAGGCCCTTCTCGGCCAGCTCCTCCCGCAGCGCCTCGTCGGAGAACAGCCGCTTGACCCCGGTCTGGGCGTCGTCGAAGTTGCCCACCACGGAGCAGACCCCCACGTTGTCCCCCTCCTGGGTCTTCATCTGGAGGCCCTGGACCTCGGAAACGCCGTCCTTGGGATAGAACACCAGGATCTTGGTCTTGTCCACGTCCCGGAAGCCCTCCATGGCGGCCTTGCCGGTGTCGCCGGAGGTGGCCACCAGGATGCAGACCGTCCGGTTGTCGTAGTTCTTCCGCATGGAGGCGGTGAGCAGATAGGGCAGCATCTGGAGGGCCATGTCCTTAAAGGCGCAGGTGGGGCCGTGCCACAGCTCCAGGCAGTAGGTGTTCCCGTCCACCTTGTGGACAGGGGCCACCTCCTTCGTGTCGAACTTGTCCGGCCCGTAGGCCCGGCCGGTGTAGGAAGTCAGCTCAGAGGTGGTGAAGTGGGTCAGGTACAGGCCCATGACGTACACCGCCCGCTGCTGGTAGGACATATCCTTTAAGCTCTCCAGCGCATTGCCCGGCAGACGGGGCAGCGAGGCGGGCAGGAACAGACCCCCGTCCCGGGACAGTCCCTGGGAGATGGCCTGAGCCGGAGTGAACTCCAGCTTCTTATTTCTCGTGCTTACATAGTACATTGCCGATCACTGTCCTCCTGTATTGGTTGGGAAACGGGCGCAGACCGGAGGCCAGACGCCCGACGATACCTCATTATTACATCAAACGGCCCTCCGGTCAAGTCATCGGAGCGAGAAAGTGGGCCTGGCTCAGTAAAAAGCGTTCTCCAGATACACCACAGCGGGGCGTTTGGTCTGCATCCCCTGGGGGGCTGTGATCTGGCAGACGTCAAAGCTGATATAGTAGCTGTCCATCTCCGGATGCCGGGAGAGGTAGCGGCCCATAGCCATGCGGACGCGTTCCTGCTTGCGTCGGTTCACCGCCTCCCCGCCGGAGGCAAAGCTGCCGGTGCGGAGCTTGACCTCCACCACGGCCAGGACCCTGCCTCTCCGTGCCAGCAGGTCGATCTCCCCCTCCCGGTATGAGAGGTGATGCTCCAGCACCTCATAGCCGTGCTGCACCAGCCACTGGGCGGCTATCGCCTCGCCCCAGGCTCCCAGGCGGCGGTCAACGTCGTTTCTCATAGAATTTTTTCAGAAAGCTCCTCCGGTGGGCCGGGCAGGGGCCGTACTGCTCCAGCATCTGATAGTGGAGGGCCGTACCGTAGCCCTTGTGCTGCTCGAACCGATATTGGGGATACTGCTTTGCCAGTTCCACCATGAACCGGTCACGGCTGACCTTCGCCAGGATGGAGGCGGCGGCGATGGAGGCGGAGAGACTGTCCCCGTGTACCACCGTCCGGCAGGGGACGGAGATGCCCCGGCTCTGGTTCCCGTCCACCAGCGCCAGGTCGGGCCGGAGAGACAGGCCGCCAATGGCCAGGTCCATGGCCTTCATCCGGGCGACGAGGATGTTGGTCTCGTCGATCTCCCGCTCGTCCACGCTGGCCACCGACCAGGCAAGGGCCTGCTCCTTAATTTGGTCAAAGAGCCGCTCCCGGCGCTTCGGCGTGACCTTTTTGGAGTCGTTGAGCCAGGGCAGGTCGAACGTCTCCGGCAGGATGACGGCGGCGGCGTACACCGGCCCGGCCAGGGGTCCGGCCCCCGCCTCGTCCACGCCGCAGACCAGGGGATAGCCCTGGGCGTGGGCCTCCTGCTCCAGGGCAAGAAATTCATGGGATTCCCTCACAGGTCTATCTCGCCTCCTCCGGAGTCTCCAGGGTGAACCGGCCCAGCTTGCCGGAGCGATACTCCTCCAGCAGCACCCGGCTCATCCGCTCCAGGTCCACCTCTCCCCCGGAGATGAGAAAGCCCCTGCGCCGCCCGGCGGCCTCCAGCAGCTCCCAGCCCTCCGCCGACGGGGAGACGTCGATCTTATAGCGGGCGGACACCGCCTCCGGGTAGCGCTCTGAGAGCAGAGACATCAGTCCGGAGGCCAGGGTCTCCAGGTCCATGATGGTGTCCTTCACAGCGCCGGTATAGGCCAGATGCTGTCCCACCCGCTGATCCTCAAATTTGGGCCAGAGGATGCCCGGCGTGTCCAGCAGCTCCAGACCGGCGTCCACCGTGATCCACTGCTTGCCCCGGGTGACGCCGGGGCGGTTCTGGGCTTTGGCGGACTTCCGCCGGGCCACCTGGTTGATAAAGGTGGACTTGCCCACATTGGGGATTCCCACCACCATGGCCCGCACCGGGCGGCCGGTCTGGCCCTTTTCCGCCCAGCGCTCGATCTTGTCCCTGAGCAGACTGCGGACGGCGGCGGAGAACTGGTTCACCCCCGCTCCGGACTTGCAGTCGGTGAGCAGCACCGCCTGTCCCCGGCTGCGGAACCACTCCACCCAGGCCCGGTTCATGGCCTCGTCCGCCTGGTCCGCCCGGTTCAGAATGACCAACCGGGGCTTGTCCCCCACCATGCTGTCCATCTCCGGGTTCCGGCTGGAGAGGGGGATGCGGGCGTCCAGTATCTCTGCTACGGCGTCCACCGATTTTAAGTTTTCCCCGATCATCCGCCGGGTCTTTGCCATATGGCCGGGATACCATTGAATGTCCATCGGCTTTCGCCTCCTCTTTTTCAGCAAATTTCCCTACGAAAAAAGGAGCGGACACCCGCTCCTTTTGTTTCGACCAAGGTTGAGGCCTTGCTGCACAAATCAGCAGAAGCGACTGGCGGGAAATACCCGCCAATGGTCGCTGTGCATTTGCGCGGCGATGCCTTACAGCTTCTCCTTGACCTTGGCGGCCTTACCGGCGCGGTCACGCAGATAATACAGCTTGGCCCGGCGAACCTTGCCCCGACGAACCGTCTCCACCTTCACCACGTTGGGGGAGTTGACGGGGAATACCTTCTCCACGCCTACGCCGTAGGAAATGCGGCGGACGGTGAAGGTCTCGTTCACGCCGCCATGCTTCTTGGCGATGACGGTGCCCTCAAAGATCTGGATACGCTCCTTGGCGCCCTCCGTCACCTTGATGTGGACGCGGACGGTGCTGCCGACCTCGATGACCGGCTGCTCAGCCTTGACATTCTTCTGGTCAAGTGCCTTGATGAGATCCATAACTGTTTCCTCCTGATTCATAGGTGTTCTTGACGCCGTTTTGGCCTGCGACCACCTTTTCGGTACGCAGCAGCCCAGAGGACCACCCTTTATTCAACTGGTCAAGAATACCATACAAAATCAGAAAAAGCAAGAGGTCTCAGCGAAAAATTTCTCCATTTTCCTGAAAAACCTCCTCCCGGCGGTACCGGGCAAAGTCCGGGGCCAGGTGGGGATATTGGGCGGCGAAGGTCTCCATCAGCAGCTGAGGGTTCAGGCTCGGCTCCTGGGCGGCCAGGTTGCAGGAGAGGCGCAGCTGCCGCTCCCCCACCGGCTCCATGGACCAGCGGTGGACCATGGGGATCAGGTCCAGCTCGGTGTAGCCCTTTTTGGACTTTTTGGAGGGCTTGCGGACGATCAGATGCTCCGGGGAGAGAAACGCACGGAATCCTTCCTCCACCCCCTCCGGGACGCCGTTGTCATAGTCCAGGGTGATGGCCCAGTCCAGCGTCCTGATCTGCTTGAAGGGCCGCTCCGCCCGGTAGCAGGACAGCACCCGCAGGCCCTCGGGCAGCGTCCGGTTGAGCAGGGCCGGGACCTCCTCCAGAGGGACCTGGCTCAACAGGTCGAACTCCAAAATCTCGCACCGGCTGGAAAAGCCCAGGGACAATGGCAGAGCGATGGAGACATAGGCGTGGCGGTTATACCCCTCCGTCTGCCAGATCTCCAGCCCCGCCCGGAGAAAGGCCCGCTGAAACTGGGCCATGGTGTCCAGATGGGAGATATAGATGGCCCGTCCGGCCTTTTCATAGAGCAGCCGGTGGGCGTGCATTTTTGCCATAGGTCACACCTCCCCTTCCGTTGCGTGGCGTTCTCTTGCGGAGATGGGATAGAGGGCGTCGCACTTCCGGTCGCAGAGCAGACGGTCCGCCCCGCAGCCGGTACACTGCTTCCGGCAGTCTGGCGTGATGACAGAGCGGTAGGCCTGCTGTCGCTCCCGCCAGAGATACTGCGGACGGACGCCCACCGAGATCATGGACCAGGGCAGCAGCTCCTCACAGGGCCGCTCCCGGCAGGCGTAGAAGTCCGGGTCGACCCCCGCCTCCTGAAAGGCGTCCATCCAACGCTGGAAGCTGAAATACTCGCTCCAGGCGTCCAGCCGTCCGCCTCTGCGCCAGACCGCCTCCAGAGCCTTGCCCAGCCGCCGGTCTCCCCGGGCCAGCACCGCCTCGATGTAGCTCACGTCCGGGTCGTGCCAGTTATAGATGATGGATTTGTTGGTGATGCTCCGGCGCAGGAGGGCCACCCGGCGGCGGTACTCCTCCATGGAGATCTGGGCCTCCCACTGGAAGGGGGTGAAGGGCTTGGGGACAAAGAAGGCGGTAGAGACGGTGATACGCACCCCTCTGGCCCGGTTGCTGCCGTACTGCTTCCAGACCATGTAGACCTTCTGGGCCAGGTCGGCGATGCCCACCACATCCTCGTCCGTCTCGGTGGGCAGGCCCAGCATGAAGTACAGCTTCACCGCGTTGCCGCCTCCCTCAAAGACGGTGCGGCAGGAGCGGAGCAGGTCCTCCTCCCGGACGTTTTTGTTGATGGTGTCCCGGAGCCGCTGGGTCCCCGCCTCCGGGGCGAAGGTAAAGGAGCTTTTCCGGGCCTTTTGGAGCCGCTGCTCCAGGGCCATGGAGAAGTTGTCCGCCCGGAGGGAGGGGACGGAGAGGTTGATGTTCCTCGGCTCACAGTAGTCCAGCAGCCCGTCGCACAGCTCCGCCAGGGGGCGGTAGTCGCTGGTGGAGAGGCTGGAAAGGGTCATCTCCTGATAGCCGGAATCCTTGCAGGAGGCGATCCCCTGCTCGATGAGCACCTCCGGACTTTTGGGCCGGACAGGGCGATAGCAATACCCCGCCTGACAGAACCGGCAGCCCCGGATGCAGCCCCGGAACACCTCCAGCATCACCCGGTCATGGACGATCTCGGTGGAGGGGACGATGGTCTTGACGGGGTAATAGGCGGTGTCCAGGTCCTGGACGATGCGCTTGGTCACCACAGCCGGAGCACCCTCCTTCGGGGTGACAGAGGCCAGGGTCCCGTCCTCATGATAGGTGATGTCATAAAGGGAGGGGACGTAAAGCCCCGGGACCTGGGCCGCCCGGCGGAGGAATTCCCTCCGGCTCCAGCCGGTGCGCCGGACCTCCCGGTACAGCTCCAGCATCTCCACCGTCACGTCCTCCCCTTCTCCCAGGGAGAACAGGTCAATGAAGTCCGCCAGCGGCTCGCCGTTGTAGGCGCAGGTGCCCCCCGCCATGACGATGGGGTCGTCGTCTCCCCGCTCCCAGGTGTGGAGGGGGACGCCTGCCAGGTCCAGCATATTCAAAACATTGGTGTAGGCCATCTCGTATCCCAGGGAGAAGCCGATCATATCAAAGTCCCGGATGGGGTCGCCGCTCTCCAGCGCCCACAGGGGGAGGTCGGCCTTGCGCATCTCCGCCTCCATATCCCCCCACGGGGCAAAGCACCGCTCGCACCAGACACCGTCCATCCCGTTCATGACGCCGTAGAGGATGCGGACGCCCAGATTGGACATCCCGATCTCGTAGGTGTCGGGAAAACAAAAGGCAAAGCGGAGATCCACCTGAGCCTTGTCCTTGATCACTGCGTTATACTCCCCGCCGGTATAGCGGGCGGGCTTTTGTACCCGGAGCAGGATGCGCTCCAGACGTGCGTCCATAGCAGGGCCTCCCTTTTGGCTGTTTGGATTATTTTACCCGAAGCGGCGAAAAAACGCAAGACCGGAGACAGGACATCTCTCCGCCTGCGTCAAATGAAAAATCCCGCCCCGGACAGGGGCGGGAAGAGAGCGTCAAGGGCGGTCAGCGCTGGTGCAGCAGCCCGGACAGAGGCTTGTAGATGAGGAAGCACAGCCCCACGTCCAGCAGCCCCTTCACCAGGGTAAAGGGGACGTTAAAGATCAGCAGGCACTCGAACAGGCCGTCCACCCCCGGGAGAATGGCCTGATAGGCGCTGACGATGGTGTCCATGCCTCCAAACAGGGTGGCATAGAAGGGATAGACCAGGAAATAGTTCATGGGGAGGGAGGCCAGGGCCATGCAGATCGCCCCGGCGAGAGAGCCGATGATAGCCCCCCGGCGGGTGTGGTCCTTCCAGTAGATCAGCCCCGCCACCAGGACGAACACCGCCCCCATGGTGACGTTGAACAGCTCCCCGATGCCGGCGGAGGAGGTCCCTTTGATGAGAATGTGGAGCAGGTTCTTGAACACCTCGATGAGAACGCCGTACACCGGCCCCAGGGCGAAGGAGCCCAGCAGGGCGGGCAGGTCGGAGACATCCAGCTTGACAAAGGAGGGAATGAGCATGGGCAGGGAAATTTCAAGGAACATGAGCAGGAAGGCCACGGCGGAGAGCATGGCGGTGACGGTGATGCAGCGGGTGCGGGAGACAGTATTGGATGCGTGCATAAAAAAGACTCCTTTTCCCGGGATCGGCCCCGGCAGAATACGAACGCCTGAGATATAGGTCTACAGGCGTGCTCTGCCGGAACTGCCCCAAAAAAGGAGTTCTGCCGCACACATCTTCTTCCATCCAGACTCTAGGTATTACCGCATAAATCGGAAATGCCTTTACTGTCGGTATCGGAATCGCACCGATTCAACCCTGAGCGTTTCGGCTCGTAGGCTCGCGGACCTGTCAGCTATGCTGCATCACCGCCGGTCGGGAATTTCACCCTGCCCTGAAGACGTCTATCCATTTGTTCAACGCCATTATACGCTCTCTATGGGAAAATGCAACCGGTTTTTCCGGTTTTCCTCTTGCTATTTTTCCGGGTATACGATATAATAAAACAAACGTTCTATTTGGAGGGATCCTATGTACCCCATCGAACAGTGCTGCTGCTTTACCGGCCACCGCACCAACCGGCTCCCCTGGCTGGCCGACCCGTCTGACCTGCGCACCCAGGCGCTCACCGACGCCCTCTGGCAGCGCATCCAGTCCAGCTATGAGCAGGGCTACACCTGTTTTCTCTCCGGGATGGCCCTGGGGGTGGACCTGCTCTGCGCCGAGCTGGTGCTGCGGCTCCGGGCGGAGACCGACGGGGCGGTGAAGCTTATCCCCGTCATCCCCTGGCCCGGTCAGGCAGGCCGGTGGAGGCAGGAGGAGCGCCGACGCTACCGGGAGGTCCTGCAGGCGTGCGGGGAGGACCTGGTGGTGGTCTCCCCCAGCTACTCCAGGGCCTGCTATTTTCTGCGCAATCGCTATCTGGTGGATCACTCCGCCAAGATCATCGGCGTTTACGACGGCACCCCCACCGGAGGTACCCATCAGACGCTGGAATACGCCCGGCGAAAGGGGCTGGAGATGGAGCTGCTCCTGCCGGATTGAGCCTCCGGCAGGAGCAGACAGGGCGTTTAGTCAAATCTTGTCTCCCAGTGCTCCGCCCGGCTGGCCTCCCAGCAGAGGAGGAGCTGCTCCCGGGTCGTCCGCCGGGTGTCCAGCGGCGGCAGGTCGCCCATGGGAAAGAAGCCCCGCTCCCGGGTCTCCAGATTAGGGCGGAAGGGGCCGATCTCCCCCACCGGCTCGCACAGGACCAGATGGTTGGACAGATCGAGGATATACGGCGGCCAGTTCCGCAGGTTCCGGTCCTGCACTGCCACCAGCCGGGTGGCCCGGCCCCGGATGCCGGTCTCCTCCCACAGCTCCTTTTCCGCATTGGCCCGGACGGTCTGATCTGCGTCGCACCAGCCCCCGGGGAGGTTCCAGCCCGCGTCGTTTTCTTTGACCAGCAGTACCCGGTCCCCCAGAAACAGGGCAGAGCGGGTGGTCACCTTGGGGGTCTGATACCCCTCCTCCCCGCAGAACAGGCCGGAGAGCCGCTCCACAGGCAGGTCGGTGTACTGGGCCAGGATTTCCCCGGAAATGGCCCGGATGCGCCCGTAGCGCTCCAGGTCAAAGGGGTTTTGCGTATAGGCGATACCGCACTGGGCCAGCGACTGTAGCTCCTTTGCCCACACCACCCAGTTCCGGTCGTTCAGCTCCTTTTGGGTCATGTCGTGCTTCCTTCCCCTCTGTATGCTCACGATAGCTCTGTCTCATTCTCTGTGTCCTCCGGCGCATCGAGCCAGGAGGCGAAATAGATGCGCCCTCCCCCGTCGCTTTCGGCGTCGGTGAGCAGCAGCTCATAGCCGGTGTAGGAGGCGGTGATCTGGAGGAGGCTCCCGTCCTCGTGGACCAGATACATGGTATCCTCCACCGGATAATCCGAGCGGAGGCCGTAGTACCGCAGGGTCAGTTTCTCGCCGCCCAGGGCCTCCGCCTGGGCCTGGAGGTCCAGGGAATCCAGCAGCTCCCACATGGGCTGGAGCAGCTGCCCCTCGTCCATGCTGGCCGTCACTGCGTTGTCCAGCCAGACGGTGACCTTTTCGTCCTCCTCCTGATAGTCGATCAGCCAGCTGCGCAGCGCCCCGTCGTCGTCCTCCCCATAGAGGAAGGCGTACATCCCCACAACAGTTCCGTCGGCGGCGAAATCCAGCTGAAAGAGGTTGCTGACATACACGTCCTCCGGGAGCTTTAACCTGTCCCGAAGCTCCTTTATCAGTGCGCTGCCGCCGTCGGTGTAGAGGTTGTCATGGGACAGGGTGAAGGTGACGGTGTTGGCCGCCTCATACAGGCTCCAGCCCAGCCGGGTGGTAAAATCCCGGGCGTACTGCCAGGTGCGATAGCCTGCGATGCCCAGTATGACCGCCAGGGCGACGATCTCTGCCAGAAGGACGGCGATCCACTGGGTAGCGTATTTCCCGGCGAGCCATTTTCTCCCCCGCCGGAAGAGCCTGGGCCATGCCCACAGCCAGAGGACGCAGGCCAGCAGGTACAGCAATCCCTGAACGATGTTGGTCCTGACCGCTCCATAGCGGCACAGGCGCAGGACGGCGGACAGACCGCCCCAAACCCAGCAGAGAAAGACCGGATTGAGCAGTCCGCACCAGAATATGATCCGGCCATGGCTCCGCACGATCCTGTCCATCTCTGTGCCTCCCTTCTGACAGCTTTATTCGGGTGTTATTATAACACAGGCAGGTAAAAATGGGTAGTCGTTTTCTGTTTCGCGACATCACAGGGAACGCTTACAGAATTTTCTGGCAAAAGGCCAGGGCTTGGGAGCCGTTTCCGGTCCCCAAGCCCTGTTTTCGCTTTTATGTAAGCTCAGCAGGCTGTCCTCTTATCACTGGCGACGCTTTTTCCGGCTGACCAGCAGCGCCGCAAATGCGGCCGCTGCGACCGCCATCACAGCCAAAAGCACGACCAGGTCTGGGCTGCCGTCCCCGGTCTCCACCGAGCCGGAGCTGTTCCCGGAGCCGGAGGACCCGCTGCCGGAGTCGGAACCGGAGCTGCCGGTGCTGCTGTCCGTGTCCGTGTCGGTGTCGCCGTCGGAGTCGTCCGTGTCGGAGACGCTCCAGCAGACGCCAAGCCCCACATCGTCATAGTCGCTGACCAGGTTGCCGTCCGCATCCAGGCAGGCCACCGTGTAATAGTAGGTCTGGCCGGAAGCTACGTCGGTATCCGTGTAGCTGGTCCCGTAGGTGGTGCCGATGACCTCCCAGCCGTCCTCAGGATCCGCGCTCCGGCGCAGGACCACATACAGCTCGGCCCCGTCCACGGCCTCCCAGGTCACTGTCACGCCATTCTTGCCGCTGGATACACTTGTCAGCTCCGGCGCAGACAGCGTGGCGGTATCGGTGTCAGTATCCGTGTCGGTATCGGTGTCAGTGTCGGTATCCGTGTCCGGCTTTGTGTCGTATTGGGTGTGCTACGCCGTATCGGACAAGGTGTCAGTGTCGTAGGCGGGAACAGTGGCCGTGTGGGAATCGGGGGCGGCGTCCGTCTCCCCGGACGGGGAG
>JAJBUB010000117.1 GCA_020860575.1 Clostridiales bacterium | reverse complement strand
GCTACCGCCAACGGTACAGCGGGTACCCAGGGTGTCGATCCCGCCTATTACGCCATGCGGGACCCCGCTCAGACCCAGTCCTTCCAGCCCGCCCATCCCACGCACCGGGACACCGACCGTATCCCCACCCTGGTAGAGGAAAAACCGGTGCGGAAAAAGACCGTTCTGGGCAAAATTCTCACCTTCGTCGTGGTCGTTCTCGTCATCGTGGCGCTCGTTCTGGGTGTGCGGATGCTCTACGTCATCGGCCCCTCCATGGGGCTGGACCTCCCGGACCTGACCCAGCTGCCGGTGATCTCCAATCTGATCGAAATGCTGCCCAGCGACGAGGACACCTCCTCCCAGCTCACCACGAACACAGACAGCACCGAGGAGGAGACGGAAACTGTGATGCCCACCTCCATCGTCCTGGACTATGAGTCCATTGTACTCACCGAGGGCGAGTCCCTGGTCATCACCGCCACCACCGACGTAGAGGACTGGGACGGCTCCATCACCTGGGGTGCCTCCGACCAGGAGGAGGCCATCTTCACCGTCACCGCACTCAGCGGCACCACCGCTGAGGTCGCCTATGTGGGCGAGGGCCGGGGCGCGCTCTCCGCGGTCGTCGGCGACGTGGTGGTTACCTGCCAAATCACCTGCGAAGCTGCCAACGTCGATGACGAGGACGCAGACGCCGCCGTCGAAGAGGACGCAGACAGCGCCAAGACCGACGCCACAGAGGACGATACTGAGGCGGCCGAGCACATCGACATCGAGCTGAAAAAGGACGACTTCACCCTGAACGTGGGTGAGAGCTATGCCCTGATGGACGAGAACGCCGACCAGGTCACCTGGACCTCCTCCAACTCCGCTGTGGCCACCGTCAACGATAACGGCGTCGTCACCGCAGTCTCCTCCGGCAACGCCACCATCACCGCCACCGGTCCGGACGGCACCACCGCCTCCTCCATTGCCCGGGTACGGTAACAGGCAGGATACAGCAACGCCTCTCTGAAACGGCAAAGGCCGTTCAGAGAGGCGTTTTTTGTGAGAAGGTCTCACCCTTTGTTCCAAATTGCTACGATCCGTCGCGCTGCCCCGGCGGGGGAGCTGCACCCGGCGATCTCATAGTGGGCCACCCCCCGGTAGACAGGCAGCCGCTCCTGATAGCGGCGGACAAAATCCTCCCTCCCCTGCTGGGCCAGGGGACGGTCCGCCAGATCTGTATCGTCAAAGGTCTCCTCCGGGGAGCGGTTCAGGAAGAAGATCAGGCCGCTCTCCCGGAGCAGCGCCCGGTTCTCCGCCCGGAGGGGCAGCCCGCCGCCGGTGGCGATGACCTGCCCGCCCCGGGCGCAGAGGTCCCGAAGGGTCTCCGTCTCCAGGGTGCGGAAGTACGCCTCGCCCCGCTGGGCGAAGATGTCGCTGATGCTCATCCCCTCCCGGCGGACGATCTCCTGGTCGGTATCCACCAGGGGCATCTCCAGCATCCGGCTGAGCCTGCGGCCGGTGGTGGTCTTGCCGCAGCCCATCATGCCGATGAGGATGAGGTTTTTGCTCTGCCCTTCCATCATACCGCGTCCTGGGTCCCCAGATTGGCCGCGTAGTTGCCCAGCACCCGGAACTGGTTGGTGGACTGGCTCAGCTCCCGGAGGACGGCGTCCATCCCCGGCGCGGTGAGGTTCCCGGTAAACTCCACAAAGAACATATACTCCCACCGCCGGTCCTGCACCGGCCGGGACTCCAGCTTGACCAGGTTCAGGCCGTTGACGGCGAAGATGGTCAGTATCTCATGGAGGGAGCCGCTCTGGTGGGGCAGGCGGAAGACCGCCGTGATCTTGTCGCTGCCAGGGCGAAGCTCCGGCTTTGTCCGGACGACGGCAAAGCGGGTGTAATTCTGGTTGTTGTGGTTGACCCCCCGCACCAGGATGTTCAGGCCGTAAATGTCCGCCGCCCGTTTGCCGCAGATGGCGGCCTTGGTCCGGTCCCCCGTCTCGCTGACATATTTGGCGCTCCCCGCCGTGTCCAGCTGGGGGACCCGCACCCACTCCGGGTGCCGGTCCAGGAACCGGTCGGACTGGAACAAGCCCTGCTCGTGGGAGTAGACGTGGGTGATCTCCTCCATTTTGACCCCGGGCAGGGCCATGAGACAGTGCTCCACCTTCACCGTGGTCTCCCCCACCATATAAAACTGGTACTGGGTGAGCAGATCGTAGACCTGCCGGATGGCCCCGGTGGTGGAGTTTTCGATGGGCAAAACGGCATAGTCCGCCTCGCCGCAGGCCAGGGCCTCGAAGCAGTCCTCGAACCGGTTCAGCCCCTGGCTCCGGACGTCGGAGCCGAAGAAGTTCACCGCCGCCTCCTCGCTGTAGGCTCCGGGCATGCCCTGATAGACCACCCTCGGCTCCTCCACCGGGGCGGCAAGCTCCACCGCCTGGGGGTAGCCGGGAGGGGTCGGTTCCTGGTCCTGCATGACCCGGCGCTGACAGCCCCGGCTGAGAGACATAATGACCTCATAGAGCTTAGCCACGTCCGTCTTGAGCTGGGGATCGGCCACCATGGCGGCCTTGTCCTCCAGCACCTCCCGCTCCCGCTCCGGGTCCAGCACCGGGATATCGTGGGCGATCTTGTATTCCGCCACCTCCCGGGAGACCTCCATCCGCTGCTGGAAGAGGCTGACCATCTGGTGATCGATGGTGTCAATCTGGCCCCGGAGATATTTGATGTCCTTCATGGTATCTCTCCTTACCCGTCAAATGCCCATCAGCTCGCACACCGCCAGCGCCGCCGCCGCCTCGATGACCGGGACGGCACGGTGGACGATACAGGGGTCGTGACGGCCCTGGACAGTGAGCTTGTCGTTGCTCCAGGTGTCCAGATTCACCGTGTCCTGCTCCTGGGCGATGCTGGCCGTGGGCCGGAGGGCCACGGTGAACAGGATGGGCAGGCCGTTGGTGATGCCCCCGTTGACCCCGCCGGAGTGGTTGCTGGTAGAGGTGACCTCCCCGTTGCGCAGATACAGGGGGTCGTTGGCCTGGCTGCCCCGGAGGGCGGCAAAGCCGAACCCGTCGCCGAATCCCACCGCCTTCACGCCGGGGACGGCGAACAGGTGCTGGGAGAAGATGCCCTCCACGTTCTCCCCGAAGTCCGGGGAGCCCATGCCTCCGGGCAGGCCCAGGACGGCGCACTCGATGGTCCCGCCAATGCTGTCCCGGTCCGCCTTGGCCGCTAAAATCTCCTGCCGCATGGCCTCGCCCCGCTCGTCCCGCAGCACCGGGAAGGGCTTGTGGGCGATCTCCCCCAGGAGAGAGGCCGTCAGAGGCTGCTCATCGTTTTGGAAGGGCGTATCCTCCACCGACCCTATGGAACGGATATGGGCCCCCACGGAGACC
>JAJBUB010000111.1 GCA_020860575.1 Clostridiales bacterium | reverse complement strand
GCCTTTACCCGGGGACTGGCCCGGGGCCTGGGCATCCGGGGACGGGTCACGTCGCCCACCTTTACCATCGTGGACGAGCACACCGGGGGCCGCCTGCCCCTGTTCCACTTCGACCTGTACCGCCTCTCCTCCGCCGACGACCTGTTCGACATCGGCTGGGAGGACTACCTGGCCCGAAACGGCGTCTGCGCCGTGGAGTGGAGCGAGGTGGCGTCGGAGCTGTGGGACGAGACTACCCTCCGGGTGGACATCCGCAGAGGAACACAGGACAACGAACGGACCATCACCATCGAGGGGGCGGAGGAACTTTGAAGATTCTTGCCATCGAGACCAGCGCCAAGGCGGCGTCGGTCTGTCTCTGCGAGGACGAATTTCTCATCGCCCAGAGCTATCAGAACAGCGGACTGACCCACAGTCAGACGGTGCTGCCCATGTGTCAGTCCATGCTGGAGCATTGCGGCGCAACGCTCCGGGAGATGGACCTCATTGCCTGCGCCGCCGGGCCGGGGTCGTTCACCGGGCTGCGCATCGGCCTCTCCGCTGCCAAGGGGCTGGCCTGGAGCCTGGAGAAGCCCTGCTGCGGGGTCTCCACCCTGGAGGCCATGGCCTGGCAGACAGTCCAGCATCGGGGGGAGATCCTCTGCTGCATGGACGCCCGGCGGAGCCAGGTGTACAACGCCTGGTTCCGCTCCGACGGGGAGCGGCTGGAGCGGCTGTGCGAGGACAGGGCCATCTCTCTGGCGGAGCTGTTTGCTGAGCCGGGCGAAAAAAATGGTCAAATCATCGTTGGCGACGGGGCGGAGCTGTGTTATAATTACGGGAGAACGCTGGGGGCGGAGCAGAGACTTTCGCCGCCCCATCTCCGCTTTCAGTCCGCCTGGGGGGTGGCGAGAGCCGCCCTGGAGCAGGCGAGAGCGGGACAGATCACCGACGCCCAGGGCCTGGCCGCCAACTATATCCGTCTCTCCCAGGCGGAGCGGGAGCGGCTGGAAAAGGCCCGCAACAGGAAAGGGGAATGACCCATGTCTGACAATGTCCATATCTTTGACCATCCGCTGATCCACCACAAGCTGTCCATCATCCGGGACAAGAACACCGGCACCCGAGAGTTCCGCACCATCGTGGGAGAGATCGCCGCTCTCATGTGCTATGAGGCCACCCGGGATATGCCCACCCAGGAGATCGAGGTGGAGACGCCGGTCGGCGTCGCCAGGTGCAAAAAGCTCTCGGGCAAAAAGGTGGCCATCGTCCCCATCCTCCGGGCAGGACTGGGCATGGTGGACGGGATGCTCTCCATGCTGCCCTCCGCCAAGGTGGGCCATATCGGCCTGTACCGTGACCCGGAGACTCTGGCCCCTGTGACCTATTACTGCAAAATGCCCCCCGATATCGCCGACCGGGACGTGATCATCGTCGACCCCATGCTGGCCACCGGCGGCTCCGCCTCTGCCGCCGTGGAGCTGCTCAAGGGCTACGGCTGCAAGCACATCAAGCTGATGAACATCCTCGCCGCCCCGGAGGGCATCGCCGCCATGCAGAAGGCCCATCCGGACGTGGAGATCTATGTGGCCGCCGTGGACGACCATCTCAACGAGCACGGCTACATCGTCCCCGGCCTGGGCGACGCGGGGGACCGTATCTTCGGGACCAAGTAAAAACGTACCTGTATCGATGAGGAGGAGCAGGATGGGGGAACGCCCGGTCCTGCTTCTCCTGTGTTGAGAAAGAGCTGAAGGAGGAAACAACCTATGTGTGGGATCGTCGGTTTTGTGGGCAGCGAGCAGGCCGCCCCCGTCCTGCTGGACGGACTGGCCCGGCTGGAATACCGGGGATATGACTCCGCGGGCCTGGCGGTGCTGGACAAGGAGCGGGGCCTGCAAATGGTCAAGTCCAAGGGCCGTCTGAAGGTGCTCAGCGACATGGTAGACGGGGGCAAGGCCCTCACCGGGACGCTGGGCGTGGGCCACACCCGCTGGGCCACCCACGGAGAGCCGTCGGACACCAACGCCCATCCCCATCTGAGCAACTCCGGACGGATCGCCGTGGTCCACAACGGCATTATCGAGAACTATATGGAGATCAAGGAATTTCTCCAGGGCCAGGGCGTGACCTTCCACTCCGACACGGACACCGAGGTGGTGGCCCAGCTGCTGGACTACTACTATCAGGGGGACATTGTGGAGGCCACCTTCAAGGTCATCCACCGCATCGAAGGCTCCTATGCCCTGGGCATCCTGTGCGCCGACGCCCCGGATCAGCTGGTGGCCGCCCGGAAGGACGGCCCCCTGGTGCTGGGCTACGGGGACGGCTGCAACTTTATGGCCAGCGACGTCACCGCCCTCATCAAGTACACCAAGACGGTGAGCTATATGGAGGACGGAGAGCTGGCCATCCTGACTCGGGAGGGTATTCAGGTCTACAACGACCTGAACCAGCCGGTGGAGAAGGAGCGCTCCACCGTGGACTGGGACATCTCCGACGCGGAAAAGGGCGGCTATGAGCACTTCATGTTCAAGGAGATCATGGAGCAGCCCGAGGCCTACCGCAAGGCGGCCTTCCCCCGTATCAAGGGCGACCGGGTGGCGCTGGAGGACCTGAACCTGGAGGACGAGTTCATCCGCCAGCTGGACCGGCTGTATATCGTGGCCTGCGGCTCCTCCTACCATGTGGGTGTGGTGGGAAAGTACCTGCTGGAGCGGATGCTCCGCCGCCCGGTGGAGGTGCTGCTGGCCTCGGAGTTCCGGTACGCCGACCCCATCGTGGACGATCGGTCCCTGGTGGTGGTCATCAGCCAGTCGGGAGAGACCCTGGACACCATGGCCGCGCTCCGGGAGGCCAGGCAGCTGGGGGCCAGGACCCTGGCCATCGTCAACGTCATGGGCAGCTCCATCGCCAAGGAGGCGGACAGCGTCCTCTACACCTGGGCGGGGCCGGAGATCGCCGTGGCCACCACCAAGGCCTACTCCACCCAGCTGGCGGTGCTCACCCTGCTGGGCCTCCACTTTGCCCGGATCATGGACACCATGTCCCGGGAGGCGATCGGGGAGATTTTGGAGCAGATGCGGCTCATCCCCACCAAGATGGAGGAGATTTTGAGCCATACGGAGGAGATTCAGTATTACGCCTCCCAGTATTTCAACCACGAGTCCATCTTCTTCATCGGCCGCAACCTGGACTACGCCATGGGGCTGGAGGGCTCCCTCAAGCTGAAGGAGATCTCCTATATCCACTCCGAGGCCTACGCCGCCGGGGAGCTGAAGCACGGGACCATCTCCCTCATCGAGCCGGGGACCCTGGTGGTGGCCCTGGCCACCTACGCGCCCCTGTTCGACAAGGCCATCAGCAACGTGGTGGAGGTCAAGAGCCGGGGGGCCACCGTCCTGGGCG
>JAJBUB010000087.1 GCA_020860575.1 Clostridiales bacterium | reverse complement strand
CCCCCGGAGAGGGGGGCGAGCTCGCGGGGGCGCTTCGCCTGGAGGTCCTGGAGAGAGGAGGCGTGGTGATGGTAGGTGTCCGGCAGCAGCTTGCCGTAGAACTCCTGCCGATAGCTCCCGCTGTCCGGCCAGAAGGTGGCGTAGCCTGCGGCGTCCATGACGGCAAAGATCTCGTCCATCACGTCGTCCATAATGGCTCTCGTCTCCGGACACTCCCCCAGCGCGCCGTAGTGTACCCCCAGCACCGCCCCCAGAGGATTCAGGGCGCAGTTGTAGAGCATCTTGGCCCACAGCGCCTTGTCCACCTCGTTGCTGGCCTGGGCGGGGAGACCGCCCTCCCGGATGGCGTCGGCCAGCGGCTCCATAGGGGCGCAGTCCAGTCCGCAGAGGCTCCCCAGCAGCACCGGAGCGGTGTGAACGGTGATATGGCTCACATTGGGGGCGGTGCGCTCAAAGCCGGTGATGACTCGGGCGTTCCAAACCTGCTCTGGGGCAAAAAACCGGCGGTAGGGCCGGTCGTTTCCCCAGCCGTTCTGGAGGATGACCAGCCTGCCCTGGGGCTTTAAAATGCCCCGGTGGGCGTCCAGCTTGCGGCTGATGTCGTCGTTGGCCAGGGTCTTGGCGCAGATGAGGATGTAGTCGAAGCTCCCCGGCGCAAAGCAGGCGTAGTCCGACTCCGCCCGCACCTGCGACGGGGAAATGTGTACCTCGCCGAACAGTCCGGTGCGGTGGACGCCGCCGGAGCGGATGGCCTCCAGGGTAGCGCCCCGGGCGAGAAAGGAGACCTGTTGACCGGCGCCTGCCAGTCCGGCTCCCAGGGCGATACCGATGGCCCCGGCCCCGACAATGAGAATTTCCATGATGCGCGCCTCGTTTCCTGTAAACTTCCACCATTATATTGCATTTTCTGCCTCCCTGCAAGTCCCGTTCTCCGCCACGCACAGCACCTCCCCTACAGGCAGCCGTCCTGCGTCCAGCAGCGCCGCCAACGTGGGGAGAGGTGGGCACCCGTCGGGCAGGCTCAGACCGGGCAGCTCCAGATGCCAGCCGTCTATGGATGGGTCGTCGTCCCCCAGAGGGAAGAAACCGGGCCGCCAGTGGCCGGGGAGGAAGGAGAGGGTGGCCGCCGCTCCGCCCTCCACCAGAGGGACGCCCAGCTCCTGCTGTAGATTCCAGCAAAAGGCCTCCTGCCGGAGCAGGGAGAGGGACAGGGCCTTTACCTCCCGGGCCAGGGCCTGACAGGTGCGGAGATAGCTCCGGGACATCCGCTCTCCCCGGACGGCCACCACCGACCGGCACGGCTCCAGCCCCCGCTGCCGGAGCTCGGCCAGGACCAGGGGAGCCGCCACCGCCTGCCACAGACGACGGGTGTGGACGATGGGATAATAGGGGACGAGGGGACAGGGGGCCAGCAGACGGCGGCAGCCCACCTCCTCCAGCTCGTCCAGCCCCTTGGCCATCCGCCGCCGGGCCAGCATACTCTCCGGCGAACCGGGGAGCCGGGCCTCCCAGACGGCCAGCCCCAGAATATTGTGGGCTGTCACCCGTACCCGGTGACCATGTCCTACAAAGTGCAGATAACCAACCAATGTGATTCACCTCAGGGAAAGGGTATGCGCCGGAGGAGGGGATTAGAACGGGAAAATGGGCTGCCCGGTCATCAGGCCGGACAGCCCATGAGGTCGTTTTATCGGATGCTCAGATGATCTCCCTCCCGGTCGATGACGAACCGGGTGCCGGGGGCCACATCGTCCTGGATGACCTTCCGGGCGATGAGCGTCTCCGCCGTGTGCTGGAGGTAGCGGCGCAGGGGCCGTGCGCCGAAGGCCGGGTCGTAGCTCTCCTGGATGATGAAGTCCTCCGCCGCAGGGGTGAACTCCACCGAGAGCTGCTGCTCTCCCAGACGGCGGTTCAAATCCTCCGCCTGGAGCCGGATGATGCCCTTCATATTCTCCTGGGTCAAGGGCTTATAGAATACGATCTCGTCCAAGCGGTTGAGAAATTCCGGCCGGAAGGACTGCTTGAGCAGCCGCTCCACGCTGTCCCTGGCCTCCTGGGTGATCTCCCCGTCCGAATTGATGCCGTCGAGCAGGTACTGACTGCCCAGGTTGGAGGTGAGGATGAGGATGGTGTTCTTAAAGTCCACCGTCCGGCCCTGGCTGTCGGTGATGCGCCCGTCGTCCAGCACCTGGAGCAGCACGTTGAACACATCGGGATGGGCCTTCTCCACCTCGTCGAAGAGGACGACGGAGTAGGGCTTCCGGCGGACCGCCTCGGTGAGCTGTCCGCCCTCCTCATAGCCCACATAGCCGGGAGGCGCTCCGATGAGCCGGGAGACGGAATACTTCTCCATATACTCGCTCATGTCGATGCGGATGAGGTTCTTTTCGCTGTCGAACAGCACCTCTGCCAGGGTCTTGGCCAGCTCCGTCTTGCCCACACCGGTGGGGCCAAGGAACAGGAAGGAGCCGATGGGCCGGCTGGGGTCCTGGATCCCCGCCCTTGAGCGGAGAATGGCCTCAGAGATGCGCTGCACCGCCTCGTCCTGGCCGATGACCCGCTGATGAAGGATGTCCTCCAGGTGGAGCAGCTTCTCCCGCTCCCCCTCCATGAGCTTGGAGACGGGGATGCCCGTCCACCGCTCCACGATGCGGGCGATCTCCTCCTCGGTGACCTGGTCCCGCAGGAGGGAGCGCTTTTTGCCCTGAGCGGCGATGGCCTCCTCCTGCTCCAGCTCCTGCTGAAGCTTGGGCAGCTGGCCAAACTGGAGCTGACTGGCCTTGTCGTAGTCATAGTTCCGCTGGGCCACCTCCAGCTCGCCCTTTACCGACTCGATCTGCTCCCGCAGCTTCTGGACGTGTTCGATGGCGTGTTTTTCGTTGTCCCACTGAGCCTTCTTGGCGTTGAAGTCCTCCCGGAGATCGGACAGCTCCTTCTGGAGCTGGCTCAGCCGCTCTTTGGAGAGGTTGTCCGTCTCTTTTTTCAGGGCGGTCTCCTCGATCTCCAGCTGGGTGATCTTCCGGGAGACCACGTCCAGCTCGGTGGGCATGGAGTCGATCTCCGTCCGGATGAGGGCGCAGGCCTCGTCCACCAGGTCGATGGCCTTGTCCGGCAGGAACCGGTCGGAGATGTACCGGTCGGACAGGGTGGCGGCGGCGATCAGGGCGCTGTCCTGAATCTTGACCCCGTGGAACACCTCGTAGCGCTCCTTGAGGCCCCGCAGGATGGCGATGGCGTCCTCCACCGACGGCTCATTCACCATGACCGGCTGGAACCGCCGCTCCAGGGCGGCATCCTTTTCGATATACTGGCGGTACTCGTCCAGGGTGGTGGCCCCGATGCAGTGCAGCTCGCCTCTGGCCAGCATGGGCTTGAGGATGTTGCCCGCGTCCATGGAGCCTTCCGTCTTGCCCGCCCCTACAATGGTGTGCAGCTCGTCGATGAAGAGGATGATCTTCCCCTCTGATTTCTTTACCTCATTGAGGACGGCCTTCAGCCGCTCCTCAAACTCCCCCCGGTACTTGGCCCCGGCGATGAGGGCGCCCATATCCAGGGAGAAGATGGTCTTGTCCTCCAGGCTCTTAGGCACATCCTTGCGGACGATGCGCTGGGCCAGGCCCTCGGCGATGGCGGTCTTGCCCACGCCCGGCTCGCCGATGAGGACGGGGTTGTTCTTCGTCTTGCGGGAGAGGATGCGGATGACGTTGCGTATCTCGTCGTCCCGGCCGATGACCGGGTCCAGCTGCTGCTTTCTCGCCCGCTCCACCAGGTCGGTGCCGTACTTTTTCAGGGCGTCGTAGGTCTCCTCCGGGTTGTCCGAGGTGACCTGCTGATTGCCCCGGACGCCGGAGAGGGCGGTGAGCACCTTCTCCCGGTTGATCTGATAGGTCTGGAACAGCTTGCTCAGGTTCCGGTCCGCCTTGCTCACCAGGCCCAGAAACAGATGCTCCACCGAGACGAAGGAATCCTTCATGCTCTTGGCCTCGTCCTGGGCGGCGTTCAGCGCCCGGTCCACGTCGGAGGAGACGTAGACCCGGTCAGCCTCCCGGCTGGAGCCGGAGACCTTGGGCAGCTGCTCCACCACCTGGCGGGCGGCGGCCTTCAGGCTGGCGGGGTCCGGGCCGATGGCGGACACCAGCTGGGGAATCAGCCCGTCCTCCTGGTCCAGCAGGGTGTACAGAAGGTGGGCCTGCTCGATCTGGGGACTGCCGTACTCCTGGGCCAACTGATTGGAGGCCATCAGGGCCTCCTGGGATTTTTTCGTATAATTCAGGTTACTCATGAATGATGCCTCCTTTAGGCTGTCTGGAAAAGACCCTCCGATGGGGACACCGGAGGGCTGGGAAAATTATTGGATGTTGATCTGACGGGCGGCAGGAACCACCGGGGTATCCTTGGGGAGCGTCAGCTTGAGCACGCCGTTTTCGTAGCTGGCGCTGATGGCGTCCTCCCGGATACCGGAGATGGAAAAGCTGCGCTGATAGCTGCCGTAGTGCCGCTCCCGGCACAGGTAGCCGCCCTTTTCATCCTTCTGCTCGTTGCTCTCCTCGTGCTGGGCGGAGATGGTCAGCACCCCGCCGTCCAGGCTCAGGTGAATGTCCTCCTTGTTGAAGCCCGGCAGCTCAGCAGAGAGGGTGAATCTGTCGCCCTCGTCCCGGATGTCGGTGGGGAAGGAAGAGAAGCTGGCGCGGGCGTCCTTCCAGAAGCTCCGCTCCATCTGATCGAAGAGACTGTCGCTGCGGCGACCAAAGGGTACCATTGTATACATTGCCATAATGAAATTCCTTTCCTGACCCGGCGGCTCCGTTTCTTTCGGAACCCGGTCATCCTTTTTGTTTGATTGTATGATACGGCACGGATGTGAAAAAATTGTGAACGAGCTGTGTCTGAAACGTAAATTCTGGCACTCACAAAAGAAGAGTGCTAAAATTAAAACGGACAATTCATGAATTTAAGGCTTAAACACTGCTTGTGGTTTGCAAGAAGCAGTAGCAAGTGCAAAACAAGAGCAACCCGGGCGACCGTGTTCAGTTTACGCAGCTTTGCCGTTTCTATGCAGGAGAGGCGGCGGGAAAAGACGTATCTGCAACGAGACGGGCAGGGAACTGCCTGCACAGCTCCCTGCCCGTCTCCGGAACAGGTGTTTTTCGTTTTTGCCAGGCGGCGTTCTAGTCCGCCGGAGGTACACGGGATCAGAGCTTCCCGTACTGAAACAGGTCGCACTTGATCATCCCGTTGTAGAGCTTCCGCTTTTTCTTCGCCTTCTGACCGAAGGCCTCCTCAAATTCCGTGTGAGAGGAGAGGATGCTCACCCGCCAGCCCTCCGGGAGCCGGCGGACGGCGGCTCCGAAGGTGTGGTACAGCCGGGCGGCCTCCTCCTTTTCCAGCAGCCGCTCCCCGTAGGGGGGATTGGTCACCACCCGGCCATACGGCTCGTGAGCGAAGAACCGTCCGGCGTCCGCTACCTCGAAGCGGACGGTGTCCTCCACCTCGGCTTTGACGGCGTTCTCCTGGGCGATGCGGACGGCATTGGCGTCGATGTCGCCGCCCCAGATGTCGTATACCCGGTCATACTCCTGGTCCAGCGCCTCATCCACGGCGTCCATCCAGAAGCGACTGTCCACGATGCCCCATTTCTGGGCGGCAAAGTGGCGGTTCAGGCCGGGAGCGCGGTTTTTGGCGATAAGGGCCGCCTCGATGCAGATGGTGCCGGAGCCGCAGAAGGGGTCGCAGAAGGGGTCCAGCCCCCGGTATTTGGACAGCAGAACCATGGCGGCGGCCAACGTCTCCCGGAGAGGGGCCTCTACCCCTACCGCCCGGTAGCCCCGCTTGTACAGCCCCGGGCCGGAGGTGTCCAGACACAGGCACACCTCGTCCTTCATAATGGAGAATTGAATTTGATACCGCTCCCCTGTCTCCGGCAGCCACTCCAGGCCGTAGGCCCGACAGAGCCGCTGTGAGAGTGCCTTTTTTACGATGGACTGGCAGGCGGGGACGGAGTGGAGCTGAGAGCTGATGGAATAGCCCTTTACCGGACTCTCCCCGTCCCGGGGAATGATGTCCTCCCAGGGGACGGAGAGCGTCCCCTGGAACAGCTCCTCAAAGGTCTCTGCCCGGAACCGGGCCAGCACCAGCAGCACCCTGGCCCCGCAGCGGAGCTGAATATTCATCCGGGGCAGATCTGCAAGCGTCCCCTTGCAGAACACCCGCCCGTTCTCCGCCCGGACCTCCGGGAGCTTCAGCTTGATCAGCTCGTCCGCCACCAGACGCTCCAGCCCCAGCAGGCAGGGGACCATATATTCCACTTGTTCCATTCGACCACATCCTTTATCTTCCACAGTATAGCCGATTTCAACGCCAATGGCAAAGGATTTCTCAGGACTTGCCGCAATTCAGAAGCCTGAATTTGCGACCTGACTTTCAAAAAATGATTTACTTTTGCAGGGGGGTATGATATGATGACTGTGTAGACCATCAGGAAGGGAGGCGGCAAGCCATGACGCCAACGGTATTTTGGGTGATCGCTATCGTCGTATTCGCCATTGTGGAAGGGGTCACGGTGGGCCTGGCCTCCATCTGGTTTGTAGCGGGAGCACTGGCGGCGCTGATCGTCAGTCTGTTTATATCCAATGTATGGATTCAGGCGGCGGTCTTTCTGCTGGTGTCCATCCTGTCCCTGGCGGCGTTCAAACCCCTGGTGGAGCGGTATCTGACGCCGAAAGACGCCAGGCGGGCCACCAATCTGGACAGCATCATCGGTCAGGAGGCAGTGGTCCGGGAGGACATCTGCAACCTGGAAAACCGGGGGCAGGTCAAGATCAAAGGCCTGGAGTGGTCTGCCCTGTCCGAGACAGGGGAGGATATTCCCGCCGGAACGGTGGTCGTGGTAGACCGCATCGAAGGGGTCCGGGTGTATGTGCATCCCGCCCCGGTGGAGTCTGTAGGTACACAGGTGTAACAGAAGAAAGGAGACTGTCCTATGGAAATCGTCGCATTGATCGTGCTGATCGTACTGGTTTTGCTGGTCCTCATCAAAAATATCGTCATCGTCCGCCAGTCCCAGGCCTATGTGGTGGAGCGGCTGGGGGCCTTCTCCGCCGTGTGGGGGGTCGGTATCCACTTCAAGGTCCCCTTTATCGAGCGGGTGGCCAAGGCCGTCTCTCTGAAAGAGCAGATCGCGGACTTCCCGCCTCAGCCGGTGATCACGAAGGACAACGTCACCATCCAGATCGACACCGTCCTCTTCTTCCAGATCACCGACCCCAAGCTGTACACCTACGGTGTGGAGCACCCCATGGCGGCCATCGAAAACCTGACCGCCACCACCCTGCGTAACATCATCGGCGACCTGGAGCTGGACCAGTCCCTGACCAGCCGTGACATCATCAACTCTCAGATGCGGGCCATTCTGGACGAGGCTACCGACCCCTGGGGCATCAAGGTCAACCGGGTGGAGCTGAAAAACATCCTCCCGCCCAAGGAAATCCAGGATGCCATGGAGCGCCAGATGAAGGCCGAGCGGGAGCGCCGGGAGCAGATCCTCCAGGCCGAGGGCAAGAAGCAGAGCCAGATCCTGGTGGCTGAGGGCGAGCGCCAATCCGTCATCCTCAAGGCAGAGGCCAACAAGGAGGCCAAGCTACTGGAGGCCGAGGCCCAGGCCCAGGCCGTCCTCAAGGTGCAGGAGGCCCAGGCCCAGGCCATCCGCCTGCTCAACGAGGCGGCCCCCTCTGATGGGGTCATCAAGCTCAGAGCGCTGGATTCCTTTGCCGCCGCCGCCGACGGCAAGGCTACCAAGATCATCATTCCCTCCGAAATTCAGTCCCTGGCCGGGCTGGCCGAAGGCCTGAAGGCCGTGGTGGACTCCGAGGAGCCGAAGGCTGAATAAGAAAACACGTCACAGTACCTGACCGCCGCAGCGGAGACCACCGCTGCGGCGGTCAGTCTGTTCCGGCTGCCTTGTCAACGACCCGTTGAGTGCCGTTCAGGACGGTGGATGGACTCGCTGCTGTCGGCCCTGTAAACAGGTCGAGCTACAGCCTCCGGCATTGCCGGAGGCTGTGACCGCAAAACGCAGAGCAAAACAGGAGACAGCCCCTGCGCCGGATGACGCAGGGGCTGTCCTGTTTAGGGAGGGAGGAAATTTCTTTTTTTGGAGAGGACTTACTGTGCGTCCTTTTCCTTCTTCTTCGTGTTGCGAAGCACCAGCGAGACGACGCAGGCGGCTGCGAGGACACCAAGCTCCACATAAATGATGGTGCGGTAGCTCTGCCAATCCAGGATCTCTGCGCTATAGCTGTTGCCGTTAGCCAGCATATACAGATGGTTGTGGCAGGCCCTTTGCAGGTAATAGATGTCTGCGTCAGAGGAGGCAGAAATAGAGGTCTCATTGAAGCCGAGCCAGACGTCCACGCCTGCCCGAATCGTGGCCCAGTAGCTGCGGATCTCGCCGCCCTCGTCCATGTCAGTCAGAACGGTACCCTGGAAGCCCCACTCGCCTCTGAGCACATTGGTGATCAGGTTCAGGTGGCCTCCGGCATAGGTGTCGCCGATGTAGTTCATGCTGGTCATGACGCCGGTAGCGCCGCCCTGCTTGACCGCATACTCAAAGGGCTTGAGGTAGATCTCACGGATGGCCTGTTCGTTGCTGTAGGTATGGATGTAGGCACGGTTGGTCTCCTGGTCGTTCAGTGCAAAGTGCTTGATGTAGACGATCAGGCCGTTGTCTCTGGCACCGGAGACCTCGGCAACGGCGGTATAGGCTGCCAGGGTGGAGTCCTCGGAATAATACTCGAAGTTACGCCCGCTGTAGGCGCTGCGGTGGGTATCCATAGCGGGGGCATACCAGGAGGTAATGCTGTTTGCCTCGGCCTGGTCGGCTACGCAGCTGCCCATCTCATAGGCCAGATCGGTATTGAAGGTAGCGGACAGCAGAGGGACGCAGGGGAATGCCACTGTGATCAGGTCGGTGTTGAACATACTGGAGATACCCAGAGGGCCATCGGAATCGGTGGTGGCATCCTTGTCGATGGACTCGACTGCGGCGGAGGAGTACATGGTGTAGCCGGTCAGCGAGAGCATCTCATCCACCGTCAGCTGGGAGATCAGCTCATCCCACAGAGGATCGTCGTAATCCAGCCCGGCCATGTCGGCAAGGGTCAGATCGCCGTCTACGGCGTAATCCACGCCCTCTACCAGAGCTTCGGTGACCACATCGTCCAGGGCCTCGTCATACAGGTCGTCCGTGGTTGCGTAGTCCAGATTCTCAATGCTGGTGCTGACGGAGTTCATGGCGGACTCGTAGTTGGCGAAGCCGTCCTGACGGGACAGGTACTCGCCCCGGGCGGCGTCCTCAAACTGGTTGGTGGCGACCGTCTCATCCGAGCTGCGCTTGTTGTCCCCGGAGAAGAAATACTGGTCCTCCAGCGTGGCGGTCACAGAATCCAGGGTAGTGTGGGCGTCAGAGCGAATGGAGAAGGTGTAGTCTCCGGCGTCCAGCATGTAGGAGCCGCTGGTGCCGTCACCGTTGTCATAAGAGCTGTCATAGGAGGCAATCGCTTCCATGGAAACCTCAAGGGTGATGACCTCGCTTGCGCTAGGCTCCAGCTCCTCGGTCTTTCCGTAGACGACAAGAGAGACCTCAGACTTTTCTACCAGATTTTCCTTGTCATAATCGGTGTAGGGGACGGTCACATAGAGCTGAACAACGCTCTTGCCGGCCACATCACCGGTGTTGGTCACAGTCACCTCTACGGTATAGGTGTCGGTGGCATCCAGTGCAGTCCCGTCCGTGAGCGTGCCGCCGGTGATCTCCTGGTCAAAGGTGGTGTAGCTCAGGCCGTAGCCGAAGGGATAAGCCACAATGTTGTCATAGTCGGAATAGTCGAAGGTCTCGCCGGTTTCAGTGTTGGTGATGACGGCCTGCTCGGCATAGGCGGTCTCATACCACTTATAGCCCACATAGATGCCTTCCACATAATCCACATAGTAGCGGCCCTCGGCGTTGTCCGCCTCCTGCTCGCCAAAGTTCTCGTTGACGGGGTTGCTGTCGTTGTCATAGACCCAGGTGTCCGGGAGCTTGCCGGAAGGATTGACTGCGCCGGTCAAAATCTGGCCCAGAGCCTCGAAGCCGTAGGGGCCAGGGAGCGCTGCCCAGACGACGGCGTCCACGTCATAATCGTTGACCCAACCCATCTCGATGGCGTTGGCGCTGTTGATGACGACGATGACAGTCTCGAAATTCTCCTGAGCGGCAGAGAGCAGGGCCTCTTCGTCCTCACAGAGTACCAGATAATCGCCCTCGGTGTAACCGGTCAGGTCGTCGCCCTCTCCGCCGCTCCGGCCGATGACGATGATCGCCGTATCGGAGTAGGCTGCCAGGTTTTCAAAGGAGACGTCGCCGGTGTAGCTGTCGATGGAAACTTCGTCCAGAGAGAAGTCCGCAGTCATGAAGCCTACGCTCTCGCTCGAAGAATCATCCTCTGCACTTGCATAAATACCGGATTCCTCCAGAGCGGGGTTGATCTCAATACCCGCCGCCTCCAGAGAGCTAACGATGCTGACAGAGTCGCTGGCGCTGACGCTGCCGGAGCCGCTGCCGCTATAGAGGGGGTTATAAGCATAATAACCCAGCAGATTCACCTTTGTGCCGGAGGCCAGAGGAAGGGCGTCGTTGTCATTTTTCATCAGCACCATGCCCTCTTCGGAGATGGTATAGGCCAGCTCCTTCCAGTCGTCCGTGTCCGTGGTCTCCTCAGAGGCGGTGCTGACGGTCATAACGGCGTTGATGGAGGCGGCATAGACGTCTGTCGCCCAGGAAGCAACCAGGATGATTACCACGCAGAGCGCAGCAACGGCGGTTGCGGAGCAGTTAAAGAGCTTGTTGCCCTTTTTCTCCGGCTTTCTGCGCCGGACCGCAAGAAAAATGTACAGCACGGCAAGCAGTACGACGACGACGCCAAGAATGATCGCGCCGGTCTTTAGCATTTCAAAATACTGGTTTGTCATTTGTTCCTCGCTTTCTTAAATATGCACAGTGGACACATTCAGTATGATGCAGTGATAACACGAGATTTTACTTGCTCAGTTCAAACGAGAGGAAATCCACCGCCCCGCTTCCGACGAACCGGAAGTAGAGGGCTGTCTGTTCCCCGGGGAAGTCCACCACGCAGTCGTCAAACACGCCGCTCTTGCTGTTCAGGCGGACGGCGATCTCGCCGTACCGGGCAAAGTCGGGGGTGTTGGAGATCTGCATGGTCCCATTGGCTGCGCCCCTCAGGTGGACGGTGATCTTGGTGGGGCCGTCCAAGTGGAAGTACTTGAACCCGGCCACCGCCCCATCCTGCATATTGGCGATGTACTGGTCGCCGCTGTGCTCCCGGTCGGAGCCGGTCTGGGTGAAGTAGGGGTGGTTTTTCAGCTTCTTCCGCACGCCGCTGCCGTCGTAACGGCCCACGCCGTCCTTGCTCCACAGGTTGCAGGCGATCCGGGCCGCGTAGTGACCCTCTCCCTTCAGAGGACCGCCGTTGAGGCCGCAGCTGGTGACCTCCGCCTGTTGGAAGCTGCCGTCCGGATTGCGCACCAGCTTTTCCGCGCAGGCCTGCCGGGAGTAGGAGTGCTGATTCGTCTGGCGGTGGTAGAAGATGTACCAGTCCTCGCCGATGTGCAGCATCCCGCCGTGGGTGTTGCCCAGGTAGTTGACGCCCTTGGCCTCGTCCTCGTTGCCGTCTAGGAACAGGTCGCCCTGGCTGACCAACGTGCCGCCGTAGGTGAAATCGCCGTCCGGGCGCTTGCTGGTGGCGTAGCACAGCTCATGGTTGTGCCGGGAGGAGTAGACGAAGATATAGGTGTCCCCGTCCTTGCGGATGGAGCTGGCCTCAAAGAACTCGTGGTTGGGGAAGGAGCCGGGACCCTCCTTGGGGAAGATCACCTTGGGGTCGGTCTTGATGGTCACCATGTCGCTCTCCAGCTCTACCACGGTGCCGCCGTCGTTTTTCAGGCTGATACCGCCGGTGACGATGGCGGGAGTGGGGGTGTAGAAGCCGGAGTAGAGCCACACGCTGCCGTCGTCGTCCACCAGCACGCCGGGGTCAAAGGGGAACTGGTCGCCCTTTTTCCGGCCCCAGACGGTGCCGTCCTTGTAGTGAACGTGGCCCAGGAACTGGTACTTCCCGGCAGGGGTGTCGCAGACGGCCACCCCCATGACGCCCATGAAGTCAAAGGCATAGTAGAGGTAGTATTTGCCGTCCTTTCCCTGGCACACATCGGGGGCAAACAGGAGCCGGAGACCCAGCTTGTTTTTCGGGTCCTGGTTCTTTTTGAAGATGACCCCCTCATACCGCCAATCGCTGAGGTCGTCCACCGGGGCCGACCAGCACACATAGTCGTTGACACAGAAAATGGGAGCGTTGAAGCTGTCGTGGGAGCCATAGACGTAGACCCGGTCGCCGAAGACGTGGGGTTCGCCGTCGGGGATGTACTCCCAGGATGGAAGGTAGGGATTAAAGACTTGCTGTTTCATTTTCTGCACCTCCTCTCTCTGCTCGCCAGTCTTAACCTGGCTTGCAGTATAGCAACTTGATTTTGGTTTTTGGAGATTTTGGCATAACCTGTCTCCACAGCGGCATAAATTGCATTTTGCATAAAAATAGGCTCCTCTCTCTGGATATTCTGATGTGTTCTGACAAATCAAAAGGGCAGTACATTTTTACAACGTACCGCCCCAGTGATGGTTTATTGCCCCTCCGGCAAGGGGATGAGGGCTTTCAGGGAGAACCATCCGTCCCGGGCGCTGATGGACAGGGAGCCGCCGTATTTCTCCGCCGTGTGCCGGATGCTCTTGATGCCGTAGCCGTGGAGGTTCTTGTCCTGCTTGGTGGTCTGGATCTCGGCGTTGCTGACCTGCAAGGGGGCCTCAAAATAGTTCTCCACCCGGATGAGGAGAAAGCCGTTCTGGGTGTACACCGCCAGACGGATGAGCCGCTTCTCCTTCTCTGCCACCTGCTCGGCGCTCTCGATGGCATTGTCCAGGGCGTTGCCGAAGATGCTGCACAGGTCCATCACGTCGATAAAGCCCAGGCTCTCTCCGTCCGCCACCACGTTGAGGGTGATGTCGTGTTGGAGGCAGTAGGTTTCCTTGCTGGAGAGGATGGTGTCCAGCACCGGGCTGCCCGTCTCGAACTCTACCCCGAAGCGCTGTAGCTCCGACTCCATCTGCCGGAGGTAGCTCTCCCGCTTGTCCTCGTCCTTCTCCATGCGGATAATGGCAATCTGGTGCTTCAAGTCGTGATACTTCCGGTTGACCATCTCGATATTCTCCCGGGACTGGCGGTACTGCTCATACTGCCGCTGGAGCAGTGCGTCAATGGCCTCCTTCTCCTTCCGGGTCTGAAGCTCCTGCACCCGGTCCTGGATGCTGATGAGCATGATGACTCCCGCCAGGTCCACCAGGGTGCGGATGTAGAAGATCTCCGCACTCATCCGGCCGCTGAAGGGGTTGTCGGTGTTCACATAGCTGATATTGCTGATGAGGAAAGCTCCCACCGAGGTCACGACGGCGGAGACCACCTCTCTCCTGGTGACCTCCAGCTTCTGCCCCGACCCCAGGCGCTTCTGCTCCATGCGAAAAACGACGCACAGGGAGCCGCCGTAAAAGAGGAGCAGGAAGACCCCCTGGAGCAGATAGCTGTCATATCCCTGCTGGGCAACAAAGGAATAGATCTGCCAGTCCAGAGAGGCGATGAACTCCGCCACGATAAAGGCGATGGCCCAGAAAAATCCCGCGTCGGTGGGGGAGACCTTGCAGCAGGCCAAGATAGTGGCGTACATAATGGCCAGTGCTACCCCCATCCCCGGTAGCCACAGGGCGATGGGGACGATGCCAATGAAATACTGGATCACACACAGCAGGCCAAAGGAGGCTGCCAGCTCCAGGGCCGTGACCCATTTCCGGGGCTGCCGCTTCTCCAGCAACAGCACAAAGCCCAGACAGGAGAGCCACTCCGCCAGAGCGGTATAGAATTTTGGGATATCCGCAATGGTGGTCACTGCTCACTCGCCTCCCACATAGGCCGCCAGGGCCTCCATGAACGCTTTTCGCCGGGGACGGCTCATCTGAAGCTCAATGCCGTCCACCACCACCACGGCCTTGTCCACCCGCTCCACATGGGAGAGATTCACCAGATAGCAATTGTTGCACCGGGAGAAATGCCGCCCCTCCAGCTTCTGTTCCACGCTTTTCAGGGATTCCCGGTTGGTGTAGTCTCCCTCCGCCGTGTGATAGATGACGTTGTGGCCGGCACTCTCGATATAGCGGATGGCGGACACGTCCAGTCGGACCATTCCACTCTCCTGCATCAGCCGCAGGAAGCAGGCGGAGTGCTCCCGCACCTTCCGCACCGCCTTTTTCAGCTCCTGAGAGAAGGCAAAATAGCTCAGAGGCTTGAGCACATAATCCAGCGCCTCCACCTGGTATCCCTGCAGAGCGTACTGGGCCAGATTGGTGATGAAGATGATGACCACGTTTTTGTCCTGCTGCCGGATGCGCTTCGCTGTGGCCATGCCGTCCAGATGCTCCATCTGAATGTCCAGAAAGATGATGTCAAAGGATGCAGTATATTCCTCAGCGATCTCCAGCCCGTCGGTGAACATGGTGACCTTGAACTGCTCCCCCTGTTCCTCCTCACAGCGCCGGATGAATTCCGTCAGCTGCTGCCGATAGCCCGGGTCGTCCTCTACCACTGCGATACGGATCATAGCGCCTCGCCCCCATTCCCCTCCAGGGAGTTTCTTCCGTTCATTTTAGCATAACCGGATGGTATATGCAAAGGAAATTGACAAAAGAGTGCAGAAACAGTGCTTGAAAATCGGGCGGATGTTATGGTGTGCGGCCTTTGTTCGCCGCCCTTTTCCACCGGCTCTGCCCGGTGCCGACTTGCTCCACCTCCCAAATCGTGGTATAATGCCCCCATCAGAGGACCGCCCCAGGGGCGGGGGAGGACGGGCAGCATGAGCAAGCAGAAGATTCTGGCCCTGCTCCGGGAGAGCGAGGGTTACCTCTCCGGGGAGGAGATGAGCCGTCGGCTGGGCATCAGCCGGGCGGCAGTGTGGAAGGCCATCGACGGACTGCGCCGGGAGGGGTATACCATCGACTCCGCCACCAACCGGGGCTATCGCCTGTCCGCCGCTCCCGATCTGCTCACTGAGGGGGAGATACGGCCGTTCCTCCACACGGAGCGCATCGCCCGACGCCTGGAGGTGTTCCAGAGCATCGACTCCACCAACAACTACCTGAAACGGGAATCCCAGAACGGCCTCCCCGACGGTTCAGCCGCCGTCGCGGACGAGCAGACCGGGGGCCGGGGCCGCCGGGGACGGAGTTTTTCCTCCCCTTCCGGAAAGGGCATCTATTTTTCCGTCCTGCTCCGGCCGGACGTGGCCCCGGCGGAGGCGGTGGACCTGACCGCCTATGTGGCGGTGGCGGTGTGCGACGGCATCCAGGAGGCCACCGGGCTGCGGCCCCAGATCAAGTGGACAAACGACATTATCATGAACGATCACAAGGTCTGCGGCATCCTCACGGAGATGTCCATCGAGGGGGAGAGCGGCGCGCTCCAGTACGTCATCCCCGGCATTGGGGTCAACGTGAACCAGCGGGCGGAGGACTGGCCGGAGGAGCTTAGCGCCATTGCAGGCTCCGTCGCCCAGGCGGTGGGGCATCCCGTCCAGCGGGGACGGCTGGCGGCCTGTCTGCTCAACGCCCTGGACCGCACCTACCTGGACTGGCTGGCGGGACGGCGGCAGCCCTATCTGGAGCGATACCGCCGGGACTGCATCACCCTGGGCCGGGAGGTCAGGCTCATTCGCCCGGACAGGGAGATCACCGCCCAGGCGGTGGACATCGACGACCGGTTCGGCCTGGTCATCCGTCACCCGGACGGCCGGGAGGAGACGGTCACCTCAGGCGAGGTGTCCGTCCGGGGACTGTACGGGTATGTGTGAGGGCGTTTTTGTGCCATGGCGGGTAAAAAAATCCCACTGAGCGCGGGAAAAGTGCTTGCATTTCCCATCCGCCTGTGTTAGAATCAATAGCATCGCAGAATATGCCGTCTCCACACGATGTGAGGACGTTTGACGAAAGGATGAAAAGAAAATGGAAACCGCTCAGCTCGTTCTCTCTATCATTGTGGTGATCGCAGCCGTCATTATCATTGCCGTCGTACTGCTCCAGTCCGGCAAGAACTCCGGCCTGGCAGGCTCCTTGGGTGGCAGCTTTGACACCTATATGGGCAAGAACAAGGCCAGCTCGGCTGACGCCCGTCTGGCCCGGCTGACCAAGTGGGTCGCCCTCGTGTTCATGCTGGCTGTCCTGGTACTCAACCTGGTGTAAGCGCAGAGAACAAAATGGATTGAAAAAGCCCCGCCTTGTGCGGGGCTTTTTTTGTGCAGAGCTGGCGCAGTCCGTTTTATGGGACTTTAACCCTGCTATCATAGAGCCATCAAACAGAGGAGGCGCCTTAAGAGCGCTTCCGGAAGGAGGCTTTCTGATGGAAGTGGAGTTTCGCCATGTGAGGGAGCATATCGAGGTCTATTCCCGGGAGGGACGGTTCCTGTTCTCCGCCGACACGGAGCGGGAGGCCCGTCAGGAAATGAGGGACGAGGTCGCTTAAAAGCGGCTGCACCGGGGCAAACTGACCGGAGAAGGGAGTGTTGCCCCATGAAGATCCTGTTTTACGGCGCGAGAGACTACGATCATCTGTATTTTGACCCCCTGGCAGCGGAAGAGAAGGCCGACTGCACCATCGACTTTCAGCCCGCCAACCTGGATGAATACACGGCGGCCCTGGCCCGGGGCTATGAGGCGGTATGCATCTTCGTCAATGCTAACTGCGGCCGGACGGTGCTGGAGCTTCTGGCGGAGGCCGGGGTGAAGCTGGTGCTGCTCCGGTGCGCCGGGTACAACAACGTGGACGTGGCAGCGGCGGGGGAGTTGGGCGTCGCCGTTCTCCGGGTGCCGGGATACAGCCCGGAGGCGGTGGCGGAATTCGCCATGGCCCTGGCCCTGGCGGGCTGCCGACACATCCACAAGGCCTATATCAAGGTGCGCAACAACAATTTCGCCCTGGACGGACTGCTGGGCCGGAACCTCCACGGGGGGACGGCGGGCATCGTGGGCACCGGCAAAATCGGCGCAGCCATGGCCCGCATCTGCCATGGCTTCGGCATGGAGGTCCTGGGCTGCGACAGCTGGCGTAACCAGGCGCTGGAGGGGATCGTGACCTATGTGGGGCTGGAGGAGCTGCTCCGGCGGAGCGATCTGGTGAGTCTCCACTGCCCGTTGACGGAGGACAACTACCATATGCTAAACGGCGAGACTTTGGGGTGGATGAAGGACACCGCCATTCTGGTGAACACCAGCCGGGGCCAGCTCATCGACACGGACGCCCTGCTGGATTACCTCCGGCGGCACCGGTTCGGGGCGGTAGGATTGGATGTGTACGAAAACGAGGAGGAACAGGTCTTTGAGGACCTGTCGGACGACATTCTGGCCAACGACAAGGTGGCGCTCCTGCTCTCCTATCCCAACGTTATTGTCACCAGCCATCAGGCCTTCTTCACTCACACCGCCCTCCGGGCCATTGCGGAGACCACACTGGAAAACGCCCGGGCATTTCAACGGGGCGACGCATTGGAAAACCGGGTGGAGTGAGGGGAAGTCCCGCTTGACAACCCACCCCGCCCCCGGTATCATAGGAGCCGGGGAGGGGATGACCATGGCCTTTTATCGAGGCGTTTTCTTTGACTTTGACTACACCCTGGGGGATGCGACCGAGTGCATCCAGGCGGGGTTTTACGGGGCGTTTGAGGAGATGGGCTTGCCCCGGCCCGACGGGGAGGCGGTCCGCCACACCATCGGCATGACGCTGGAGGACGCCTACACTCTGCTCTCCGGGGACGGGAACATGGACCATCGGGCGGAGTTTCGCAGACGCTACGTCCGCGTCGCCGACCCCCTCCAGGTGTCCCAGACCCGGCTGTTCCCCGGCGCGGTGGAGCTGCTGGACTGGCTCAACGCCGGGGGCGTCCGGGTGGCGGTGGTGAGCACCAAGCGGAGAGCCACCATCCAGCGGGTATTCGACCACTACGGACTGTCTGACCGGCTGAGCCTGTGCATCGGCGGGGAGGACATTCACCGCCCCAAGCCCGACCCGGAGGGGGCGCTCCTGGCATTGGAGCGGCTGAACCTCCGGCAAGAGGAGGTGCTGTTCGTGGGGGACACCCTCATCGACGCAGAGACCGCCCGCCGGGCGGGGCTGGACTTCGCCGCCGTCTGCAACGGCACCACCCCTGCCGACGCCTTTGCCCCCGTCCCCCATGTACAGATCGCCCCGAACCTGGCCGGGCTGCAAAGCTGGTTGGAAGGACAAAAATTGGCAAAGCTGTGAATAAACGCCTCCGGACCCGGTGATACTGAGGTTCGGAGGCGTTTTTCACATGAAGAAGAAACCATTTGTGCGCCGGGTGGGCGATTTTCTCCTGGGCAAAGGCTTCTACATGGTGCTTTTGCTGTGTATCCTTGCCATCGGCGGCTCCGGGTACTATCTCTGGTGGCTGGCCGGTGAGGAACTGGAGATGGAGACCCCCTCCGTGACCGCCAACGCTCCGGCGGAGGTGGAGGTAGAGACGGAGACCGCGGAGAACAAACAGGAGATCGCCGAACAGACGGCGGACGCACTGGCTGAGGTAGCGGAGCAGGAATCCCGGGACGATGCCGCCCAGGAGGCCACCGACGCCGCTGCGGAGCAGGCCGCCGCCCAGGAGCCGGTTCAGGAGATCCAGGAGACCGGGGAGACGGCGGAACCGGCGGCGGAGACCGTCCAGACGGAGACAGAGCCGGTGGCTGACACGATGGCGGAGGAAGAAGCTGCCCAGACAGCGGAGACGGAGGGGGACGGCTTTACTGCCCCTGTTTCCGGTGAGGCGGTGGCCGCCTTTTCTGACAGCGAGCTGACCTACAACGCCGCCCTGGAGGACTGGCGCACCCACAACGGGGTGGACCTGGCCGCTGAGGTGGGAGAGGAGGTCTACGCCGCCCTGGACGGAGAGGTGCTGTCTGTGGAGAATGACCCCCTCCTGGGGACCGTCATCACCCTCAACCACGGGGACGGACTGATGACCATTTACGGCAATCTGTCTGAGGAGGTGGCTGTCCGACAGGGGGACAAGGTCTCCGCCGGGCAGGTCATCGGCGCCGTGGGGGAGACAGCCGCCGGAGAGAGCAACGAGGGGGGCTGGCTCCACTTCGCCGTGCAGAAGGGCGGCGTGCTGGTGAACCCAATGGAATATTTAGGTTAATTTGCCAAAGGCCCCCCAAAAGACCGGGGCCGGGTCATCCCGAGAGGGGTAGCCCGGCCCCGATTTTGC
>JAJBUB010000029.1 GCA_020860575.1 Clostridiales bacterium | reverse complement strand
GCGGATGGCGGAAGATTTTTGATTCGGGAAAAGGCGCAAAAGCGCAGGAATACTTTGTGTATTTCAAGCTTTTGCAACGCATTCCCGGACGAAAAGATTCCGTCAGACGCCGCAGGCGTATTGATTCAGAGGTTCCCAAATAATTTAGCGCCCCATTTCACACCCCTGCGAAGGCCGGCGGCATTCGCATTTTTTTACCCCATACATCAGCGCCTGCGCGGCGGCCTGAAAGCCGGGCGGAACGAAACCGGCAACACCCGTTTCGCCCAGAGGACAAGGCCCCCCGCCCGGCGCGGCAAGAGAGAAGGAGGGAAGCTCTTTATGGAGCAAGTATTCACCAACATGACCGGCGGCGGTCCTGTCTCCGTCTATGTAGAGGACGGCAGAGTGACCCGCATCCGGCCGCTGCAGATTCCCGAAAGCGATTTTCCCAAGCCCTGGTCCATCCAGGCCTCCGACGGCAAGACCTACACCCCGCCCAAGGCCTTCCGCCTGTCCCCCCCTGTCCACGGAGAGAAGAACCGGATCTACTCCGAGGACCGGATTCTCTACCCCCTGAAGCGGGTGGACTGGGACCCCAAGGGGGAGCGCAACCCCCAGAACCGGGGCAAGTCCGGCTTTGAGCGCATCTCCTGGGACGAGGCCATCGACCTGATCGCCAGCGAGATTCAGCGGGTGCAGTCCACCTACGGCGAGGCCAGCCTGTCCGGCATGACCTCCTCCCACCACAACTGGGGCGTAGTGGGCTACAAGATGGGTCCCTTCCACCGCTTTATGCACATGCTGCACTTCACCCCTGTGTACGACAACCCGGACTCCTGGGAGGGCTGGCACTGGGGCGCCACCCATACTTACGGCTTCCAGTGGCGTCTGGGTATGCCGGAGCAGTTCAACCTGCTGGAGGACTGCCTGCAAAACACCGAGATGATCGTCTTCTGGTCCAACGACCCGGACTCCACCCGCGGGACCTACTCCGGCCAGGAGTCCCACATCTGGCGTGTGTGGCTGAAGGAGATGGGGATGAAGACGGTGTTCATCGACCCCCTGTACAACTACACCGCCGCCGTGATGGACGGCACCTGGTTCGGCCCCCGGCCCGGGTCCGACACGGCCATCGCCATGGCCATCGCCTACACCTGGATCACCGAGGGGACCTACGACAAGGAGTATGTGGACACCCGGTCCATCGGCTTTGAGGAGTTCCGGGCCTACATCATGGGCGAGAGCGACGATATGTACCCTAAGACGTGCGAGTGGGCCGAGGCCCAGTCCGGCATCCCCGCCCGGAAGATCCGCGCCCTGGCCCGGGAGTGGGCGTCCAAGCGTACCTGCCTGTCCTCCGGCTGCCGCGGCGGCCAGGGCAGCGCCTGCCGCGCCGCCTACGCCACCGAGTGGGCCAGAATGATGGTGCTGCTCCAGGCCATGCAGGGCCTGGGCAAGCCGGGCATCTCCATCTGGGGCACCACCATGGGCGCCCCGGCCAGCTACAAGTGGTTCCCCGGCTACGCCGAGCCCGCCGGCCAGATGGGCCGGTCCGATGTGGCCAAGAATAAGATCTGCTTCAGCAACCCCACCCAGCAGCGCCTGTTCCGCCTGACTCTGCCCGACGCCATTCTGAACGGCAAGGACGAGTTCCGGGGCGAGGGCTTCTGCGGCAACTCCCTGATGCAGCAGTTCACCATCAACCACTACCCGGTGGAGTGCAAGGTGCATATGTGGTACCGCTACGGCGGCTCCTTCATGGGCACCCTGAGCGACACCAACAAGTGGGTGAAGATGTACCAGTCCCCGGAGCTGGAGTGCGTGGTCAACCAGGACTGCTGGTGGTCCAGCGAGACCAATATGTCCGACATCATCCTGCCCGCCTGCACCAACTTCGAGCGCAACGACATCGGCGAGTGGGCCACCTGCGGCGGCTACACCACCATGGCCCACATCGGCAACAACTGGCGTGTCATCGTCCGGGAGCAGAAGGCCATCGAGCCCTGCGGAGAGTCCAAGAGCGACTATGAGATCCTCCGGCTGATCGCCGCCAAGCTGGGCCGGGAGGAGGAGTTCACCGAGGGCAACAGCGAGGACGACTGGGCCAAGCTGTACTTTGAAAGCTCCGACATCGCCAAGGACGGGGACATCACCTGGGAGGAGTTCAACCGCAAGGGCTATTATATCGTCCCCTGCCCTGACAAGCCGGAGCGCAACAGCAATGTGTCCATGCGCTGGTTTGCGGAGGGCCGGGAGGCCGACACCCCCGACCCCGGCAACGTGAAGGTCAAGGCGGGCAAGCCCAAGGAACTGGGCACCGACTCCGGCCTGATCGAGTTCGCCTCGGTCTCCCTGCGGGAGAACCTGCCCCACGATATGGAGCGGCCTGTGGTGCCCCACTTCATCCCCTCCTGGGAGGGCTACAAGAGCGATCTGTGGTATAAATACCCCCTGCAGATCTTCTCCCCTCACCCCCGCTGGTCCTTCCACACCCACTACGACAAGCACGAGTCCTGGCTCAACGACGTGGAGCAGCACCGGATCAAGATCGGCGGCTATCCCTACTGGATCGCCCGGTTCAACCCGGTGGACGCGGAAAAGCGGGGCATCAAGGACGGAGATGTAGTCGAGGTGTACAACGACCGGGGCAGCGTGCTGGTGGCGGCCTCCGTTACCGAGCGTGTGCCTGTGGGCGTGGTCCACAGCTACGGCTGCACCGCCAAGTATGACCCGGTAGAGCCGGGCACGCCCGGTTCCACCGACCGGGGCGGCTGCATCAATCTTCTGACCGCCTCCACCATGATGGGCAAAAACGTCCCCGGCATGACCCCCAACTCCTGCCTGTGCGAGGCGCGGGTCTGGCCCAAGGAAATGCGGACATGGGAGGTAGACTAATGGCCATTTCAGAAGCGAACAAGTCAAAGAAGTGGGGACTGGTCATCGACGTCACCCGCTGTGACGGCTGCGGCTCCTGCCTGCTGTCCGTCAAGGATGAGTATACTTATAACGAATACCCCGGCTACTGCGGCAACCAGCCCGTGGACGGGTACACCTGGCTGACCCTGAAGGAGATCGAGCAGGGCCACGGCACCAAGGTGAAGATGGACTATGTGCCCGTGATGTGGCCCCACAACCGGAATCTGAACACCGACATTCCGGGGGTGCCGGAGGGGGCTATCTACGTCCGGGAGGACGGGCTGACCATCATCGACCCGGAGAAGGCCAAGGGCTGCCGGGCGCTGTACGACTACTTCGCCAAGATTTATAACGGGTACCAGTACCCGGCGGTGAAGGAGTACGACTCCAAGAACAAGCAGATCAACAACCCGGACGTGATCTTCTGGAACGAGGAGCAGCAGCTGCCCCAGATCTACATTCTGGACGCCCACCGGCTGGACGAGGGAGAGCGGATCGTGCGCTGCGCCGAGGACTGCCCCACCCAGGCCATGCACTGGGGCGAT
>JAJBUB010000040.1 GCA_020860575.1 Clostridiales bacterium | reverse complement strand
AAATGAGAGAATTCTCATTGAATAAGCATAAAAAACAGTATTCTGTAAGCTCTGTGGTGCAAAGATACCGTCGTATGCCGTTATCTGTACTGCCTGCGGCCGACAGGTGGAGGAACTGAAAAAAGAACAGACAGAGCAGCCTCAAATTATCATCAATAACACGAACACCAATACCAACCAAAATGTCAATGCAAACGGCGTCGTCGGACTCAGGCCAAAGAACAAATGGGTATCCTTCTTCCTGTGTCTGTGCCTGGGCTGGTGCGGCGCTCACAAGTTCTACGAGGGAAAGATCGGTATGGGCGTCCTCTACCTGTGCACGGGTGGCCTCATTGGAATCGGATTTCTTGTGGATACGATCCGCATTCTCTTCAAGCCCAACCCCTATTTCGTCTGACTGACAGAAAAAATCCGCCCCCGCCGCCCCTTCGACAGCAACCGCACATCAAACAGGCTACAATGGCCCTGTACCCAAAAATCGGGTACAGGGCCATTTTTTACTTACGGCATTACAGCATCAGGGGGAATGTACCATGTCCATCATCTGCCGCACCGAGGGCGGGAGGAGCTGCTGGAAGCTCGCCGGAGAGATCGACCACCACCGGGCCAGGAGCCTGACCCGGGAGCTGGAGGCGGAGATCGACGCCCGGCTCCCCACCGCTCTGGAGCTGGATTTCTCCGGCGTGACCTTTATGGACTCCTCCGGCATCGCCCTGATTCTCCGGGCCAGCCGCCGGATGGGGGAGATCGGCGGCAGTCTGAAGCTGACCCACGTCCCGCCCCAGGCCGCCCGCATCCTGAAAATCGCAGGCATCCACCGCCGGGTGGAGATGGAATAACCACGCCTCAAGGGAGGAGCATACATATGAAACCGGAAAACACCGCAAAGATCGAATTTCTCAGCCGCAGCGCCAACGAGGGCTTTGCCCGCTCCGCCGCCGCCTGCTTCGCCGCCCAGCTGGACCCCACCCTGGAGGAGCTGGGGGACATCAAGACGGCGGTCTCCGAGGCGGTGACCAACGCCATCGTCCACGGCTACCCCACCGAGCTGGGGCGCATCTCCCTGCGACTGCGCACCTTCCCGGACCATGTGCTGGAGATCGCCGTCCAGGACTGGGGGGTGGGCATCCCGGACATCCAGAAGGCCCGGGAGCCTATGTACACCACCGGCGGGGAGGAGCGCAGCGGAATGGGCTTTACCATTATGGAGAGCTTTATGGACGCCGTGCGGGTCCGCTCCCGGCCGGGGCGGGGGACGACGGTGGTCATGCGCAAGCGCATCTCCCTGCGCACCGGCGGCAGGCCGTGACCCTCCGGAGGGGCGAGCTGCTGGAGGCCGCCCGCCAGGGGGACCGGTCTGCCCGGGAGGCCCTGCTCACCGAGAACGACCGGCTAATCTGGAGCATCGTCCAGCGGTACGCCAACCGGGGGGCGGAGACGGAGGATCTGTTCCAACTGGGGTGCATCGGCTTTCTCAAGGCGGTGGACGGCTACGACCCGGCCTATGGCACCCAGTTCTCCACCTATGCCGTCCCCAAGATCGCCGGGGAGATCCGCCGGTTCCTCCGGGACGACGGCACGGTGAAGGTCAGCTGGGGCCTGAAAGAGCAGGCCCAGCGCATCCGCGCCGCCCGGGAGCAGCTGTCCGCCCGGCTGGGTCGGGAGCCGGTGCTGTCCGAGCTGGCGGCGGAGACGGGCCTGACCCCGGAGGAGATCGCCGCGGCGGAGACGGCGGCAGGCCCGGTGGCCTCCCTCCAGAGCGAGACGGCGGAGGGCCTGACCCTGGAATCGGTGCTGGGAGACGAGGGCATGGAGGGGGAGATCGTGGAAAGCCTGGCCTTGCGTCAGGCAGTGGCCCAGCTGGAGGACCGGGAGCGGCGGGTCATCCTCCTGCGCTATTTCCGGGGCTTCACCCAGGAGCGGACCGCCCGGGTCATCGGCGTGAGCCAGGTGCAGATCTCCCGCATCGAGCGCCGGGCGGTGGAGCGCCTGCGGCGAAAGCTGGAATAAATAAGGGAATGAAATGGAAAGCTGCCCCCTGTGTGCTTTTTCGTACACAGGGGGCAGCTTTTTTGGGAGCTTATCCCAGAGCGCTCAAGGACTCCTCCAGCTGGGCGATCTCCCGGGCGGTCTTGTCCAGGTTGTCCCGCTGCTGCTGGATGACGTTGGCCGGGGCTTTGGAGACGAACTTCTCGTTGGAGAGCTTCGCCTGGATGCCCGCCAAGTACTTCCGCTTCTTCTCCAGCTCCTTGGAAATGCGCTTCCGCTCGCCCTCCAGGTCCACCAGCTCCGCCAGGGGGATATACAGCTTGGCGTCGGCGGTGACCAGGCTCACCAGCCCCTCCAGAGAGGCGGGGGCCTCCTCCTGCACCGTCACCGTGGTGGTGGCGGCCAGACGCTGGAAGAAGGGCTCTCCCGCCCGGAACACCTGGGGCAGAGCGGTGACCACCGTCAGCTCCGCCTTGCGGCTGGGGGCCACGTTCATCTCCGCCCGGCGGGCCCGGACGGCCTTGATGGCGTCCATGACCTTCTCCATGGTGGCCTCGTCCTCCGGGAAGACCAGGTCGTCCCGCTCCACTGGCCAAGACTGAAGCATGAGGAAGTCGCCCTCATGGGGCAGCGCCTGCCAGATCTCCTCGGTGATAAAGGGCATGAAGGGGTGGAGCAGCTTGAGGATGTCGGTGAGGACGTAGCACAGCACCTGCTGGGCCTGAATCTTGGCCCCCTCGTCGTCCCCGGTGAGCCGGGCCTTGGTCAGCTCGATATACCAGTCACAATAGCTGTCCCACACGAAGTCGTAAATCTTCTGAGCGGCCACGCCCAGCTCGTACTTCTCCAGGTTGGCGGTGACCTCCCGGATGACGGTGTTCAGCTTGGAGAGGATCCACTTGTCCTCCAGAGCCAGCGTCTCCGGCAGCTCGTTTTTCTCGATGGTCAGGTTCATCATCAGGAACCGGCTGGCGTTCCACAGCTTGTTGGCGAAGTTGCGCATGGCCTTCACCTTTTCCTCGCTGTAGCGCATATCGTTGCCGGGGGCAGAGCCCATGACCAGCATCAGCCGCAGGGCGTCCGCCCCGTACTGGTCGATGACCTCCAGGGGGTCGATGCCGTTGCCCAGGCTCTTGGACATCTTCCGGCCCTGGCTGTCCCGGACGATGCCGTGGACAAAGACGGTGTGGAAGGGGGCCTTGTCCGTATAGGCCAGGCCGGAGAAGATCATCCGGGACACCCAGAAGCCGATGATGTCATAGCCGGTGACCAGGGTGTCGGTGGGGTAGAAGTAGTGGTAGTCCTCGCTGTTCTCATCCGGCCAGCCCAGAGTGGAGAAGGGCCACAGGGCGGAGGAGAACCAGGTGTCCAGGGTGTCCGGATCCTGGGTCAGATGGGTGCAGCCGCACTTGGGGCAGACGCCGGGGGCCTCTTTCGCCACCACCGTCTCGCCGCACTCGTCGCAGTACCAGGCGGGGATCTGATGGCCCCACCAGAGCTGACGGGAGATGCACCAGTCCCGGGTGTTGCTCATCCAGTTGAGATAGTTCCGGGTGAACCGCTCGGGGACGAACTTGATCTCCCCGTTCTCCACCGCCTTTACCGCAGGCTCCGCCAGGGACTGCATCCGCACGAACCACTGCTTGGAAACCATAGGCTCGATGTTGGTGTGGCACCGGTAGCAGGTGCCCACGTCGTGCTTCAGCGGCTCCACGAATTTCAGCGCGCCGCAGGCCTCCAGGTCGGCCAGGATGGCCTTCCGGGCCTCCATGGTGGTCATACCGGCGTACTTGCCGCAGTCCAGCACCTCCGGCTCGTCGGCGGGGGCGTGGCCGGAGGCGATGAGGGCCTGGTACGCCGCCACGTCCTCCGGGCCGGTCATCCGCCCGTCATAGGTGAACACCCGGACGAAGGGCAGACCGTGCCGCTTGCCCACCTCGAAGTCGTTGGGGTCGTGGGCGGGGGTGATCTTCACCACGCCGGTCCCCTTGGTCATGTCCGCGTGCTCGTCGCAGACGATGGGGATTTCCTTGTTCAGCAGGGGCAGGATGGCGTGGCAGCCGTGGAGATGGGCATACCGGGGGTCGTCGGCGTTGATGGCCACGGCGGTATCGCCCAGCATGGTCTCCGGACGGGTGGTGGCCAGCTCCAGATATTCTCCCGTCTCCTTCACCTGATAGAGCAGATGCCAGAAGTGGCCGTCCTGCTCCTCGTACTCCACCTCGGCGTCGGAGATGGAGGTGTCGCACCGGGGACACCAGTTGACCATCCGGTTGCCCTGATAGATCTTGCCCTCATTGTACAGCCGAACAAAGACCTCCTTCACCGCGTCGGAGCAGCCTTCGTCCATGGTGAACCGCTCCCGCTCCCAGTCGCAGGAGGAGCCAAGGGTGCGCAGCTGCTTGACGATGCGCCCGCCGTACTTGTTCTTCCAGGCCCAGGCCCGCTCCAAGAACTTCTCCCGGCCCAGGTCGTCCTTGGTCAGCCCGTCCTTCTTCATGTCCTCCACCACCTTGGCCTCGGTGGCGATGGAGGCGTGGTCCGTGCCGGGGACCCACAGGGCGGCGTACCCCTGCATCCGCTTGAACCGGATGAGGATGTCCTGCAACGTGTTGTCCATGGCGTGTCCCATGTGGAGCTGCCCGGTCACGTTGGGGGGCGGCATGACGATGGTATAGGGCTTCTTGTCCGGGTCCCGGTGGCCCCGGAAGCAGCCGCTCTCCTCCCATTGCTGATAAATGCGGTTTTCCACCTTCTGAGGTTCATACACCTTCGGCAGTTCTCTTGCCATTTTCTCTTCACGCTCCGTTTTCTCATATCGGCTGTCGGGACAGAAAAAACGCCCCGAGCCGTCTCTGGCTCAGGGCGAACAATGTCTGTCCGTGGTACCACCTGAATTTGGCGCGAGCGCCACACTCATGACCCGGTAACGGCGGGGGACCGGCGGCGCTTACTGCCCGAGCGTTCAGCGCCGCAGCTCCGGGGCGACCTTCCGCACAGCACCGGCGGCGCCTTTCACCAAACGGCGCCTCTCTTTGCCCGGCGGGAGCGCGTACTCCTCCCCATCAAAGCAGTTGATAGATGGGGTTAGTATAACCATTTTGGCTGTTTTTGTCAACCGGTCTTTGAGAAAAACGCAGATACGATTTTTACGAAATTCCGCCCCTTTTGGGATGAAATTCCCCGGAACATCAGGGGAATTTCATCCCACAGTCTGTCTCTTACAGGACGATCAGCTCCTTGGGGGAGCGGGTCAGCACCTGGCAGCCGTCCTCCTCCAGCCGGATCACGTCCTCGATGCGGACGCCGAACCGGCCGGGGAGGTAGATGCCCGGCTCGGCAGAGACCACCGCGCCCAGAGGCATAGGGTCGTGGTTGGCGGGACGGAAGCCGGGGCTTTCGTGGATCTCGATGCCCAGACTGTGGCCGAAGCCGTGGCCCATCTTTCCGGCGTAGCCCGCCTGGGCGAGAACGTCCTCGGCGGCGTTGTGGACGTCTGCGCCCACCACCCCGGCCTTCGCCATGGCGATGCAGGTGAGCTGTGCTTTCAGCACCGTGTCATAGACCCGGCGCATCTCGTCAGACGGCTCCCCCACCGCCACCGTCCGGGTCATGTCAGAGCAGTAGCCCTGGTAAATGCAGCCAAAGTCCATGGTCACGAAGTCCCCCTGCCGGAACTGCCGTCCGCCGGGGATAGCGTGGGGCATGGAGCCGTTGGGGCCGGAGGCCACGATGGGGTCGAAGGAATTTTTGGAGGCCCCGAACTTCATGTGGTAATAGGTGATTTTCGCGGCGATCTCCTGCTCTGTGACGCCGGGGCGGATGTCGTTCAAAATCTCGGTAAAGGTCCGGTCGGTGATGGCCTGGGCCTGGCGGAGATATTCCATCTCCTTCTCGTCCTTGGAGGCGCGCAGGTCGGAGAGCAGCTCCCCGGCGGGGACGAACTCCGTCCCCTGAGGGAACTCTTTTTGAAGATCGGCGTAATCCCGGAGGCTGAGGTACTGGTCCTCCAGGCCGATGCGCACAAGCCCCAGCTCCTGTGCCTTTCCGGCGGCCCACTGGGCGTGGCTGTTGCCCGTCCGCATGGCGATCTCGCACCCGGTCACCTGATTGCGCACCGCCTCGATATACCGGGAGTCCGTCTCGTAGTAGCTCCCCTCGCGGGTGACCAGCACCAGGCCCTCTCCCATGAAACCGATGGCGTAATACTCTCCCGGCGCGCTGGTGACGATCAGTGCGTCCAGACCGTACTCCGGGAGCTTGTCTGTAATTTGTTTCAAATGATTCATATTCCGTTCCTTCCTTTTATCATGATCTGTTGATATTGCTCTTTCATGGTCAGCGCGTCCTCGCTCTGGGTGCCCGCTGACTCGCAGATGATGACGGGGCTCCAGCCCCGCCGGGCGATCTCCTCCGCCAGAGGCGCAAATTCCGGCCCCCAGCCCTCGTCCCGGAACCGGAGGTGGCGCTTCTCTCCACCCCCGGGAGTGAACTCGATTTTGGAGAAATGGCTGTGGAAGCGTCCGGCCCGCTCCTCTCCCAGTGCGTCCGCCATCCGGTCCAGCATCCGGCGGCAGGCGTCCGGGCCGTTCAGCTCTCCCAGGCTCCGGGCATACAGATGGCCAAAGTCCACGCAGGGGAGCAGCCGCTCGTCCAGGCGGCACAGCTCCAGCACCTCGTCCAGGTCCCCCAGCTGGTTTATCTTGCCCATGGTCTCTGGACAGAGGGTCATATTACCGAAGCCTGCCTCATCGCAGGCGCGGAGGATAGTTTGGAGGGAGGCCTTGGTGATCTCCAAGGCCTCTTCCCGGCTCCGGCCCATGAGCGCTCCGGAGTGGACGACGATGCGCTCCGCCCCCATCCAGGCCGCCGCCCGACAGGAGGAGAGCACATAGCGGGTATTCTTCTCCAGCGCCTCCGGGCTGGGGTTGGAGAGACTGATGAAATAGGGGGCGTGGATGGAGAGGCCGATGCCCGCCCGGCGGGCGTTGTCCCCGATGAGCCGGGCGGTCTCCCGGCTCACCCGGACGCCTCTGCCGCACTGGTACTCGTACCAGTCCAGACCGATGCGCCCCAGCCAGCCGGGGGCGTCTGCGCTGGAGCAGCTGACGGTGGCGGTGAAGGTCTCCGAGTTTCCCGCCACCCCGAACCGGGCGGTCATTCCAGTCCCTCCGGGTGGGGGCAGGCCCGCCGGAATGGGGTCTCCACCCAGTAGCGCAGACGGCGAAAGCCGGTGTCCAGGGCGATGGGCTGGACCAGCACGGCGGTGATGCCCGCATTGTGGGCGCCCCACACGTCGGTAAAAATCTGGTCGCCCACCATCACCGCTGCCTCCCGTGGAATGCCGGTGCGCTCCAGTGCCAGATCGAAGCTCCTGCGCCGGGGCTTTCCCGCGTGGCCGATGTAGTCGATCTGAAACGCTTTGGCAAATTCCCGGGAGCGCCGGGGCTTCCTGCCGTTGGAGAGGAGGAACACCTGTATCCCCGCTCCTGCCAGCTCATCCCGCCACTGTTTCAGTTTTTCCGACGGACCAGGCTCCCCGTATCGGGCCAGGGTGTTGTCCAGATCCGCCAGCACCAGGGCCTTTCCCCGCTCCGCCAGCCACTGGGGGGTCAGAGCATAGACGCTGGAGACGATATAGTCCGGTATCTGAGGGACTGCCATGTCATTTCCTCCCTGCGGGGTACATAAGATTCATTCAGAGAACCGCTGTTTATCATTGGCCAGTATAGCATTTTTTTCAGACGGTCACAAGAGGGAGGCTCGCCCATGTCCCGTTTTTTCTGTATCGTCACCTACGAGAACCGTCCCCAGCTCCCCGCCCCCTTTGCGCCGGTACTCATGGCCGACCAGGTGGGGCCGGGGCCGGAGCTGCTCCGCTCTCAGGGGCCGCTCTCTCTCCGGGGCGGACTGCTGGGGCTGAGCGCCGTCTCCTCCGCTCCTGAGGGCGACCCCGGCCGCTTCTGCCGTCAGGTGCTACGGGAGTGCCAGGCCAGAGGCGCCGCCGGGGTGCTGGCGGACTGGGAGTCGATGCAGCGGTCGCTCCTCCCACTGGTCCGGCGGCTGGGTCAGGCCCTCCGTTCGGCGGGACTGCTCCTGCTGCTGCCGGAATGCTGGGGCGGGGCGGTGGAACAGGCGTGTATCCTCATCCCCTCCGCACTCTCCGGTGGGACCCTGGAGCTGCGGCTGAAGGAGGCGGCGGAGCGGTATGGGGCGGAGCGGGTAGCTCTGGCCCTCCAGCCCATGAGGGAGGATTTCCTGCTCCCCGCACCCTCCGGCCAGGGGAAAGCCCTGTCCCGTCAGGAGTTGGCCGATTTGCAGGCGCGCACTCACGCCCCGGTCTACTGGTCCCGGGAGCTGTGCGCCCGGTATTTCACCTATCGGGACGGTCGGGGCGTCCACTTCGCCCTCTTTGACGACGGGGACAGCCTCTGCCGAAAGCTGGAGCTGGCAGATAAGCTGGGCATCCGGCGGACCGTCGCCCCCTGGGAGGAAATTTCACCCTGGTCGTCCGTTCTGAGTGGCTCCTCCTTTGTCTCTGGCAAGGGCTAAAAACAGAACCCCCTGTACCGCTGTGGTACAGGGGGTTAGAATCATCAATAGAACTTTTTGCGATTCTTCCGCGCAGCTTCGGACTTCTTGCGACGCTTGACGCTGGGGCTTTCGTAATGCTCACGCTTGCGTACCTCGGCGAGGACGCCGGACTTGGCGCAGCTGCGCTTGAAACGCTTCAGAGCGCTATCCAGCGATTCGTTCTCTCGAACGTGGACTTCTGCCATTTTATTTTCCCTCCCTCCGATTCATGCCCAGGGAGTCTGTGTACAAGGGCATACCACCCCCACTTAGGGGCTACTGGGGATACTTTACACCATCTGACCCCTGTTGTCAAGAGCGGAGTGGGCAATTTTCATAAACACCGGCGGCAAATCCGCTCATTTCCCCGGCCGGAAGATCAGATTGACCAGCTTGATGTTCTTGTCCTTGCCCCGCACCACGATCTGCTTGACCAGGGTCTTGCCCTCTGCCTGCTTCTGGATGCGGCTGTCGGCCAGGGCTGCGGCAACCGCCTCGTCGTCGGAGCTGCCGGTAGGCACCTGGATGCTGGCCCGGAGCTTGCCGCCCACCTGGACGGCCACCTCCACGGTGGCGGCGACGGTCTTGCTCTCGTCGTACGCGGGCCAGGGCTGCTGGCACACCATGCCCTCGCTCTCCCAGCCCAGATTCTCCCACATCTCCTCGCAGATATGGGGGGCAAAGGGGGACAGCATGAGTACCAGGGCTTTCAGATCGCCCTTGGAGCAGCCGTTGGCGTAGAAGTCGTTGGTCAGAGCCATGAGGGTGGCTATGGCCGTGTTGAACTTCATGGCCTCGATGTCCTCGTTGACCTTCTTGATGGCCTTGTGGACGGCGGACACGTTGGCGGCGGAGTAGTCCTCATCCGCCGTCGCCTTCTCCTGGAGGTTCCAGACCCGGTCCAGGAACCGTTTGCAGCCCCGGACCGCCTCATCCGACCAGGTGGCGGTCTTTTCAAAGTCGCCGATGAACATGATATACAGCCGCATGGTGTCCGCGCCGTACTCCCGGATGACGTCGTCCGGATTGACCACGTTGCCCAGGCTCTTGGACATCTTGACGGAGGGGCGGAGAGCCTGGCTGCCGTATTTCTCCAGCATGGCGTCCTTCTCCTCCTGGGTGTCGAAGTTCCCCACATAGTGGGGATTCCGGCCCAGGATCATGCCGTGGCTGGTGCGCTTGGCATACGGCTCTGCGTGGAGGATGACGCCGATGTCGTAGAGGAAGTTGTTCCAGAACCGGCTGTAGAGCAGGTGGAGGGTGGTGTGCTCCATGCCGCCGTTGTACCAGTCCACCTGGCCCCAGTAGTCCAGGGCCTCCTGAGATGCCAGGGCGTCGTCGTTGTCCGGGTCCATATACCGCAGGAAGTACCAGCTGGAGCCTGCCCACTGGGGCATGGTGTCCGTCTCCCGCTTGGCGGGGCCGCCGCAGCAGGGGCAGGTGGTGTTCACCCAGTCGGTCATGGCGGACAGGGGGCTCTCGCCGTCGTCGGTGGTCTCGTAGCTCTCCACCTCCGGGAGAATGAGAGGCAGCTGGTCCTCCGGCAGCGGGACATAGCCGCACTTGTCGCACTTGACGATGGGGATGGGTTCGCCCCAGTACCGCTGGCGGGAGAACACCCAGTCACGAAGCTTGTAGTTCACCTTGGCGTGGCCGATGCCCTCCTTTTCCAGATGGTCGATCATGGCCTGCTTGGCCTGCTCCACCGTCATGCCGGTGAGGAATCCGGAGTTGACCATGACGCCGGTGGCCACGTCGGTAAAGGCCCCTTTGGAGAGGTCTACCAGGTCGCCGTCCGCGCTGGCCACCACCTGGATGACAGGCAGGCCAAAGACCTGGGCAAACTCCCAGTCGCGGGTGTCGTGGGCGGGGACGGCCATAATGGCTCCCGTGCCGTAGGTGGCGAGAACGTAGTCGGAGATAAAGATGGGGATCTCCTGGTTGTTCACCGGGTTGATGGCCCGGACGCCCTCCAGCCGGACGCCGGTCTTGTCGTGGGCCAGCTCGGTACGCTCAAAGTCGGACTTGGAGGCGGCTTTCTTCACATAGGCCTCCACCTCGTCGTAGCTGGTCAGCTTGTCCTTCCACTTGGTCACATAGGCGTGCTCCGGGGCGATGACCATGTAGGTAGCCCCGAACAGCGTGTCGCAGCGGGTGGTGTAGACGGTGAGCACATCTCCCTCGGTGGTCTGGAAGTTGACCTCTGCGCCGGTGGAGCGACCGATCCAGTTCTTCTGCTGGGTCTTGACCCGCTCGATATAGTCCACGTCGTCCAGGCCGTCGATAAGCTTCTGGGCATAGTCGGTGATCTTGAGCATCCACTGGCTCTTCTCCTTGCGCACCACCGGGGAACCGCACCGCTCGCAGACGCCCTCCACCACCTCTTCGTTGGCGAGGACGCACTTGCAGGAGGTACACCAGTTCACCGGCATGGTGGTCTTGTAGGCCAGGCCGTGCTTGAACAGCTGGAGGAAGATCCACTGGGTCCACTTGTAATACTTGGGGTCGGTGGTGTCGATGAGCCGGTCCCAGTCGAAGGAATAGCCCAGCATATGCAGCTGCCGGGTGAAGTTCTCGATGTTCCGCTTGGTGATGACGGCGGGGTGCATATGATTCTTGATGGCGAAGTTCTCCGTGGGCAGACCGAAGGCGTCGTACCCGATGGGGAACAGCACGTTGTACCCGTCCATCCGCTTTTTCCGGGCGATCACGTCCATAGCGGTGTAGGGCCGGGGATGGCCCACATGAAGCCCCGCCCCGGAGGGATAGGGGAACTCCACCAGTCCGTACCACTTGGGCCGGGTGGTGTCTCCCGTCACTGCCCGGAAGGCCTTGGTCTCCAGCCACTTGTCCTGCCACTTCTTCTCAATGGCCACAAAATCGTATTTCATATCCCATCACGCTTTCTTTTCCGATTGATGATGCTCAGCTTTCCTCCAGCTGCTGCTTCCGCTCCTGGCGGGACAGCTCCAGCAGGGCGGAGATGTCCACCTGTTCTCCATCCTTCCACAACCGCTCCAGCTGGTAAAACTCCCGCTGCTCCGGCAGGAAGATGTGTACCACCACGGTGGAGAAATCCAGCAGCACCCAGCCGGACGCCCGCTCTCCCTCCTTGTGGTGGACGGTCTCCCCCAGGTTTTCCGCCGCCTCCTCGCACAGATCGGAGAGGGTGCGGATCTGGGTGGTAGAGGTGGCGGTGCAAAGGATGAAGTAGTCCGCCAGGATGGTGATGTCTCCCACCCGGAGCAGCTCGATCTTCTGCGCCCGCTTGCTGTCCAGCGCCCGGATGAGGGCCTCGGCCAACTGCTTTGCTTCTGCCATGGTCACGCTTCCTTTCTATGGGCCAGGAGCCAGTCCCTGGCCTCCACCGTCCGGGGATGCAGCTTGCCCCCGGTGGCGGCGGTGTGTTCAATCGTGATCTCCAGACCCCGGAGCACGGCGGCGTCCAGATCGGTCTCGATGAGCTGCCGCAGCTCCTCCGCCCAGGCGTATCTCCGGTTCGGCTCGGCGTAGTCTGCGATATAGAGGATCTTTTCCAGCAGGGTCATGTCCGCCCGTCCCGTGGTATGCCAGCAAATGGCCTGGCACACTGCCTCCGGCATCCCGAAGACCGTCCGGGCAATGCCGCTGGCGCTCTTGGCGTGGAGGAGGGGAAGGGTGGTTTTTTCCGTCTCGTCCAACAGGATACCATACTTTTCACAGGTTGACAACTGCTGTTGGAGGTCAAAATATTTGGTGCAGTCGTGTAAAATCGCCGCCTGCCGGGCCAAAAGCTCGTCTGCGCCCCAGAGTCGGGCCAGATGGGCGGCGGTCTCCTCTGTCCCCCGGATGTGGGGAATGCGCTTGGCCCGGACCATGGCGGCGCTGTCCGCCCGCAGCTCCTCTAAAGTCAGGTGCTTTAAGTCCGCCTGGGTCCCATAGAGCCGGTGGCCCAGGATGTACCCCCAAACGCTCTCGTCCAGCCACTGGCGGCCTCCGCCCTGGGACAGCGCCTCCCGCACCTGGGTGGAGGACACCTCCACCAGGTCCGGCAGATTCACGACCTGTACTCTGGCGTTGCAGTCCCGCTCCAGCCGCTCCCGCTGGGCGGCGAACCGCTCCGGCCCGTCTCCCGCCTCCCGGCCAAAGACGCACAGCCCCGCCAGGGCGGCAATGACCTCCGGTTCGTGCCAGCGGTGGAAGGAGAGAAACATATCCGTCCCCATGAGCAGCCACAGCTCGTCCTCCGGATACATGGCTGTCACATGCCGGAGGGTGTCGCTGGTATAGCTTTTGCCTTCCCGGCCCGTCTCCAGGCTCAGCACCTGGACGGGGATGGACAGCCCCAGACGGTCCGCCATAATCCCGGTCATTCTCAGCCGGTCCTCCGCCGGGGCGGAGCAGCCGGAGAGGGCCTTGTGTGGGGGCAGTCCAGCCGGGATGAGCAGCAGCTTATCCAGTCCCAGCCGCTCCGCCGCCCCACGGGCGGCGGCCATATGCCCCAGGTGAGGCGGGTCGAAGGTGCCGCCGTAGACGCCGATCTTCATGCCCGGCTCCCCTGTTTCGGCCGCACCAGGACGATCTTGTCCTTCTTGTCCTTCCGGTGGCTGGGCCGGTAGAGGACGAACTTGCTGCCGATGACCTGCACCGGCTCCGCCGGCACCCGTCGGCACAGCTCCTCGCAGGCGGTCCGGGCATCGCACTCCGAGTTCTCCAGCACCTTGCCCTTCACCAGCTCCCTGGCCTCCAGGGCGTCCCGGCACTGGGCGACCAGGTTCTCCGTGATGCCGTCCTTGCCCACCGTCAGAATGGTGTCGATGGTGTTAGCCATGCTGCGCAGCTGGGCCCGCTGCTTGCTTGTCAGTTCCATGGATGTGATGTCTCCTTTATTGTCTGTTGGGTGCGCCCAAATACCCCTCCAGCACCTTTCCGAATGCCCGGAGGGCGTTGCCCCGGTGGGAGATGGCGTTTTTCTCCTCCGGGGAGAGCTGGGCAAACGTCTTTTTCAGCCCCGGCACCCAGAAGATCGGGTCATACCCAAAGCCGTCGGTACCCATGGGGGCATAGGCCACCGTTCCGTCGCACCTGCCCTCGGCGGTGAGCACCGTCCCGTCGGGAAAGGCGCAGGCGATGGCCGTCTCAAAGTGGCAGGTGCGGGGAGTCAGCCCCTGGAGATTGCGCAGCAGCAGCCGGTACCTCTGCTCATCGGTGAGACCCTCTCCGCCGTACCGGGCGGTATATACCCCCGGCGCGCCGTTCAATGCGTCCACGCACAGGCCGGAGTCGTCAGAGATGGCGGGCAGACCGCCGGCAGCGCAGACGGCCTGCGCTTTAAGCAGAGCGTTTTCCGCAAAGGTCGTCCCCGTCTCTTCCACATCCACCTGGATGCCCAGCTGAGACTGGAGGACGACCTCCACCCCCAGCTGTCCCAGCACCTCCTGCATCTCCTTCAACTTGCCCGGATTGTGGCTGGCCAGTACGAATTTCATTGCTCCGCCTCCGCCAGCACCCGGTTTTGCAGCTCGATTAGCTCGCCGATGCCCTTGGCGCAGTAGCGGACCAGCTTCTGCTGCTCCTCCACGTCGAAGGGACGGCCCTCGCCGGTGCCCTGTATCTCGATGAGCTTGCCCTCCTCGGTCATGACGCAGTTCAGGTCTACCATGGCGTTGGAGTCCTCCTCATACCGCAGATCGAGGAGAAGGGCGTTCTCCACGATGCCGGCGGAGACCGCCGCCACGTTGTGGATGATGGGATTTTCCTTGATCCACCCATTCCTGTGCAGCGTCCGGCAGGCCAGGGCCAGGGCCACGAAGCCCCCCGTCACCGAGGCCGTCCGGGTGCCCCCGTCCCCCTGGAGCACGTCGCAGTCGATGGTGATCTGGTAGCCGGGGAGCTTTTTCAGATCCACCGCCGCCCGGAGGGAGCGGCCGATGAGCCGCTGGATCTCCGCAGAGCGGCCGGAGAGCTTGAGCTTGGACACGTCCCGGCGGCTCCGGTCCCGGTTGGCCCGGGGCAGCATATTGTATTCCGCCGTCACCCATCCCTCGTTCATAGGGACATGGGGCGGCACCCGGTTCTCCACTGAGGCGGTGATATACACCTGGGTGTCTCCGCACTTGATGAGACAGCTCCCCTCGGCAAACCGGTTGATGTTGGGGATGATCTCCACCGGCCGCAGCTGGTCCTTGGCCCGTCCGTCGATCCGTTTCATGCAAAAGCCTCCTCAGATAAACGCCTTGACAAACTCGTCGGCGTCGAAATAGCGCAGATCGTCGATGCCCTCGCCCACCCCGGCGAACTTCACCGGCAGGCCCAGCTCCTGGGCGATGGCGATGGCGATGCCGCCCTTGGCGGTGCCGTCCAGCTTGGTGAGCACGATGCCGGTGATGCCGCAGGCCTCCTTAAACTGCTTGGCCTGGATGAGTCCGTTCTGCCCCGTGGTGGCGTCCAGCACCAGCAGGGTCTCCTTGGAGCAGATGGGGCACTCCCGCTTGATGACCCGGTCGATCTTGTTGAGCTCGTTCATCAGGTTGGTCTTGTTGTGCAGCCGTCCGGCAGTGTCCACCAGCACCACGTCGGTATACCGGGCGTTGGCGGCGTTGATGGCGTCAAAGACCACCGAGGCGGGATCCGCCCCCTCCCCCTGCTTGATGATGTCCACGCCGCACCGATCCGCCCAGATGGTGAGCTGCTCGGTAGCGGCGGCCCGGAAGGTGTCGGCAGCGGCGCACATGCCCTTTTTGCCCTCTTTTTACAGTATATTGCCGATCTTGCCGATGGTAGTGGTCTTGCCTACCCCGTTGACCCCGATGAACAGGACGATAGAGGGCTGGCTGTACAAAATCAGCCGCTTGTCCCCCACGTTGAGCATATCGGCCAGAATCTCCCGCATGACGGCCTTGGCCTTCTCCGTGTCGCCGATGCGCTCGGCCTCGCACCGCTCCCGGAGGCGGGCCACCGCCTTTAGCGAAGAGTCCATCCCCATGTCGGAGAGGATGAGAGCCTCCTCCAGCTCGTCGTAGAAGTCGTCGCTCAGCCTGGTATAGGTGTTGAAGATGTTGATTTTTTTCAGTTTATCAAAAAATCCCATGGTGTATCGCTCCTTTTGGGGTGGTGTGGGGGAAACTATTTTCCAAAAAATCAAAAATTTACGCTATCCTGGCTCCCTCAGTCTGCCCTGCGGGCAGCCAGCTCCCTCAGAGAGGGAGCCGAGGGCGCTATCTTTTTCCCATCTCACCCCTCGATGCCCAGCTCCTGCTCCACGTCGTTGAGGTTGATGGTCAGGATGCGGCTGATGCCCTTTTCCTGCATGGTGACGCCGTAGAGGACATCCGCTTCCTCCATGGTGCCACGGCGGTGGGTGATGCAGATGAACTGGGTCTTATCCGTCATCCCCCGCATATACCGGGCGAAGCGGACCACGTTGCTCTCGTCCAGGGCGGCCTCGATCTCGTCCATCACCACGAAGGGGGTGGGGCGGACCTTCAAAAAGGCGAAGTACAAGGCGATGGCTACGAACGCCTTTTCCCCGCCGGAGAGGAGGGTCAGCACCTTCAGCGCCTTGCCGGGAGGCTGCACCTTGATCTCGATGTCGCAATTCAAAATGTCCTTGGGGTCGGACAGCTCTAATGTGGCCTTGCCGCCGCCGAAGAGCTGGGTAAAGGTGAGGGCGAAGGCCTCGCCGATCTTCTGGAACTGCTGTGCGAAGATCTTCTCCATCTCGGTGGTGATGCCTCCGATGATGTCGGTCAGCTCCCCCTTGGCCTGCTGCACGTCGTCCCGCTGGCCGGTCAGATACTCGTACCGCTCGTTCACCCGCTGGAACTCGTCGATGGCCCCCAGGTTCACGCTGCCCAGGCCGGAGATTTTCCGTTTCAGCTCGCTCACCCGGCGGGTGGCCTTCTGGGTGGACTCCAGTGCCTGACGCTGGCTCTGGGCGCCGTCGTAGCTCAGCTCGTAGCTGTCCCACAGCTTGTCCAGCAGCTGCTTCTCCTCCATGGCGGCCTGGGTCTTTTTCTGCTCCAGGGTGGAGCACTCCCGCTCCATCCGCAACAGCTCGTCGTTCTTCTCCCGTGCGGCCCGGTCCGTCTGATTCCGGCGGCCCTCCAGGGCCAGCTTCTGGCCGTTCAGGTCGTCGATCTGGCTCTGCTGGGCGGCCTGTCGCTGGTAAATACCGGTCAGCGCCTGCTGGGCGCTCTCGATCTGGCTCTGGAGGCTCTCGTTTTTCCCCTCGAACTCCCGGATCTGGGCCAGCCGGGATTCCCGGTCCCCGGTGATGTCCCGCTCCATGGACCTCAGCTCGTTGAGGGCGGCCTCGGTGGCGCTCTCCTCCGCCTCTAATGCGGCCAGCTCCGCCCGGAGCGCGGCGACCTCGTTTTGCAGCGTCTCCTGCCGGGTGCGCAGGGCGGACTGGTCTTCCTCCTTGCCTGCACTCTCCTGCCGGGTGGCCTGGGCCTGCTGCTCCAGCTGGGCGATGCGCTCCTCTGCGCTTTGGGTATCCGTCTCCGTCTGGGCACTCCGGCCCGCCAGGCTCTCCAGCTCTGTCCGGCTGGCCTGCTCCTGCTGCTCCAGGGCTTCGATGAGGATACGGTACTGGCCCATCTCCCCCTCCAGCTTGAGTACCTGGTCGTCCTGCTCCCGCTTCTGGCCCTGGGCGGTCTCCACCTCGTAGCCTGCGGCGGAGACGTCCCGCTTCGCCCCGTCCAGGATGCTCCTGGCCTTTTCCAGGCTCTGCCGGACGCCCACGGCCTGCTCCTTCAAATGCTCCAGCTCGGTGGCCCGGGACAGGATGCCGGCGCTCCGGCTGACGGAGCCGCCGGTCATGGAGCCGCCGGGATTGAGCACCTGGCCGTCCAAGGTGACGATGCGGAACCGGTGGCCGTACTTCCGGGCCATGGGGATGGCGCTGTCCATGCTGTCACAGACCACCACCCGGCCCAGGAGGTTGGAAAACACGTTCTCATATTGGCTGTCATACCGGATGAGGGTAGAGGCGACGCCTACAAACCCCGGCTCCTGCTCCAGCCCCCGCTCCCGGAGCGCGCCGGGGCGGATGTCCGACAGGGGCAGGAAGGTGGCCCGGCCCCCGTCCCGGTGCTTCAAATATTCGATGGCGGCCTTGCCGTCCTCGGCCCGGTCCACCACGATGTTCTGCATGGCGGCGCCCAGGGCGATCTCAATGGCTACGGTGTACTCCTCCGGCGCCCGGAGCAGCCCCGCCACCGGGCCGTGAATGCCTCGCAGCCGCCCACGCTGTGTGGCCTGCATCACCGATTTCACCGCCTTGGAGTAGCCCTCGTACAGCTTCTCCATCTCGGTGAGCATTTTGATCCGGCTCTGGAGATCGTTGTCCTCCATGGTCAGACGGTTGGCCTGGCCGGTACAGGCGTCCAGCCGCTTCTGCCGGGTCTGGAGCCGGAGCTGATAGCCGCTGATCCGGTTGGCCAGCTCCTCCGCCTGATTCCGGGCCTCGCTGAGCTGGCCCTGCTTCTCCGCCGCCTCCGCCCGAAGGGATTCCAGCCGCCGGGCGTTCTCCTGCATCTGGGTTTTGATGGCGGTGTCCCGGTCCAGCAGCTCCTGCTGGGCGGCGGCCAGGGCGGAGAGCAGCGCCCTGGCGTCGGCGGCGGAGGCGGTCTCCGCCTCCGCTTTCGCCCGGAGCTTCTCGATCTCCTGTCCCAGACTGCCCGCCTGGGCGGTGAGGCTCTCCCCCACCAGCTGCTTTTCACTGAGGGCGCGGGTCAGCTCCCGCTGATTGGTCCGCAGCTCCTCCAATCGGGCCTCTCTCTGTCCGATCTGAGCGGCCACCGAGTCCGCCCGGCCCTCCTGCTGGTCCAGCTCCTGGGTGAGCCGCTGGGCGTTCTCCCGGTTGTTCTGGACCTTGTTTTTCAAAATGGCGATGTCCGATTCTCTCTGATTGGCCTCCGCGGTCAGGCCGGAGAGCTGGGCCCGGAGCTGGTCGTTCTCCACGTCCAGCTGCCTCATCTGGGCGGACAACTCCTCCGTCCGATGGTACAGCTCCTCCTGCCGGGCGGCGGCCTCGTCCCGCTGGCGGACAGCGGCGTCGTAGTCGCTGTAGAGCTTTCGGTTGCCCTGGCGGAGCCGGTCCAGCTGGTCCATCCACAGGGAGATCTCCAGCCCCCGCAGCTCGTCCCGGTAGAGCAGGAACTCCTTCGCCTTGGCGGACTGCTCCCGGAGTGGCTCCACCTGGAGCTCCAGTTCGGAGATCTTGTCCCCGATGCGCAGGAGGTTGTCCTCCGTCCGCTCCAGCTTGCGCTCCGCCTCCTCCTTCCGGTGACGGAAGCGGGAGATGCCCGCCGCCTCCTCAAAAACCGCCCGCCGCTCCTGGCCCCGGGTGGATAAAATCTCGTCTATCTTGCCCTGGCCGATAATGGAATATCCCTCCCGGCCCAGGCCGGTGTCCATGAACAGCTCGTTGATGTCCCGCAGGCGGCAGGACTGGCGGTTGATATAGTATTCGCTCTCCCCGGAGCGGTAATACCGCCGGGTGACCATGACCTCGCTCTCCTCCATGGGGAGCATATGGCCGGAGTTGTCCAGAATGAGGGAGACCTCCGCATATCCCGTCTGCTTGCGCTGCTGGGTGCCGCCGAAGATCACGTCCTCCATCTTGCCGCCCCGGAGGGCCTTGGTGGACTGCTCCCCCATGACCCAGCGGATGGCGTCGGAAATATTCGATTTACCGCTGCCGTTTGGCCCGACGATGGCAGTGATGGCCTCTCCGAAGGTGAGAACGGTTTTATCGGGAAAGGATTTGAACCCTTGTATTTCCAGTGCTTTTAAGTACACGCCGGCACCTCGCTCTTTTATTCATAACATGACAGTTTATTATATCAGCCCGGCGTGGGTTTTGCAACGGAGAAGTTACCCGAAAAACAGCGGCGCGCAGAGCGGTTTTACCGCTCTGCGCACGGAGGTCATTTCCTTTCGGCTTCCGTTGGCAGACGCGCGCACAACGGTGACCTGCCATTTGCAGGGCTTTCCGTTTCTGCGGAAGGGGAAAATGCCCTTTTCCGGCTCGTAATAAATCACCTGGCTCTCCTCATAGTCGGGATGGTCCCCGGTTTTCTCCTCGGCGGGGTAGCCGAAGGCGATGATCGAGTGAGGCGTCACGGTCTCCGGCAGGGAGAACAGCTTTTTCTGCGCCTCCACCCGCTCCATCTGGGGCGAGGTGCCCAGCCACCCGGCGCCGATGCCCAGGCGCTGGGCGGCTAGGCGCATGTTCGGCCCGGCGATGGCCCCGTCGAGCCCCCAG
>JAJBUB010000009.1 GCA_020860575.1 Clostridiales bacterium | reverse complement strand
GGGCAGCCAGCTCCGCCGTCAAGCGGCACTTCCGCTTCGCTCCCTGCCTCAGAGAGGGAGCCAAGGGGGTGCAACAGACCCTTGCCTCCCTCTGAGGCGAAGTGCCGCCGTAGGTGGTAGAGGTGGCACGGCGTAAGCCGTGACGGAGGGAGAGCAGCACGCACCACCGAAACACGAAAACTCCGGGCGAATTCGCACTACCCCATCCTCTCATACCCCCACCCCACGCCGCATAGACTACCCCAAAAGGAGGGATCGGCATGGGAGAACGCCGCTGGGGGCATTTTCTGGAGCGGACGGCGGAGACCTTCGATCTGCCGGCGGACGTGGTGGCCGGAGCGCCCCGGATGGAGCTGGTGGGCAGCCGGGAGTTCTGGATGGAGGGACACCGGGGCATCCTGAGCTACGGGGAGGAGGAGATCCACATCAGCGGAGGCCGACTGGTGGTCTGCGTCCGGGGGAGCGGGCTGGAGCTGCGCTCCATGAACGCAAATACCCTGTGCATCTCCGGAGACATCTCCGGGCTGACCCTGGAGTGACGGATGCGGCGGGCGATCAACTGGCTCCGGGGGACGGTGACGCTGGAAGTCTGGGGGCCATTTTTGGAGCGTTTTTTCAACATCTGCGCCGCCGCCGGGCTGGGCCTGTGGAATGTGGAGACACAAGAGGGACACCGGGCCAGGGTGACTCTTGCCCTTTGGAATGTGAGAAGGGCGAGGACGCTGGCGGAGAAAGCTGGGTGCGAGGTGGAAGAGGCAGGCCGGGGCGGCCTGCCCGCTCTGGTGATGCGATACCGGAAACGGTACGGCATGGGAATGGGTCTGATTGCCCTGGCGCTGCTCTTTGGCGTATTCAGCCAATTCATTTTAGTGGTTGAGGTGGAGGGCAACGAGACGGTCTCCGCCTCGGAAATTTTGACCGCCCTCCAGAGCGAGGGCTTCGGGGTGGGGAGCTACGGCCCCGGGGTGGACGTGCGGGATCTCTCCAACCGGATGCTCATGGAGATGGAGGAACTGAGCTTTCTCACGGTGAACATCTCCGGTATCCGGGCCACCGTCATCGTCCGGGAGGCAGACCCGGTGCCGGAGGTGGCGGACGAGCGGGCGGCGGACCTGGCGGCGGCACGGGACGGGGTGATCGTCCGTCTGGACGTGACGGCGGGCCGGACGGTGGCGGAGGAGGGTCAGGCGGTGCTGGCCGGCGAGGTGCTGGTCTCCGGTCTGCTCACCCATGAGCTGGGAGACGGCAGCGGCACGGTCTGGGCCACCCAGCAGGTCCGGGCGGCAGGGGAGGTCTGGGCTCTCACCCGGCGCACCCTCTCCGCCGCCACTCCCCTGGAAGCGCTGGCCCTGGATGAGAACGGGTCGGTCACCGAGGGCTGGTCGGTGGAAATTTTGAAGAACCGGCTCAATTTTTACGGAAACAGTAGCAATCTGGATAGGAGATGTGATAAAATAGCAATACTATATCCCCTGACCCTCTCTGACGGCACCATACTGCCCTTCGGGGTGTGGAAGACTACCTGGCAGAGCTGGAACGAAGAGACCGCGCCGGTAGACCCGGACTGGGCGGAGCAGCTCCTCCGGGAGACCCTGACCGAACGGCTGGAGGCTCTGGTGGGAGAGGGAGAGGTCTTGAGCGCCCGGTGGGAGGTCACAGCCGCAGACAGGGCGCTGACCGTCACTTTGACCGCCCAGTGTCTGGAGGACATTGCCCAGACGGTGGTGCTGGAGGGGTAGGGGAAACACAGAAAGAGATGAACCCATTTGACCACAGAACAGAGCGTCAGCATTGAACGCATGGAGGAGGCCGTCAACCTGTTTGGGGCCTTCGATGAGAATATCCGCCTGGTGGAGCAGGAGTTTCAGGTCTCCATCGTCAACCGCGACGGGGAATTAAAGGTCAGCGGCGAGGGTGAGAACGTCCGCCTGGCGGTGCAGGCACTCAACGGTCTGCTCACCCTCTCCGGCCGGGGGGAGGAGCTGAACGGACAGACCATCCGATACGTCCTCTCCCTGGTCCGGGCGGGCCGAAGCGGGGAGATCGATTCCTTCGGCCGGGACGTGCTGTGTATCACCGCCCGAGGCAAGCCCATCAAGGCCAAGACGGTGGGCCAGACCCACTATGTCCGGGCGATTCAGAAGAACACCATCACCCTGGGAGTGGGTCCCGCCGGAACGGGCAAGACCTATCTGGCAGTGGCCGCCGCGGTGGCCGCTTTCCGGGCCAAGGAGGTCAACCGGATCGTCCTCACCCGTCCCGCCGTGGAGGCGGGTGAGCGTCTCGGCTTTCTCCCTGGCGACCTCCAGAGCAAGGTGGACCCCTACCTCCGCCCCCTGTACGACGCCCTGTTCGAGATGCTGGGGCCGGAGACCTACGAGAAGTATGTGGAGCGGGGAAATATTGAGGTGGCCCCTCTGGCCTATATGCGGGGCCGCACCCTGGACGACTCCTTCATTATCCTAGACGAGGCCCAGAACACCTCCAAGGAGCAGATGAAGATGTTCCTGACCCGTATGGGCTTCGGGTCGAAGATCGTCATTACCGGGGACGTGACCCAGATCGACCTGCCTTCGGACAAGGTCTCCGGCTTGAAGGAAGCCATGCGGGTGTTGGATGGGGTGGAGGACATCGCCATTTGCCGCCTGACCGGTCAGGATGTGGTGCGCCACGTATTGGTGCAGCGCATCATTGAGGCCTACGAGAAAGACGAACAGCGGCAGAGCCGCAAGAATAAGAAGTGAGGAACGACACCATGAACCACGAGATCATACTCAGCTCCGATCTGGACGAGCCTTTTCCCTATGAGCAGCTGCTGAACCGCTGCATCACCACCGCCCTGGCCCTGGAGGGAGTGGACGTGCCCTGCGAGGTGGACGTGCTCATCACCGATGATGAGGGCATCCGCCAGATCAATCTGGAGCAGCGGGAGGTAGACCGGGCCACTGACGTCCTCTCCTTCCCCATGTTCTACTTCCGCCCCGGCAAGCCCCCCAAGGGGGACGCCCTGGACCTGGACCCGGAGACGGGTCTGCTCCCGCTGGGAGACATGGTCATCTCCTATCAGCGGGCCGTCGCCCAGGCAGAGGAATACGGACACTCCGTCCAGCGGGAGCTGGGTTATCTGGCGGTCCACTCCGTCCTCCATCTGCTGGGCTACGACCACATGGACGAGGGCGAGGAAAAGCGGCAGATGCGGGCGCGGGAAGAGGCCATTATGGAGGCGCTGGAGCTGATCCGGTAAATCGGGCTGGTGGCGAATTCGCCGGTAGCTTTTAGCGTATTGGTAGTGCCTGCTGCTCTCCCTCCGTCACGGCTTACGCCGTGCCACCTCTACCGCCTGCGGCGGCACTTCGCCTCAAGGAGGGAGGCAAGGGTCTGCTGCAACCCCTTGGCTCCCTCTCTGAGGCAGGGAGCGTAGCGGAAGTGCCGCTTGACGGCAGAGCTGGCTGCCCG
>JAJBUB010000110.1 GCA_020860575.1 Clostridiales bacterium | reverse complement strand
ACCAGCATTTTCAGCGGTACCATCGTCAACTGCTCCCGGGCCGGGAAGCGGCGTTATGACCTGAACTACTCCATCAGCTACGGCGCGGACATCACCGAAGTGCGGGAGGTCATGATGAAGGTGCTCAACGACTGCCCCATGGTGCTCCACGAGCCGGAGGAGCCCTTCGCCCGTATCACCGGCTTTGGCGAGAGCGCCGTGATCTACACAGAGCGTTACTGGTGTAAGCCGGGAGACTACTGGCCCAGTCAGTATGAGCTGATGGAAAACACCAAGCGCGCCCTGGATGCGGCGGGCATCGTCATCCCGTTCAACCAGATCGTGGTACACAAGTCCGCCGGGTCGTAAGGTCAGGAGGAGACCTGCTCCCGGGGGACCAGGCCGATCATGAACCCGTCCAGGGCGGCGGAGCGGAGTTCTCCGCCCACCACCGTTCCGTCCAACACCAGTAGGTCTGCCAGCACCCCCTCCTCACCGGAGGGGTAGTTGGCGACGGCATAGGTGTACCGGGTCACGGTCCTGCCCGCATAGGGGAGCAGGTCAAAGCCCCCGTCTGCCTGGATGGACAGGTAGTCCTCATATTCCGGGGTAAATTCCTCCGGGAGTATGACCTGGTCGGTGGAGGCCAGGCCATCCGTCTCCCAGCCCAGAGAGGCGAGGTAGTTCCTGTGGGCCTGCATCACGTCGTCCGGGACAGAGGCGGAGACCGCCCGGGTCTCCATCTGGCCTCCCACGAAGCACAGGACAAAGGCGGCGGCCAGGGAGAGAACGGCGGACAGGCTTTTCCAGTTGACCTTGGCAGTGAGGATCATAACGGCTCCACTCCCCATTCAGGATGGAGCAGAATATGCGCAAGCTGGGGCAGTTATGCCCTGACAGGGAGGGTGAGAGCATGGGAAAGGCCCTGCGGCTGGACAAGCTGCTGTCGGATACGGGGCGCTGGTCCCGGAAGGAGGCCCGCACGCTCATCCGGCAGGGGCGACTGACGGTGGACGGCGCTGCCGTCCGCCAGCCGGAGCTGCGGGTTGACCCCTCTGCCGCCGCCCTGGCGGTGGACGGAGAGCCGGTCAACTGGAGCCGGTACGTCTATCTGATGATGAACAAGCCGTCGGGGGTACTCACCGCCACCGAGGACCGCCACGCCCCCACCGTTCTGGACCTGATACCGGAGGAGCTGCGTCGGCCGGGGCTATCCCCGGTGGGGCGGCTGGACAAGGACACCACCGGGCTGCTTCTGCTCACCGACGACGGAGCGCTGAACCACGCGCTGCTCTCCCCCAAACGCCATGTGGACAAGGTCTATCTGGCCTGCATTGACGGGGAGGTCTCTCAGGACGACGTGGCCGCCTTTCGTGCGGGGCTGACCCTGGAGGACGGGACCGTCTGCCTTCCTGCAGAGCTGGAGGGCTTGGAGCCGGGCCTGTGCCGGGTGACGCTCCGGGAGGGAAAATTCCACCAGGTCAAGCGGATGCTGGCGAGCCGGGGGCTGCCGGTGCAGGCGCTCAGGCGGGTGTCCATGGGACCGCTGACCCTGGACGGGACGCTGCCTGAGGGGGCTGTTCGACCTCTGAAACCGGAGGAGGCGACCGCCCTACTGGCGCTGACGGAGCGCTAGTCTGTGGTTTCGTCGAAATGTACAAAAGAATTGCAAATGGCTATTGAAATTATCCGGCTCAGACGGTATAATATTGCTTAAGGCACAGACTGTAGATGGCCTGTGCGTGGAGAGTTGTTGCGAAAAACGGGCGGAGCAGTCCGTTTGCAGAATTCAGCTATTGTGACAAGGCCCGGCCCCGGAAAACGGGGCCGGAATGTTGACGGTAGCTGCCGGAATTACCAGGAAGGAGAGGGAGAGATGTCAAACCGGATTTTCCAAAGCGTCGTTCTTCAGATGAAGGAGAGCACGGACCGAACCATCGGCGTGGTCGATGAGGACGGTGTTGTCATCGCCTGCAACGATCTGCCCACCATTGGCGAGACCTGGTCAGCGGTGGTAGAGCCGGTCAACAACACCCGGGATGACACCGTCGTGGTGGATGGGCGCACCTTTAAGGCCCTCAGCGGCTGGAGCGCCCAGTTCGACTATGCCGTCTTTGTCAAGGGCGAGGATGAGCAGGCGAAGCTGATCTGTTCCATGGCTGCCGTGGCCCTGAACGGGGCGAAGTCCTATTATGAGGAAAAGCACGACAAGGCCACCTTCGTAAAAAATATCATCTCCGATAACATCATGCTGGGGGATATCTATATCCAGGCCAAGGAGCTTCATTTTGCCACCGACACCCCCCGGGCTGTGTTCCTGGTGCGGCAGATGGGGGCCACCGATCTGGCAGTCATCGACACCATCCAGTCCATCTTCCCTGACCGGCAGAACGACTTTGTCGTCTCCATGAACGAGACGGACGTGGTGCTCATCAAGCAGGTGCAGGAGGGCACCACCGGCAAGGAGCTGATCCGTCTGGCCCAGCAGATCTCCGAGACCATGGAGAACGACCTGAAGGTGAAGGTGGTCATCGGCATCGGCACTATCTCCAACCACATCCGCGATCTGGCCCGGGCGTACAAGGAGGCACAGATGGCCATCGATGTGGGCAAGGTGTTCGATACCGAGCGCTCCATCGTGAACTATGACAACCTGGGCATCGGCCGGTTGATCTATCAGCTGCCCACCACCCTGTGCGAGATGTTCCTCCAGGAAGTCTTTAAGAAGAACCCCATCGACGCCCTGGACCAGGAGACGCTGTTCACCATCAACAAGTTCTTTGAGAACAACCTGAACGTCTCCGAGACCGCCCGGAAGCTGTTCGTCCACCGGAACACTCTGGTGTACCGGCTGGAAAAGATCAAAAAGCTCACCGGCCTGGACCTGCGGGAGTTTGACGACGCCATCACCTTTAAAGTGGCCCTCATGGTCAAGCAGTACCTCCGCTCCCGGGGCATCAAGTCCTGAGCGGCGGACCGGACACGGAATTGTAACGATTTGTCATCAAAATAATCGAGAAAAGTCCTTGTTTTACCACGAAAACGGGGACTTTTCTTATTTGTTCTAAACATTTTGTGAACAGCGGTTGACAGAAGTTACAAATAACGCTATAATGTTGCTGTCAAAGAAACGATCATACGGTTTGTTTGCGGGACAGAACGGCGCAATGCCGGGGAAAAGTGCAAACGGAGGGTCGGCCTGGCTCAGAACTGACAGGATGCTGGAGCGTATTATGATTCAATTTACAAACGTCAAAAAAATATATGAGAGCAATATGACCGAGGCCCTCTGTGACATCTCCTTTGTTATCGAGGACGGGGAGTTTGTCTTTCTGGTGGGTCCCTCCGGTTCCGGCAAGTCTACCATCCTGAAGCTGCTGACCGCAGAGGAGCGGATCACCTCCGGCGGCATCCTGGTGGGGGATTTTGACCTGGCAAAGCTGAAGCAGCGGAAGGTACCCTACCTCCGCCGCACCTTGGGCG
>JAJBUB010000095.1 GCA_020860575.1 Clostridiales bacterium | reverse complement strand
TGACCCTCAGCGCCGTGGGCGCGGAGCGGCGCATCCGCGGGGGTTGCTCCTGGACAGGGGAGCTGGCCCTGGCTCTGGCGGGGCCGGGGGTGAATCTGCTGCTGGCCCTGGGGTGCAGCCGGCTGGGCGGGGAGACGGGACAGCTCTTTGCCGGGGTGAATGTCATCCTGGCCTGCTTTAATCTGTTGCCCGTCCCGCCCCTGGACGGGGGACAGGCGGTGCAACTGGTCCTGGGACGACTGCTCCCGGGTCGAGGGAGCTGGCAGACGGCCCGGGCGGTGGCCGACCTGACCTGCGGGGGAGCGATCGGCGCGGGCCTGTGGCTGGCCTGGCGGGGCAATCCCGCCCTGCTGCTGTTGGGGCTGTGGCTGACGGTGGGGCGGCAGGGGACGTAAAGCCCCCTTGCAGAGACGGCAAAACAGGGTTAAAATAGGTCCCATCAGAATCCAAGGCAGAAAGAAAGCGAGCCATGAAAGCAACAGCGAAGAGAACAGAGCGGGACTTCTCCCAGGGCAGCATCGGCAGGCACATTCTCCACATCGCCGCACCCATGACCCTGGCCCAGCTCATCAACGTCCTGTATAACATCGTGGACCGGGTCTATATCGGCCTGCTCTCCGAGGACGCCACCAACGCCCTGACCGGGCTGGGGGTGGCCTTTCCCGTATGCACCATCGTCATCGCCTTTGCCAATCTGGTGGGCAGCGGCGGCGCGCCTCTGTTCTCTATCCGGCGGGGCGCCGGGGATGAGGAGGAGGCAGGGCACATCCTGGACACCTCCTTCGCCCTGTTGGTGGTTCTGGGGCTGGTACTGAGCGCTGTGGGCCTGGCCATCCGGGAGCCGCTGCTCTACCTCCTGGGGGCCAGCGAGGCCACCTTCGGCTATGCGGACGCCTATCTCTCGGTCTATCTGCTGGGGACGGTGTTCGTCATGCTCAGCCTTGGTCTGAACGCCTTCATCAACGCCCAGGGCTTTTCCGGCATCGGTATGCTCACCGTCACTATCGGTGCGGTGTGCAACCTGATCTTAGACCCCATCTTCATCTTCCGGCTGGAGATGGGGGTGCAGGGGGCAGCCCTGGCCACCGTCATCTCTCAGGGGCTATCCGCCCTGTGGACCTTCGCCTTTCTGACGGGGAAACGGACCCTGATAAAGCTCCACCCGGATGTCCGCCGCCTGTGGCGGGAGCGGGGCGACGGCCTGACGGAACGGGTGGGGCATATCCTGTCCCTGGGCCTCTCCGGGTTCATCATGTCGGTCACCAACAGCGCCGTGCAGATCGTCGCCAACGTCAACCTGTCCTGGTACGGGGGTGACCTGTATATCGCCGCCATGACCATCATCAACTCCGTCCGGGAGGTGGTTCAGATGGTGACCTTCGGCATCAGCAATGGGGCCCAGCCCATCATCAGCTATAATTACGGGGCGGGGCAGTATGACCGGGTGCGGACTGCCATCCGCATCACCGGGGTCGCTCTGCTGGTCTATACCGCCGCCGCCTGGCTGGCAGTCATGGCCTTCGCCCCACAGATGGTCCAGGTGTTCAACCGGGACGAGGCGCTACTGCCGGTGGCAGTACAGTCCATGCACCTGTACTTCTTCGGCTATGTGATGATGGCCTTCCAGTTCACCGGACAGTGCGTGTTCCAGGCCCTGGGCCGCTCCCGGCAGGCGGTGTTCTTCTCCCTGCTGCGGAAGGTGTTCATCGTCATCCCCCTGACCTTCCTCCTGCCCCTGGCCGCCGGTCTGGGGGCGGACGGCGTGTTCCTGGCGGAGCCGGTCTCCAACTTCATCGGCGGGCTGGCCTGCTTTTTGACCATGTATTTCACCGTATACCGTCGGCTGGGCCGGACGGGGAGCGCAGCCGTCTCCGGAAAAGAGTCTATTTGTCCATGATGTGAGGCCCACAAAGCAGGCAGCCTCCATCTCCTGCCGCTTCCGGACCGACGGCTCCGCCTCCGAGTCGGTCAAATGCGCCGTATAATGAACCGTCTGATTTGCCCCGTTGAGAATGACCGGGTCGTCTGAACGTTGGAGCTTGCCTTTTTCTTCAATTTAGGATACAATATCAAAGACCTCATATTAGAAGGAGTGCGTTTATGCAAGCCCTTGAAGCAAAACAGACCGGCGAATATATCGCAGAGCAGATCGCAGAGCAGATCCTCACCGGGAAGATCCCAGGCGGCAGCCCTCTCCGGCAGGAGGAGCTGGCGGACGCACTGGGGGTGTCCCGCATTCCGGTACGGGAGGCGCTTCAGATCCTGCAAAGCCAGGGATTGGTTCAGCGCCTTTCCACCCGGCGCATCCTTTCTGTTTCGATGACGCCGGAAAAGCTGCGGCAGAGTTTCTCCATGATCGCCCAAATGGAGCTTGCAGGGCTGCAAAGCATTCTCCTTGCCGGAAAACAGTCTGCGTTCCAGGCAACCGTCGCCCGTTCCCGAGGCGGGGAGCTGGCGTTGCACCGGCTGCTGGCCCAGGAGACGCCGAACGAGTATGTTCAGGTGCTGCTGAACAATGCCTGCTCCTATTATCTGAACAGCGCCCTGCGCCACGCGGAGGCCTCCGAAGAGCGATACCGCCGCCTTTTATTGGCGGACGCACCGGAGGAAGCGGCGCTTGCGGCGCATTTTTCTGCTCTGGCAGAATCCCTCATCGCAGGCAGGGAGGAGAACCGATGAACGTATTACATCCCATCAAAATGCCCACCGCCAAGGAGCGGGCGGCGGCGGAGCTGCGCAAAGCCATCCTCTCCCACCAGTTTCAGGAGGGGGATGTGCTGACCCTGGACAGCGTGGCAGCCCAGCTCAACATCTCCACCACGCCGGTACGGGAGGCGTTTCAGATTTTGGCCCGGGACGGTCTGATCCAGCTCCGACCAAACAAGGGTGCCGTCGTCCTGGGCGCCACTGAGCGCACCATCCGGGAGCATTATACTGTCCGCGCCATTTTGGAGACGGGGGCGATACAGTTAATCTGTGACGCCCATGCAGACGTCAGCGCTGTGAAACAGTGCTACGACAATGCCCTGGAATCCCTGGCAAAGGGGAATTTTCAGGACTATAACAACTTCAACCGCTCCTTCCATGTGGAGATTTGGGAGGCCACCGGCAACGAGCGGCTGGTGACCATGTGCTCCGAGCTGTGGAACGGCCTTTCCATGGGGATTCAGTCCACCGAGGAGCAGTATGCCCAGACCTCCAACCGGGAGCACAAGGCTATTTTGGACCCCCTGCTGGTCTACGACAAGCCCAGGGCAGTGGAGGCAATGCACCACCACATTATGCGCTCCTGTGAGGATATGCTCACCCATCATCAGGAACGCTGACATTCTCTCCAGACCCCACAGGCCCTCCGCAGAGCTGCGGAGGGTTTTTGTGCGTTTTCGACAAAAACCGAGCCGTTTTTTTGGCAGGTAGATTTTTGGAAAATCCTTGACAAATCTCTGCTCCGGTTTTATATTTAATATCAGATATTGGATACAATATATC
>JAJBUB010000059.1:10368-20254 GCA_020860575.1 Clostridiales bacterium | reverse complement strand
CGTCCAGGGTGTTCCGGGTGTAGGTCTCGGTGGTGCGGATGCCCCGCTCGCAGAGAATGACGTTCTGGTTGCCCTCGTTCATAATGTACTCGGCGGACATGAGCCACTCCTCATAGGTGGCGCTGAGGCCCCGTTTCAGCAGGATGGGCTTGCTCATCTTCCCCGCCTCTTTCAGCAGCTCGAAGTTCTGCATATTCCGGGCGCCAATCTGCACCAGGTCCACCTTCTCGTCGAAGATCTCGCAGTACTCCGGGCTGACCAGCTCGGTGACGATGGGCAGACCCGTCTCCGCCTTGGCCTCCAGCATCAGCTTCAGGCCGGGCAGCCCCATCCCCTGGAAGGAGTAGGGGGAGGACCGGGGTTTGAAGGCCCCACCCCGGAGAATGGAGGCTCCGGCGCTCTGGACGTCCCTGGCGATGGCGGTGATCTGCTCCCCGCTCTCGATGGAGCAGGGTCCGGCCATCACCGCAAAGCTGCCGCCGCCCACAGGGACGCCGCTGACATCCACCACCGTGTCCTCCGGGTGGAACTTCCGGTTGGCCTTCTTGTACGGCTCCGAAATGCGGGTGACCCGCTCCACCACGTCGAACTGCTCGATCTTGTGGATATCCAGGGCGGTGGTGTCCCCCACCAGGCCCAGGATGGTGCAGTCCACGCCCACCGTGACCCCCACCTTGAAGCTCTTGGCCTCAAAGAAGGCCACCATCTTCCGCACGTCGTTTTGAGGGGTACCCGGCTTCAGAATGACTACCATGTCTTATCTCTCCTTCTAACTGACTTCGGCCTGAATACAACAAAAGGGACCCATTGACCGCAATCAATGAGTCCCTGTGCTGACGCGATTTATGCGCCACATGCTCCCCGGCAGGGGAAATCACCCATCTATTGCATCCGCTCTCCCGTTTTACCCATGGCAAAATAGCCGTAAGCCGTAAATCGGCCCCAGCCAAAGGTAAAGGAGTAGGATGCAGTTTTGAGGGTGATGCTGTTCATGGCGCACCTCAAATTTCTGAGTTGGGTCTATTATAACAGAGTTTTCCCAGAATGCAAGGGAAATCTTTCAACCTTCGCCGGATGCCTCTGCCGGAAATGACAAATCCCGGGGCAGGTCAATAGGTCAGGTGGAGCAGATCCTCCTTGATGTTCCAGAGCCGGTCGGACAGGTCCACATAGTAGGCGTGGGGATTGTCAAACCGCTTCACCTCGTCCCAGAGCAGATCCACCTGCTGGCGGCAGTAGGTCTGGATCTCCTTCAAAGTAGGCAGCTGATACACCAGCTCTCCGTTCCGGAAGATGGGCACCATGATCTCCTTGGCGGTGAAGTTGCTCACCGTCTTGCGCTTCCAGGTGGCCCGGGGGTCGAACAGGCGGATAGGCTCCCCGCTCTTGACCTCTTCGTCGTAGACGGTGAGCACGTCGGCGATGGACTCCCCGGAGTCGTTGTCGTAGAGCCGGAACACCCGCTTGAAGTGGGGGTTGATGATCTTCTCCGGGTTCTCGCTCACCTTGATCTTGGGGATGACGCGGCCGTCGTCGTCCTCGATGGCCACCAGCTTGTACACCCCGCCAAAGACCGGGCTGCTCTTGGAGGTGATGAGCCGTTCGCCCACGCCAAAGGAGTCCAGCTGCGCCCCCTGGCGGAGCAGGTCCTGAATCAGATACTCGTCCAGAGAGTTGGAGGCCACGATCTTGCACTCGGTCAGACCGGCGTCGTCCAGCATCTTCCGTGCCTTCCGGGAGAGGTAGGTCAGGTCGCCGGAGTCCAGGCGGATGCCGCATTTGGTGATGCCCTGGGGCAGCAACACCTCCTTGAACGCCCGGATGGCGTTGGGGACGCCGGATTTCAGCACGTTATAGGTGTCCACCAGCAGGGTGGCGTTGTCCGGGTACAGCTCGCAGTAACGCTTAAATGCCTCATACTCGGAAGGGAACATCATCACCCAGGAGTGGGCCATGGTGCCGGTGGCGGGAACGCCGTAGTCCCGGTCCGCCTGGGTGCAGGCGGTGGAGCTGCATCCGCCGATGTAAGCGGCTCTGGCCCCCAGAATGGCGGCGGAGGCCCCGTGGGCACGACGGGAGCCAAACTCCGCCACAGGACGGCCCTTGGCCGCCCGCACCACCCGATTGGCCTTGGTGGCGATGAGGCACTGGTGGTTGTACACCAGCAGCAGGTACGTCTCGATAAACTGGGCCTGGATGGCGGGGGCGCGGACGGTGACTACCGGCTCCTGGGGGAAGATGGGCGTCCCCTCGGGTACGGCCCAGATGTCCCCGGTGAACCGGAAGGTGCGCAGATAGTCCAGGAACTCCTCGCAAAAGCAGCCTCTCCCCCGGAGGTACTCGATGTCTTCCTCAGTGAAGCGCAGGTTCTGGATATAGTCCACCAGCTGCTCCAGACCGGCGGCGATGGCATAGCCGCCGTCGTCCGGCACATTGCGGAAGAACATATCAAAATAGGTGATCCGGTCCCGGACCTCCGGGGTGCGGAAATAGCCGTTTGCCATGGTCAGCTCGTAGAAATCACAGAGCATGGTGTAATTGGTCTGACAGTCCATAAAAACACTCCGATCCCGCCCTGAGGCGATATGTGGATTCATGCGATGGGATATATTCAGGTGTATTGACACTTGAGGCAATTATAGGCGTTTCCCGACCGTTTTGCAAGAGTGGAAACGTGTGATTTCCGCCAAAGAACGGAAAAAACGCGAAAAACCCCGGCGGGGCAACCGTCCCGCCGGGGGCAAAGGGTCAAATCAGAGGGGTATCGACTCAGCGCTTGACGTTGTAGGCGTTGAAGCCGGGCCACTGGGCGGCAGCGCCCAGCTCCTCCTCGATGCGCAGCAGCTGGTTGTACTTGGCAACGCGCTCGCTGCGGCTGGGAGCGCCGGTCTTGATCTGGCAGGTGTTCAGAGCCACGGCCAGGTCGGCGATGGTGGTGTCCTCGGTCTCGCCGGAGCGGTGGCTGGTGACGGCGGTGTAGCCGGCCTTGTGAGCCATCTTGATGGCCTCCATGGTCTCGCTGACAGAGCCGATCTGGTTCAGCTTGATGAGGATGGAGTTGCCGCAGCCCAGGGAGATGCCCTTGGCCAGACGCTCGGTGTTGGTGACGAACAGATCGTCGCCCACCAGCTGGACACGGTCGCCCAGCTCGGCGGTCAGCTTCTGCCAGCCCTCCCAGTCCTCTTCATCCAGGCCGTCCTCGATGGAGATGATGGGATACTTGTCTACCAGACGCTTCCAGTGGTCGATCAGCTCGTCGCTGGTGTAGTCCTTGCCGCACTTGGGCATATGGTACTGACCAACGCTCTCGCCCTTCCACTCGCTGGAGGCGGCGTCCAGAGCCAGGACGAAGTCCTTGCCCGGCTCGTAACCGGCCTGACGAATGGCCTCCAGGATGAACTCGATGGCCTCCTCATCGGAAGCGCAGTCGGGAGCGAAGCCGCCCTCGTCGCCCACGCCGGTGGACAGGCCCTTGCCCTTGAGCACCTTCTGCAGAGCATGGAACACCTCGGTGCACATCCGCAGGCCCTCGCTGAAGCTGGAGGCGCCGGCGGGCATGATCATGAACTCCTGGACATCCACGCTGTTGGTGGCGTGAGCGCCGCCGTTGAGGATGTTCATCATGGGCAGAGGCAGCTTGGTGGCGTTGGCGCCGCCCAGGAACCGGTACAGAGGCAGGCCCAGGGAATCGGCGGCGGCACGGGCCACGGCGATGGAGACGGCCAGGATGGCGTTGGCGCCCAGGTTGCTCTTGTCCTTGGTGCCGTCGGCGGCCAGCATGGCGGCGTCCACGGCATAGGTGTCGATGGCGTTCATGCCCACGACGGCCTTGGCGATGGGGCCGTTGACGTTGGCGACCGCCTTGGTCACGCCCTTGCCGCCGAACTGGCTCTTGTCGCCGTCCCGAAGCTCCAGAGCCTCGAACTGGCCGGTGGAAGCGCCGCTGGGAGCTGCGCCACGGGCGACGGTGCCGTCAACCAGGCGGACCTCCGCCTCGACGGTGGGATTGCCGCGGGAGTCGATGATCTGGCGGCCAACTACGGACTGAATCTCTAAAGTCTTCATGTGATACCCCTTCTTCAAACGTATTTCTTGGTGGTTTGTAGGATATAACTGATTGAAATGTCTGTTTTATTACCACAGACTAAGCCACAATGCAACTATACCACAGGCGGTTGTGGATGTCAAGTGTTGGGGTTGGGTTTGCGGGGGTGGTGGGTGCGAATTCGCCGATGGTGCCTGTCTTGTCGCGAGTGCGTGCTGCTCTCCCTTCGTCACGGCTTCGCCGTGCCACCTCCCTCAAAGAGGGAGGCAAGGGTCTGCTGCAACCCCTTGGCTCCCTCTTTGAGGGAGCTGGCTGCCCGAAGGGCAGACTGAGGGAGTGCGGCAGGCATTGCCGATACGCTAAAAGCCATCGGCAAATCCGTACCGACCCCCGATACGTTTGTTCTATTTTCTCGTCGGGTCCTGCCGCTTGATATAGTTTTCCGGGGTCTGTCCGGCGTCCTCCTTCACATAGTCCAGGTTGGCGTAGTCCCCCAGCTTGCGGCTCAGGTTCTTCTTTTTCAGCCATCTGTCCACCAGCTCCCCCACCAGGGAGGAGAGGATAGCGAACAGCGGCACGCCGATGATCGTGCCCACGAAGCCGAACACGCCGCCGAAGAAGATGATAGCGAACAGCACTCCAAAGGGGCTGACCCCGGTGGTGTTGCCCAAAATCCTCGGCCCCAGGATGTTGCCGTCAAACTGCTGGAGGGCCAGGATGAAGATGATGAAGTAGACGCACTTGATGGGGTCGGTGAGCAAAATCAGCAGGGCGCAGGGGATCGCCCCCAGGAAGGGACCGAAGAAGGGGATGATGTTGGTGACGCCCACCACCACGCTGACCAGCAGGGCGTAGGGCAGCCGGAGCAGGCTGGAGCCGATGAAGCAGAGGATGCCCATGATCAGGGAGTCCACCAGCTTGCCGGTGATGAAGCCGCCGAAAATGCGGTTGGTCTTGCGCAGCTCCTCCAGCACCCGGTTGCCCCGCTCCGTCCCTGCAATGGCGTAGAGCAGCTTTTTGGACAGAGCCAGCATCCGCTCCTTGTCCGCCAGCAGATAGACGGAGACGATGAGGCCCAGGACGAAGTTCGTCACCCCGTTGACCACCGTGACCACGCCGCTGAAGAGGCCGCCCACCAGGGAGTCCGTCCCCAGCTGCTCCACCAGGCTCTGGAGTCCGGGGAGCAGAGTCTCCGCCAGCCAGGTGGAGAACTGGCTCCCCATGTCGTCAAAGTATTCCTGCACGCTGATGTCCAGTCCCAAGTGAGCCAGCATCTCGTCCAGCCAGATGCCGGTCTGCTCCAGATAGCCGGGGAGGCTCGTACCCAGATTGGCCACGCTGTCAAAGAGCTGAGGGAGGATCATGGCGATCAGGCCAAAGACCACTGCCAGCACCAGCAGGACAGACAGGAACAGGGCCAGTCCCTTGGCCAGCCCTCTGGGACGCTTCATCCGGCAGACCGTCCTCAGCCACGGCTCCAGATTGCGCACCAGTGCGTTATAGATAGGCGAGAGCAAATAGGCGATGACCAGCCCCACGATAAAGGGCATGAGGATGTCCACCAGCTGGGCCGCCCCCGCCTTGATGGCGTCGAACTTGACAAAGCAGAAGATGAGGATAACGCTGGCCACCACTACACCCAGAACGGTGAGGGCCGCCCCAAGATACTTGCTGACGTCCTTTTTTTGCAGCACTGTGTACACCTCCCCCACGTTCTGTCAGACGGACAGCTCCACCTTCCGCCCGTCCAGGGCGGAGGCGTACTGCTCCAGCACCGGCCGGACGTCGTTTTCCAGAAACTCCGTCACCTGATCCGGGCAGCGGCCGATGTAACGGCTTGGCTCCAGATGGGCGGTCAGCTCCTCCCGGGTCATGCCGAAGAGGGGGTCTGCGGCGATCAGGTCGATGAGGTTGTTCTCCAGCCCCAGCTCCTTCACGTTCCGCCCCGCCTCCAGGGAGTGGACCCGGATGCGCTCATGCAGCTCCTGCCGGTCGCCGCCCCGGAGGACGGCGTCCATCATGATGTTCTCGCTGGCCATAAAGGGCAGCTCCTCCTGGATGTGCTTCTCGATGACCTTCTCGTGGACGATCAGTCCGGAGGTCACGTTCTGGCAGATGCGGAGGATGGCGTCGGTGGCCAGGAACGCCTCGGGAACGGAGATACGCTTGTTGGCGGAGTCGTCCAGAGTGCGCTCGAACCACTGGGTAGAGGCGGTGATGGCCGGGTTCACCGTGTCGCTGATGACATACCGGCTCAGGGCGCAGATGCGCTCGGAGCGCATGGGGTTGCGCTTGTAGGGCATGGCGGAGGAGCCGATCTGGTGGGCCTCATATGGCTCCTCCATCTCCTTCAGGTGGCTGAGCAGCCGCAGGTCGGTGGCAAACTTGCTGGCCGACTGGGCAATGCCGGAGAGGGTGTTGAGCACATAGGAGTCCATCTTCCGGCTGTAGGTCTGGCCGGAGACGGGGACCACCCCATCAAAGCCCATCTCGGCGGCGATCTTCTGCTCCAGGGCCTTGATCTTCTCCTGGTCGCCGTCAAACAGCTCCATAAAGCTGGCCTGAGTGCCGGTGGTACCCTTGCTGCCCAGCAGCTTCAGGGTGGAGAGCCGGTACTCCACCTCGTGGAGATCCATGAGAAACTCGTTGGTCCACAGGCTGGCCCGCTTGCCTACGGTGGTGAGCTGGGCCGCCTGGAAGTGGGTGAAGCCCAGGGTGGGGGTGGCCTTGTACCGGTCGGCGAACCGGGCCAGGTTGTCGATGACCCGCACCAGCTCGTCCCGAATCAGCTCCAGGCCCTCCTTCATGAGGATGATGTCCGTGTTATCTCCCACATAGCAGCTGGTGGCCCCCAGATGGATGATGGGCCGGGCCTTGGGACACTGGTCCCCCCAGGCGTGGATGTGGGCCATGACGTCATGGCGCAGCTCCTTCTCGTACCGGGCCGCCGCCTCGAAGTCCACGTTGTCCACGTTGGCCTCCATCTCGTCGATCTGCTCCTGGGTGATGGGCAGGCCCAGCTCCATCTCCCCCCGGGCCAGGGCGATCCACAGCCGCCGCCAGGTGGTGAATTTCTTGATGGGGGAGAAGATATACTGCATCTCGTCGCTGGCGTACCGGCTGGAGAGAGGGCTTTCGTATCTGTCGTTCATTGCGCTCGACCTCGCTTTTCAAATTTTGCTGGTTCGATAATAACACGATGGGCGGTGGTTTAAAACTCCCAACCCGTTCTTTCTGGGGGATTGGGGGGCATAGGCCCCTTGCTCTCACCCGCCAATCGCCTCGCAGATGAGCCGACCCATCTCCTTTGTCCCCACCAGCTTGTCCGCCGCTCCGGCGATGTCGGCAGTGTGCCAGCCCTGGGCCAGTACCGCGTCCACCGCCGTCTCCACGGCGTCCGCCTCCTGGGCGAGCTGGAAGGAGTAACGGAACATCATGGCCACAGACAGGATGGTGGCGATGGGGTCGGCCTTGTCCTGACCGGCGATGTCCGGGGCGGAGCCGTGGATGGGCTCATACAGGCCGGGGGCGGTGTCACCGATGGAGGCGGAGGGCAGCAGGCCGATGGAGCCGGTGACCATGGAGGCCTCGTCGGAGAGGATGTCCCCGAACATATTCTCCGTGACCACCACGTCGAACTGGCCGGGGTTGCGGACGATCTGCATGGCGCAGTTATCCACCAGCATATCCTCATAGGTCACGTCCGGGTACTCCTCCGCCAGCCGGTGCATGGTGGCCCGCCACAGGCGGCTGGTCTCCAGTACGTTGGCCTTATCCACGCTGGTCACCTTTTTCCGGCGGAGCATGGCCAGCTCAAAGGCCCGGCGGCCGATGCGCTCGATCTCCAGCTCGGAGTAGGCCATCAGGTCGGTGGCCTCCAGGCCCCGGTCCTCCGTCTGATACTTGTCCCGCTTGCCAAAGTAGATGCCTCCGGTCAGCTCCCGCACCATCATCAGGTCGATACCCGCCTGGGCCGTCTCCTTTTTCAGCGGGCTGGCCTCCGCCAGGGCGGGGCGCAGCATGGCGGGGCGGAGGTTAGCGTACAGCCCCAGGTCCTTCCGGATGGCCAGCAGAGCGGTCTCCGGCCGCTCGTAAGCGGGGCGGTCGCTGCCCCATTTGGGGCCGCCCACGGCCCCCAGCAGAACGGCGTCGCAAGCCTTGCACCGCTCTGCGGTGCCGTCGGGGTAGCTCTTCCCCACCGCGTCGGTGGCGCAGCCACCCATCAGCACGTCCTCAAAGGTGAAGCTGTGGCCAAATCTGGCCCCCACCTGCTCCATCACACGGACTGCCTCGTTCACGACCTCCGGGCCGATACCGTCGCCACGGATCAGGGCGATTTTGTAGTTGCTCATTGTTTTTGCACCTCGTTTATCAGTTTTTGACTGTTTTTACAGAGATTGATTGTCGGCAGAGAGTCCCCCTACTTCCCCGTCGGGTCCAGCGCGTCCCGCAGGGCGTCGCCTACGAAGCTGATGCACACCACCAGCACCACCACCACGATGCCCGGGGGCAGCCACAGCCAGGGCTGGCTGGTCAGAATAGTCAGAGATTGGGCGTCCCCCAGCAGATTCCCCAGGCTGGCGTCCGGGGGCTGGACCCCCATACCCAGGAAGCTCAACGCCGCCTCGTCCAGCATGGAGAGGGCCACCACCGAGGTGAAGTAGACCAGCACCGGGGCCGCCGTGTTGGGCAAAATCTCGGAAAACAGGATGTACCATCCCGGCATCCCCGCCGCCTGGCTGCTCTTCACGAAGCCGCTCTCCCGGAGGGAGAGGACGTTGCCCCGGACCAGCCGGGCCGCGCTGGGCCAGTCCACAAAGCCCAGGATGAGGATGATATTCCACAGACCCGGCTGGAAGATGGCCGCCGCCACCAGCACCAGCAGGATATAGGGAAAGCTCATCACCATATCGGTGATGCGCATGATGACCATATCCGTCACGCCGCCGAAGTAGCCGGAAATCAGTCCCAGCACCACTCCAATGGCGGTGGACAGTCCCGCCGCCAGCACCCCCACCAGCAGAGACGTTCTCGTGGCATAGAGCAGCCGGGAGAGCACGTCCCGGCCGATCTGGTCGGTACCCAGCCAGTGCTCTGGGCTGGGTGCGGCGTTGAATTCCGGGTTGATGGCCGTGGGGTCGTAAGGGGCGATCACCGGGGCCAGGACCGCCAGCAGGGCGATGACCAGCACGACGACCAGGCTGACCACCCCAAGCTTATGGCGCAGAAAGCGCCGAATCACACCGTTTTCTCTCATTTCAGCTCCACCGTCGGGTCCGCCAGGGCGTAGAGGATGTCAGTGACCAGATTCACCAGGACCACCACCACCGCCGTCATCAGGCAGACCCCCATAATCACCGGATAATCCCGGCTGGTGATGGCGCTCATGGTCATAAGCCCCAGTCCCGGCCAGGAGAACACCTGCTCCACAATGATGCTGCCCCCAAAGAGCATGGGGACCTCCGTCCCCACCACCGTGATGACGGTGAGGAGGGTATTGCGCAGGCCGTGGTTCCACACCACCCGGCGCTCCCCGATGCCCTTGGCCCGGGCAGTCCGGAGATAGTCCTGCTGGCTGATCTCCAGCATGGAGGAGCGGAAGTAACGCAGGTTCACCCCGGTATAGTACACTGTCAGCACCGTCACCGGCATGACCATATGCCGCAGCACGTCCAGCGCGCCGCCCCCCGTCCCCAGGGTGGTCATGCCGCTGGAGGGGAGCCAGCCCAGTTGAATGGTGAACAGCCAGATCAGCACCAGGGCCAGGAAAAAGCTGGGGATGCCGGTGCCCACAAAGCTCAGGGACACCAGGGCGTAGTCCCGCTTCGTATAGGGGTGGGT
>JAJBUB010000059.1:0-10358 GCA_020860575.1 Clostridiales bacterium | reverse complement strand
CGACGGCTCGGGGTCGGTGGCCGACCAGATGACCAGCGGCAGGGAGATGCCCAGGCTCAGCGCCAGGGAGGTGGCCATCAGCAGCAGGGTCGGCCCCAGATGGCTGGCGATCATGTCGCTCACCGCCTGATAGGAGGAGGTGGAGTAGCCCAGATTGCCGGTGAGCACCTGCTGGAGCCAGACGAAGTATTGCACATAAAAGGGCTGGTCCAGCCCCCAGGCCACCGCCCGGGCCTCCAGGGCGCCCTCGGACACTCTGGGTCCCACCAGCATATCCAGGGGACTGCCCGCCAGACACATGAGGCCGTAGTCGATAATGGTGATGCCAATCAGCACCGGGATAGCTATGGCGATTCGTTTTAAAATGTATTTCCACATGGCATCAATACCTCGCCGCCCGGATGAGGGACTGGGTGTAGGGGTGGTTGGGATGGTCGATGATCTGCTCCCGGGTCCCCGTCTCCACCAGTACGCCGTCCTTCATCACTGCAAGACGCTGACTGACATAGGCCACCGCCCCGATTCCGTGGCCGATCATCACCGAGGTCAGCCCCAGCTCCCGCTGGAGGCGCACCATCAGCTCCAAAATCTGGGCCGCCACCGTCACATCCAGGGCGGAAACCGGCTCGTCCCAGACCACAAAGTCCGGGTTCAGAGCCAGGGCACGGGCGATGCACACCCGCTGCCGCTGGCCGCCGGAGAGGGCGTGGGGGTAGCGGTCGGCGTAGCTTTCCGGCAGCTCCGCCAGCTCCAGCAGACGGGCCACCTCCCGCCGTCCGTTCTCCCGGTTGGCGAGGCCGTGATAGGCCATCGGTTCATAGATGGTCTGAAACACCGTCTTGCGGGGGTTCAGGGAGGCGTAGGTGTCCTGAAAAACCATCTGTATCCGGGTGCGCACCGATTTCAGCTGCCGCCGATTGGAGAGGTCCTGCCCCTCGAAGCGGACGCTGCCGGAGGTGGGCTGCTCCAGGGCGGCCAGCTGCCGCCCCAGGGTGCTTTTGCCGGAGCCGGTTTCCCCCACCAGGCCCAGAGTCTCCCCCTTTTGGATGGTCAGGGACACTTCCTTTACCGCCTCCACCCGCCGGAAGGCGGAGAGACGGTAGGTCTTGCTCACATGGTCCGCCTGACAGACCACGGGATTTGTCTCGTTCATTTCAGCCTCAGTTTCTCGGCCGCCGCCGCCAGCCGCTGGGTGTAGGGGTGCTGAGGATAGTGCAGGAGCGTCCCCGCGTCCCCCGTCTCCACCACCCGGCCCTCCCAGGCCACGGCAATGCGGTGGGCCTGGCGGGCGGCCAGGGCGATATCGTGGGTGATAAACAGCACCGCCATGCCGCTCTCCCGCTGGAGACTGCCCAGCAGCTCCATGATCTGGGCCTGGACGGTGACGTCCAGGGCAGTCGTCGGCTCGTCGGCGATGAGCAGCCGGGGATTGCAGGCCAGGGCCATGGCGATGCACACCCGCTGCCGCTGGCCCCCGGAGAGGGTGTGGGGGTGGCGCTTGAGCTGCTCCCGGCCTCCGGGGAGGCCCACCCGCTCCAGCAGGGACAGAGCCAGGTTCTCCGCCTGTCTTTTGTCGTAGCCCAGATGAATTCGCGGCCCCTCGGTGAGCTGCTCCCCGATGGTCATCACTGGATTTAGGCTGGTGAGGGCGTCCTGAAAGACCATGCCGATCTGACCGCCCCGGTACCGGTCCAGCTCCTTCGGGGTGCAGGCCAGCAGGTCCTGCCCGTCGAAGGCGACGCTCCCCGCCGTGACCCTGGCGTTGGGGGGCAGCAGCCCCATGACCGTCAGGGCGGTCACGCTCTTGCCGGAGCCGGACTCCCCCACCAGGGCGAGGAACTCCCCCGGCTCCACCTTCAGGTCAAGTCCGTGGAGCACCTCCTGCTCCCCGAAGGAGAGATGGAGATCGGACACCTCCAGCAGACTCATTCGGCGAAGCTCCACTCGTGGATGTTGTTGATGCAGCCGTACATGGTGGCCTGGGCGTTCTGGAGGGTGTCCCGCACCGCGCCCAGAGGGCCGTTGGCGTATAGGCAGATGAGGGGTACCTGCTCCTGGGCGAAGGCGTCAATGAGGGCGTAGTTCTCCTGCTGGACGGCCAGGTCGTCGCTGGACTGGATGCCCAGCACCGCCGCCTGCACCTCATCCGGGTACAGATGGCACCAGGCGGACAGCACCCAGTCGATGTCCCAGCTGGGGTCCACGGCGGGATAGGTGTACTGGACGGCGATCATATCATATTCGTCGGTGCCGGCGTTGGTGGTCAGCGTCTCCAGGTCTACCGTCACCAGCTCCACCTGGATGCCCACGGCGACCCAGTAGGACTGGCACAGGGTGCAGGCGTTGATGAGGGTCTTGTCCCCGGAGTTGATGTAGAGGGTGTAGCTCTCGCTGCCGTCCCAGCCGGCCTGCATCAGCAGCTCCAGGGCCTGGTTCGGGTCATAGCTGACTGCGCTCTGGCCGGAGTAGTAGGGGCCGTCAGGGACGCAGAAGCCGTCCATCAGCTCCGCCCCGCCGGTGAGCAGACCGTTCACGATGGTCTCCCGGTCGATGGCACAGAGCATGGCCTGGCGCACCAGCTCGTCCGGGATGCAGTCGGCGTTGATGAAGATGGTCTCGGTGGCGATGGCAGAGCCGTAGGTGGCGGTGATGCCCTCCAGGCTCTGGACAGAGGAGTAGTCCTCCTCCGGAATGGTGGCCAGCAGGGGCGGGACGATGTCGATCTCCCCGGATTGCAGGCCGGTGAGCAGCTGGCTGCCGTCCACGATCTGGATGTTGCAGTACAGGATCTCCGGCTCACCCAGGAAATAGTTCTCGTTGGCGATATAGGAGATGTAGTGGTTGGCGTCGTAGCTCGTCACCATGTAGGGGCCGGAGACGACGGTGGGGGCGTCGAACCAGTCGGAGGTGGCCAGCTCGCTCTCCGGGATGGTCTCCAGGATGTGCTTGGGCAAGGTCAGGATGTACTGGGCGTAGCCGTTGAGGAAGCTGGTCAGGTTCATCTCATACTTGAAGGTGATGTTCAGCGTCTTTTCGTCCACGATCTCCAGGCCGTCGATGGTCTCGGCTCCCTCCTCGACCCAGCCGGTCTCGTCATCGGTGCCCACGATGGCGGTGAACTGCATGGCGTAGTTCATCACCAGGGGGCTGGCGATGCGGGTCATGGTGTAGGCCAGGTCATCGGCGGTGATTGGCTCCCCGTCGGACCAGGCGGCGTCCTCCCGGATGTGGACGGTGAAGGTCAGGTTGTCCTCCGTGGTGATCTCGTCGGCCAGGATGTACTCAAACTCCAGCTCGTCGTTCAGGCTGACCAGGGGCAGGAACTCCAGGCTCTGGGCGTAGACGTTCACCCAGTCCCCGTCCATGAGCAGGGGGTTCAGGGTCCCCAGGGCGGAGGTGCAGCCGATGTTGACCACCCGGGCGCTGTCGGTAGTCTCCCCCTCTGCGGTATCGTCGGCGGTGTCCTCCGCCGTCTCCCCGGCGGAGTCGGCGCTTTCCGTGTTCGTATCCGTATCCGTTACCGTCTCGTCAGACGCGCCGCAGGCCGCCAGGGACAGGGCCATGGTCAGGGCCAGGAGCAGGGCAAGCAGTCTTTTCATCTCAATTTCCCCTTCCGGTTCGTATTTCCCTAAAAGTATACGATTAACAGCCTAAAAAGTCAATGTGCAGGGTGGGAGAAGTGAAACAGGGTGTGTTGACAGACGGCCAATGACGGATTCGCCGAAGAATTTTACGGTGTCGTGGGTGCGTGCTGCTCTCCCTCAGTCTGCCCTTCGGGCAGCCAGCTCCCTCAGAGAGGGAGCCAAGAGGTTTCGCAGTTCCCTGGCTCCCTCCTTGAGGGAGCTGTCAGCGCAAGCTGACTGAGGGAGAGCAGCAGGCATTTTCGTCCGGCAGAAAGCTGTCGGCGACCTCGCAAGCGCTCAAAATCTCCCTCCCCACGAAAAATCCCCCCGGCAAAGGCCAGGGGGATTGATCTGCTCAATGACAGCGGTGACTGCACCCGCTGCACGCTCCCGTGCAGCCAGAGGGCGTCTCTTCGCTCTTTTTGTCCGTCGAACGGTGAGAGGAGCAGGCGGAGCAATAGGCGCAGCCGCCCTTTTTCATCTCCTTCACCGTCGCCCGGAAGGCGAGGACAAACAGGACGATGAGGATGATCACCACAAGGACTGTTCCCATTTCGGATGCTCCTTTCTTTCTCGGCTTCCTTAACGAAGGAGGAGAGAGGGCTGCTCAAACTCCTCGGCTCCCTCTTTGAGGGAGCTGTCAGCGTAAGCTGACTGAGGGAGTGCGGCAGGCACCTTCGTCCAACAAAAATCTTTCGGCGAATTCGTACCAAGCCCCAGCGGATTCGCCGAAGGATTTTACGGTGTCGTAAGCGCGTGCCGCTCTCCCTCCGTCACGGCTTCGCCGTGCCACCTCCCTCAAGGAGGGAGGCAAGAAGGTTCCTCACATATTCGCCGCAGCCCGCTTGGAGAGCCGCTCGCTCTCCGGCTTGTAGCCCGGACGGGCCAGGAGGTAGATGCCGAACACCACCAGGGCGATGGCGACCACCGTCCAGAAGCCGAAGGTGCAGACTCCGGTGAACAGGCCGGCCAGCTGATAGACCACCAGCGCCACGCACCAGGCCAGCAGGCACTGATAGCCCACGGCGGCCAGGGTCCATTTGGTGGTGCCGAACTCCCGCTTCATGGCGCCGATGGCGGCAAAGCAGGGAGCGCACAGCAGGTTGAAGGCCAGGAACGCATAGGCGGCGGCGGCGGTGTAGGTCTGGCGCAGGATGGCCCAGGTCTCGTAGCCGGACTCGGAGACCTCCTCCAGACCGGCGTACAGCACGCCGAAGGTGCCGACCACGTTCTCCTTGGCGATCAGGCCGGTGACCACGGCTGCGGTGGCCTTCCAGTCGCCGAAGCCCAGGGGCACGAACAGGAAGGAGAAGGCTCCGCCCACCACGGCCAGCAGGGAGTTGTCCATATCCTCCACCATGCCGAAGCCGTTTTCAAAGCCAAAGCTGGAGAGGAACCACACCAGGGCGCTGGCCAGCAGGATGATGGTGCCTGCCTTTTTGATGAAGCTCTTGGCCCGGTCCCACATATGGATGAGCACGCCCTTGGGACGGGGCATATGGTAGGCGGGCAGCTCCATGACGAAGGGAGCGGGGTCCCCGGCAAAGGCCTTGGTCTTTTTCATGACGATGCCGGTGAACAGCACTGCGGCGATACCCAGGAAGTAGCAGGAGGGGCCGACCCACCAGGCGTCGTTGAACAACGCGCCGGCGATGAGGGCAATGATGGGCAGCTTGGCCCCGCAGGGCATGAAGGTGGTGGTCATAATGCTCATCTTCCGGTCGGACTCGTTTTCAATCGTTCGGGTGGCCATGACGCCGGGGATGCCGCAGCCCGTGCCGATGAGCATGGGGATGAAGCTCTTACCGGAGAGGCCGAAGCGCCGGAAGATACGGTCCATGATGAAGGCGATACGGGCCATATAGCCGCAGTCCTCCAGGATAGCCATGAAGAAGAACAGCACCAGCATCTGAGGCACAAAGCCCAGGACCGCGCCCACGCCGGCCCAGATGCCGTCCAGGATCAGGGCCTGGAGCAGCTCGTTGCAGTTGATGGCCTCCAGACCTGTCTGGAGCAGGGTGTAGATACCGGGGATGTACACGGGGCTGTAGTCCGCGGGGTCAGGCTCCTCCACCTCGGCGGCGGCCAGGAAGTCCTCCACGGTGACGGAGAGGGTGTCAACGACCTCCATCTCCTCCAGGTCCCAGATGTCCACGCTGACGGTCAGACCGCCGTCCGCCTCAATCTCGGCGGCCAGGGCCTCCAGGGCCTCCACGTCGTCGCTCTCGCCGTCGAAGGTGTAGCCCGCGGCGACAGCCTGGTCGAGATAGCCGTCGGAGTGGAGCATGTCGCCCACGTCGGCGTCATAGTAGTCCGCGCCGTTGATGATCTGCTCCGCCTCGCTGAATTCGTCGGCGGCGTCGTCATAGTCGGAGCGGCCAATGCCGAAGAGGAACCAGCCGTCCTCACCCAGGAACTGATCGTTGGCCCAGTCCGTCCACCAGGAGCCTACCGTGGAGACGGAGACATAGTAGATGAAGCAGATGACCAGGGCAAAGATGGGCAGAGCCAGCACCCGGTTGGTGACCACCCGGTCGATCTTGTCGGACATGGTCAGCCCCGTCTCCTTCTTGCGGACGGTCTTGCCCACGATGCGGCCGATGGCGTCGTACCGCTGTCCGGTGATGATGCTCTCGGCGTCGTCGTCCAGATTTTCCTCCACCCGGGCGACGACGGACTCCAGCTCCGCCGGGAGGCTCTCTCCATAGCCCAGGTCGGCCAGCACCTTCTCGTCCCGCTCGAACACCTTGACGGTGTACCAGCGCAGAGCGGAGGGGACGGCCACCTTGCCCTCGATGGCGGCGGAGATCTCGGTCAGGGCGCTCTCGATCTCCTTGATGAAGCCCTTAGGGGCGGGGGCGGCCTGATGGCTGTTCGCCAGCTCCACCGCGCGCTTCGCCATCTCGTCCAGGCCCTCGCCGGTGACGGCGGCGGTCTCCACGATGGGGCAGCCCAGCTCCTTGGAGAGCTTCTCCACGTTGATCACGTCCCCGCGCTTCTTGACCACGTCCATCATGTTCAGGGCGATGAGCACCGGCAGGCCCAGCTCCAGAATCTGAGTGGTGAGGTACAGGTTCCGCTCGATGTTGGAGCCGTCCACCAGGTTAATGATAACATCCGGCTTCTCATTAAGCAAGTAGTTTCGGGAGACGACCTCCTCCAGCGTGTAGGGGCTTAAGGAGTAGATGCCGGGCAGGTCGGTGACGATCACGTCCTTGTAGCCCCGGAGCTTGCCCTCCTTCTTCTCGACCGTGACCCCGGGCCAGTTGCCCACATACTGAGAAGCTCCGGTCAGGGCGTTGAACATGGTGGTCTTGCCACAGTTCGGGTTGCCCGCCAGAGCGATTTTGATCTGTGCCATGATGCTTACTTCCTCTCTTTGATACGCTTTTTGGCTCCCTCAGAGAGGGAGCTTAGGGTTTCCGCAACCCCCTTGGCTCCCTCTTGGAGGGAGCTGTCGCCGCAAGGCGACTGAGGGAGTGCGGCAGGGACTTTCGTCTGCCGGAAAACCTCCGGCGAATTCGTACCGACTCCCTACGAATTCGCCGGGACGTTTGTGCTTTTCGGGAGTGCGTACTGCTCTCCCTCCGTCACGGCTTTCGCCGTGCCACCTCCCTCAGAGAGGGAGGCAAGGGGTCTGCCGCAAGCCCTTTGGCTTTCTTTTTATTTAACCTCGATGCAGTCGGCGTCGCCCTTGCGGACGGACAGCTCGTAGCCCCGGACGGTGATCTCCACCGGGTCGCCCAAGGGGGCCACCTTGCGGACGGTCAGATCGGTCCCCTTGGTGATGCCCATATCCATGATGCGGCGGCGCACCGGGCCCTCTCCGTGGAGGCGGACCACCCTGGCGGTCTGCCCCGGCTGTACATCTCTCAGTGTCTTCATTTCATTCTCCCCTTCTCTGTCATACCATAACTCGGTTTGCCATACTCTTGCTCAGGGCGATCCGGGTATCCTTTACGCTGACGATCAGGTTCCCGGAGACCTCGCTGATCACCGTCACGCTCCCGCCCTCTACAAAGCCGAGGTTTGCCAGGAAGCGACGGGTCTCGTCCCTCCCGGTAATGCGCTTGACGGTATTCTCCTGCCCGGTGGGGGCCATAGTCAAAGGCATCATGTATCCCTCCATATGTCGTTTGTTCGTGCTTTCTCACAAAGTTAAACTAAGCTAACCTTTGATGTAATGTTAGTTTACTCCAACTAACTCCGGTTGTCAATAGCTAATTTCAGTCTTGAATGTTTGCACGATATGTGGTATGCTTAAAGGCAGAAATTCCGTCAGGTTGACGGAACAGACCACCCCGGGTATGGAGGGCCAAGCCGATGAAAATTCATGAATCCGCCGAGAACTATCTGGAAGCCATTTTGATGATACAGCTGGAGAAGGGCTCCGCCCGCTCCATCGACGTGGCCCACAAGCTGGAGTTCTCCAAGCCCAGCGTCAGCCGGGCGATGAGCCTCTTGCGGGAGAACGGCTACATCAACATGGGAAAGGACGGCCTGCTGGAGCTGACCGACTCCGGCCGGGCCATCGCCGAGACGATCTACGAGCGCCATGTGCTGCTCACCCGCTGGCTGGTCTCCCTGGGGGTCCCCGCAGACGTGGCCGCAGAGGACGCCTGCCGGATGGAGCACGACGTCAGCCCCGTCACCTTTGAAAAGCTGAAGGAGTACATCACCGCCCAGCTGCCGCCGGAGACGGCTGCCCCGACACAGGAGGAGCACTGACATGAGCAACGTGAGCATCACCCGGGAAAACGCCGCCCGGACGGTCATCCAGGGCCTGGAGCGCCGGGGCATGACCGGGGAATACTGCCCCACCGCAGCGGACGCACTGGAGGCGGGCAAACGGTATCTCCTTCCCGGTACCTCCGTGGCCTGGGGCGGCTCCGCCACTCTGGATGAGATCGGCCTGCTGGACGCCATCGGCTCCTCCGGCTGCGTGGCCCTGGACCGGCACGCCCCCACCGACCCGGAGGAGATACGGGAGGTCTACCGTCAGACCCTGTTCTGCGACACCTATTTCCTCTCCGCCAACGCCGTCACCCTGGACGGGATGCTGGTGAACATCGACGGCAACGGCAACCGGGTGGCCGCCCTGGCCTTCGGCCCGAAGCAGGTGGTGGTGATCGCCGGGATGAATAAGGTCTGCGCCGATCTGGACTCCGCCATGAAACGGGCCAGAAATGTGGCCGCCCCCACCAACGCCGTCCGCTTCGGCCTCTCCACCCCCTGCACCAGCCGGGGCCGGTGCGCCGACTGCCAGAACCCGGACAGCATCTGCTGCCAGTTCCTCATCACCCGCCGCAGCCGCACCCCCGGGCGCATCCACGTCATCCTGGTGGGGGAGGAGCTGGGGTATTAACATCAGGTTTTCGCAAAAAACAGGCAGGAGCGTTTGCTGCGTTCCTGCCTGTTTCCTGTTTTGTTCGTTATGAATCGCTCGCCTCAAAACTCCACAAATTGTTGATCTGGTCGGAGAAATCGCTGAATTTCCAGCTCTTTTCGCTGTTGTTGGGGCTGTTGGGGTCCCGGATGGAGAGGGTGCCGTCCGACTCGTTGTAGGCGTAGAGGACGATGTAGTGGCCGTTGTCCGTGAAGATACCCTCTCCCACGGAGCAGATGACCGGGCAGCCCGCCTCCAGGGCCTGAATGACCTGGTTCTCGTCCAGGGTCAGCTCGGTGGCCTTCAGGCCGAACTGCTCGCAGGCCTCGCTCATCAGGGTCCAGGAGGAGCCGTAGCCGCTGACGTAGTAGCCGTTCTCCTGAGCATAGTTGGCAATGGATACCGGGTCGTTGCCGTTCCAGCCGGTGAGGTAGAGGGACACCATGGACAGCGCCGTGGGTCCGCAGCCGGAGGTGCCGATGACCCCGTCGCCGTAGCTCTCATAGCCCCACCGCTCGTCCCACTGGATGAGGGAGGGGAAGCTGGCGGAGCTGCCCTCAGCGGAGAGGTCGATGGTCGTCTCCGTCTCCCCCGCCAGATAGTCCACATAGGTCGCCGCAAAGGGCATGGCCTCCGGGTAGCGCACCACGAAGGAGAGAATGTTCTCCGGGTAGACCGACAGATTTTTCAGCACCGTGGCCGCCTCCGGGTGGTCGTCCAGCAGGGCGTAGAGCTGCCCGCCGTAGCCGGTGTCGTCGGCGTACTGGGCCACCTCCGGGTCGTCTTTGGGGTCGGTCTCCTCCTCCAGCGTTGCGTCCTCCGTCTGGCCCTCATTTTCCTCCGTCTCGTCGGCGACGTCCGCTGTGCCGGACGCCTCCACCGCTGATGCGATGAGGCCCGCCACATGGACCACCTGCGTCACCGTCATGATGAGGGCCAGCAGGGCGGCGATGCCGAAGAAGACCAGCTCCACCCCGGCCCAGGGGGTCCTGCGCTGCCGGCGGCGGCGATGCTTGCGGACCGGGGGCGTATAGGGCGCTTCCTCAGCCTGTTCAGGCTCCTGCACCTGCTCCCAGGTATTTGTCTCTGTCTGAGACTGCTCCTGTACCTGATCCACGGTGTTCCCCTCCTTTTCTCTCTCTGTTCGCCACATTATACCATTTCACGACAGTCGGAACAAGGGAAAATGTCTGAATCATTCTAAATTCAACGAAAAAGGACCGCCCGCAGGCGGTCCTTTTGCAGTGTTCTATTCCACCGTGACGCTCTTGGCCAGGTTCCGGGGCTTGTCGATGTCGCAGCCCCGCTGGAGGGCCACATAGTAGGCGAAGAGCTGCAACGGCACCACC
>JAJBUB010000115.1 GCA_020860575.1 Clostridiales bacterium | reverse complement strand
CTCCGGCCCCGCGGACCACCTTGATCTCCACCTGAGCGCCGACAAAGGCCAGCTTTTTCCGGACAAAGGAGATGTAGACCTCCACCTTGTTGTACTCCGCCTCGTTTTCATAGCCCCATATTTTCACCGCCAGCTGCTCTTTGGACAGGACCCGCTTCCGGTTGGAGATGAGTTATTCCAGCGCCCGGCCCTCCTTCTCGCTGAGGTGGACGCTCTGAAGGGGGGCGGTGCAGTGCAGCGTCAGCGATTTGACGTCCAGCGCCAGATCGCCGGCGCACAGCCGGTCGTCCACAAGCGGCATCCCTCTGCGGCACAACGCCCGTACCCGGGCCAGCAGCTCCCGGGGCTGAAAGGGCTTGGTCAGGTAGTCGTCGGCGCCTGCGTCCAGGCCCAGCACCTTGTCGTCCAGCTCTCCCTTTGCGGTGAGCATGAGAATGGGGGTACGGATACCGGCTTTCCGGCTCCGGGCGGCCACCTCCACCCCGGACAGACCGGGCAGCATCACATCCAGGATGACCCCGTCATACTGTCCGCTGCACAGGGCGTTAAGCCCGTCGTCTCCCCGGAAAAAGCAGTCCACATCGTACCCCTCCTGGCGGAAAAGCTCCCGGAGGGCGTCCGCCATCCGTGGCTCGTCCTCGATCAGCAGCAGCTTCATGGCCGATACCTCCTCTCCATGCATGCCATTACTATACCACAGAAACCTTGAAAAAAGCTGGAAGGCTTCAATCTTTCTTCAAGGTATTTGTGATAGGATGACCCCATCTCAATCGAGGAGGTCTCTCGTATGAAAAAACTTATCTCGCTGCTCTGCGCGTTGGCCATGCTGTTCAGCCTGGCCGCCTGCGGCGGCGCATCCTCCGACACAGAAACCACAGAGGCGGCGGACACCGCAGACTCTACCGCTGAGACGGCGGAATCGGAGGACGACACCGACTCTGCTTCTGAGACTGTGGCGACATCCTCCGACAAGGAGTATATCGAGTCTGTCCTGAACCTGGCCAACAACACGGACTATACCTGGAGCTACAATTCCGGCGCGGACGCCTGGGTCATGTCCATCGTCTCCGCCGTGGCCTATCCGGAGATCGAGGACGAGGAGGGCGTCTCCGTCTGCGTCCCCGGCGGGTATGTCACCGGCATCGACACCGACGGGGACGGCGCCGCCGATGTGACGGCGGAGAGCTATTCCGAGGCGGTCAACGGCAGCCTGGTCATCGACTATGACGCCGAGATCACCAGCACCAACGGCCAGGTGTACACCGCTGCCACCGCCCCGGTGATTTTGAACACCGGTGCGGCGGGCTACAGCTCCTCCACCAACACCCAGGCTGCCACCACCTACGCAGCTGAGGGCTATATCAACGTCGCCTGCGGCAACCGGGGCAAGCAGGACACCGCCACCGATGACGACGGCAACACCTATTATACCGGCGACGCACCCTCCTGCCTGTCCGACCAGAAGGCGGCTGCCCGGTTCGTGAAGTATAACATCCTGCTGGGCAATCTGCCGGGCAGCGTGGACTACTTCGTCTCCACCGGCGGCTCCGGCGGCGGCGCTCACGCCACCATGTTTGCCGCCACCTCCAACAATTCCGACTTCTACCCCTATCAGGCGGAGGTGGGAGCGGTCGGCTGCTACCTGAATGAGGATGGCACTTATTCCACCACCGTTACCATCGACGGCGAGGAGGTGGAGCTGTCCGACGGGGCATGGGGCTGCATCGCCTACAGCGCCATCACCTCTCTGTACGAGGCGGACATGGCCCTGGCCTTTGAGTATTATCTGGACGAGGACTATTCCTTCGGCTCCGATTTCCAGGCCCAGCTGGCGGAATATCTCTCCGAGGCCTATATGGAGTATATCAATGAGCAGAACCTGACCGTGGACGAGGCCGACGTGGGCTTCGACCTGGACGGGGACGGCGCGCTGACCGGCACTGTCGCTCTGACCATCGAGTACGACGAGGAGCTGTACCCCGACACCAACGGCTACGGCGGGACCTATCTGGACCTCTATCTGGCGGAATTTATCTCCAATCTCCAGTGGTATCTGGACAACCTGGATTATGCCGAGGGCTGGACCTGGTTTGACGAGGACGGCAATGCCCTGTCCGATGAGGACGTGGCCGCCATGACCACCGGGGACAAGGCGGAGGCCTTCCTGGAGGGCCGGTACGCAGCCTCCAGCTCCGGCGGCATGGGCGGCGGCGATCTGCCCAGCGGCATGAACGGCGCGGCGGACTTTGCGGATGAAGACAGTGAGCTGCCTGATGGCATGGACGCCGACAGCCTGCCGGATGGCGCTGACGCCAGCGGCCTGCCTGACGGCGAGCTGCCGGGCGATATCGACACCGACAGCCTGCCCGACGGCGACACCACCGGCAGAGGCGGCATGGGCGGTGGCATGGGCGGCGGCAGAGGCGACTTCTCCGGCCGCGACGCGGATACCGAGGGCCTGCTGGACGGTGAGATGCCGGACGATATGGACACCGACAGCCTGCCCGACGACGTCACCGACAGCGGCTCCTCCGTCACCAACGAGAACGTGGATACCAGCGGCGACACCATGGACGTGGGTACCCCTGACGCGGGCACCACCCAGGCTGCGGGCAGCAGCACCGACTCCGGCAACTACGCCTCTTATGAGGAGATGGTGGAGGCCTACGCCGCCGACATCGCGGAAATCGAGGCCGGGGACGAGTACGGCAACAACATCGTCTCCCTCTACAACCCGCTCAACTATATCGTCGACGAGGGAACAGAAAGTCCCGCCTGGACCCGCATCCTTATGAGTGCTTCCGAAGGCGATATGTCCATGTTCTCCTCTCTGAACCTGCAGATCGCCTGGCTCAACGCCGGGACGGACTGCGAGATCGAGTGGCAGTGGGACGGCGGCCATGTGCCCTCCGAGATTTTGAGCAGCTCCTTCTCCCTGTACGTTGACCAGATGTACGCCGAGTACGCAGGCGGCGTGGAGGTGGAGACTGCCGCCGCCGAGGCGCAGACTTCCAACGGCACCGCTACCGAGGCCACCGGCACCGACCTGAGCGGCTGGGTGGACTACTCCGATACCACCAGCGTCTCCTTCTCTCTGGCGGACGCTGTCTCCTACCGGACGGCGGGGGCCAGCAAGGCCATGCCCGGCTTCGACGTCATCGACTACGGACAGGAGGACCATGTGTTCGGCAGCAGCACCCAGGATGCCCGCCACTGGGACACCTTCCTGCTGGAGATCTTCCAGGAGCACGCAGATACCCTCTCTGAGCTGTTCAACGCCGGATAACCGGCCGATACCGGAAAACCGACACAGAAACCACACAGCCCTGCATCCAAACCGGCGGGAACGTCGGCCCGGATGCAGGGCTGTCCTTATGCTGCTGTCAGATGTACGTCGGCATTACACCAGATTCTGAGGCGTACCCGCAAGGAACTGCTTCAGGTTCTCTACCACGATGACCGCCCGCTTCTCAAAGGCCTGCTGGCTGGCGAAGGCCACATGGGGGGTGAGCACCGTATGAGGGGCGGAGAGCAGGGG
>JAJBUB010000048.1 GCA_020860575.1 Clostridiales bacterium | reverse complement strand
TCCCCCCAATTCCATCACGAACCGCTCGGAGGTCTTCTATCCGATATTCGTGCTCCCCACCGGATTGGGTTCGGGCCGTACCAGGTTGGTCAGGGTGATGCGGATGCAGCTTTTCTCCGCCTGCTGTTGAATCACCACAGGTCGGGTAGGGTCGGCATATTTTTCAATATTGGAGAACAAATTGTCAAACAGCCGTTTCAAAAAAACCGCATCCGCCCGGATGAAATGCTGTCCTTCGATATACTGACATTCGATCTCCCAGCCGTGCTCGGCCAGCAGCATCTCGTGTTCCCTGATCAGTTGTCCCAGCAGGACGCCTGCGTCCGTAGCCTCCAGTTTCATCTCGTGGCTGCCGTGTCCAAAGACCAGAAAATACTGAAACAGCTTGTCCGCCAGCTCCTTGAGCTGATAGGCATTCTTTTTGCAGATGGCCAGGTAGTTCCGGTAGTTCTCATTCTCGCTGTAGCCGCCTTCATCCAGCAGCTCCAAAAAACCCAACAGAACGGTCAGCGGCGTGCGGATATCATGGCTCATCCGGGTGATCAGGTCGCTGTTGGCGTTCCACGCCTCCTGCTCCGCCCGCATCTCCTGGATGATGGAGGTGCGCATGGTGTCAACGTGCTCCGCCAGGATGCCTGTTTCGTCCCGATTTTTCACCGTGATCGCGCCGTCCAGCTTGCCGTGGGCGATCGCCTCCACCTCCTGAGAGAGCTTGATAATATAGCTGATGGTCCTCTGGTGATAGAGCAGCACCACCAGCAGAAAAACCGCCAGGATAACCGCATAGGAGAGGATGGTGACAAATTCATACAACGGCTCCTCCGAATACTCCGTCACCTGGACCAGATAGGTCCCGTCGGCAAATTCCACCATCCGCTGACCATATCCATAACCATACGACTCCTCCGTTGCCTCGGCCAGGGCGTTCTCCGCGTCCTCGTCATAGGTAGTGATGGTGTCGGCATAGGAACTCTCGTCCGTGGTCTCCCCTTCGGTGGAATAGTAGTTTTCCTCGTCCCACCAACCGGAGTCCACAACGGCCCGCATCTCCACGCCGTCCTCCAGAAGTGTCACCTCATACACCATCAGGTAGATCCGGTTCTGCTGCTTGGCCCAGACAGTGATGTCCCGGGCCTGGGCGGCTTTCAGTTCCCGCTCCTGGACGAAGGAGTCAAACTCATCCAGAATATCCCGGCAGCGCTCCTCCATTGCCTCCTCGCTGAGATAGACGTGTTCGATCAGCGCGTCCCCCACCACCATGGTCAGGCTGCCCAGCCCCATGCCCAAGGCTAAGCCCAGCAACAGCACCAGTAGGAATTTCGTCTGCAATGAGAGGTAGCGCCGTTTTTTCGGCTTTCCCTTTGCTTTCGTCTGTTCAGTCAACCTGGTATCCCCTTCCATAGACCGTCCGAATCAGGGTGGGATTGACAGGATCATCCTCCAGCTTTTTCCGCAGCCGCTGGATATAGACCATCACATTGTTGTCCGAGGAGGGCATATATTTGCTCTGCCAGACCGCCTCATAGATACTCTTGATGTCCAGGATCTCCCCCCGGTTCTGAAGCAGGAACAGGAGCAGGTCCAGTTCCTTGTCTGTCAGCTTGACCTCCCGTCCGTGTTTTTTCACACGCCGGGCCTTGACGTCCACCGTCAGGGCGTCCGCCGCGCTGTTCCAATGGCCTGGGTCCGCTCCGTTTTCCCCCTCTCCGACGCCGCCGTAGACCCGGTAACGGCGGATGAGGGAGGTCACCTTCATCAGCAGCTCTCCCTGGGAGAAGGGCTTTGCCAAATAGTCGTCACCGCCCATGCCATAGGCCTCGCCCTTATCCCGCTCGGTGTTCCGGGCGGTGAGGAACAGGATAGGAGCCTTTGTGCGCTCCCTTATCTGGCGGCAGGCCTCCAGCCCGGACAGCTCCGGCATCATAATGTCCAGCAAAATCAGGTCCAGCTCCGGATGCGCCTCCACCATACGGACGGCGTCCCGGCCGTTGGCCGCCTCGATCACTTGATACCCTTTGTTGCCCAGCAGGATGTGGAGGAGCTGCCGGATCTCCGGCTCGTCGTCCGCCACAAGAATAATGCCGCTGTCTGTACCCTGTCCCATATCCATGAACGACCGCCTCTTTCCGGAACGGCAACGCAGATCTGCGTATGTGCCGCTCTCTTCCATTATTTGTATTCCGGCATATTATATCAAACTTTTCCCTGTGGTGGCAGAGCATTTCAGATAAATTAAGAACTAATCAGATTTCGACAAAAAGCCCCGCAGCAGGGGCCGTCTCCGGCTCCCGCTGTGGGGCGGTCATTTCTGGCGCTCAGGTCTCAGTTCTCGGTGTCAAGCTCCCGGAAGTCCACCGCGTAAGCCGCCTCCAGGATGCCCTCCACGTCGGAATAGGTGATGTGGTTGTCCCAGTCCACGAACTCGAACGCGGTGTAAGAGACCAAAAAACCGTGGTCATAGGTCACATGGCCGTAGGCATGGTAGGCGTCGCCGCTGCTGGCGGTGCCGTCGTACTCATAGACAAAGAAGGTCTCTCCGCCATACTCCTCGTCCTCCAGCCGCTGGAAGTTCTCACATTCCTCGGAATAGGACTTCTCCAGCAGGTCAAAATACTCCTCCTGGGTGTAGTCCTCCCCTATGTAGTCGTAGACGCAGTTGAGCCGCAGCTCCGCCCAATCGCCGCTGCTGTAGTCAAAGTCGGATGGATAGACAGGGAAGATGTAATAAAAGTCATAGTCAGAGCTGCTGGTCATGTCGATGCCATCGTCGATGTGCATCTCGTCGCAGACATACTGGTAGACGGCGTACTCCTCCCCCAGGAGCGCCCGCTCCCAATAGCCGTTGGTGCCGGTGAAGACCTCCTCCTCTGACGAGCTGCACGCGGCCAGCAGAAAACAGAGGGCGCAAAGGGTGGCAAGGATTCTGGTTCTGGTCTGTCTTTTCATGTTCATGGTTCCTTTCCCGGAGCAAGTGATATGATACCCCTTTACATCATACTCGATCTCCCGGGAAATGCAAGCTTTTTGTGGAAACACGGTTTTTTCCCTCCCTTGACAACAGGAGAAAACAGGCTATAATGGAGAAAATTGTCCTGATTTAAATTATTTTTATCCGTTTTGAAGGAGTCTGACATGCTGTACGCCTTTCTCGCACTCTCCCCCATTCTCCTGGCCCTGGCTGCCATGGTCATCCGGCGCATCCATCTCTCCGCATCCAAAGCGCTGCTGCTTTCCCTTCTGCTGACAGTGGTGCTGGCTTTGACCGTCTGGCAGATGGAGCCAACGGCCCTGGCCGCCTTTGGGGTACAGGGCGTGTGCAAGGCGCTGGAAGTCTTTCTCATCATCTTCGGCGCCATTCTCTTTTTGAATATGCTCCGGCGATGCGGCTATATGGAGGCCATCCAGCGCAGCTTTTCCCGGGTCAGCCCGGACCGGCGGGTGCAGGCCATTCTGATTGCCTGGCTGTTCGGGGCCTTCATCGAGGGGACTGCGGGCTACGGCACTCCGGCGGCTCTGGCGGCCCCTCTGCTGGTGGCCCTGGGCTTTCCCC
>JAJBUB010000104.1 GCA_020860575.1 Clostridiales bacterium | reverse complement strand
CATCGGCTGCCTGGACACGGCGGACTCCGGCACCTATATGCTCGACGGCACCCCCATTGAGGACTACACCGAGGACGAGCTGGCCAAGATTCGCAACCAAAAGATCGGCTTCGTCTTTCAAAACTTTAACCTGATCAGCAAGCTCACCGCCGAGGAGAATGTGGAGCTGCCCCTCATCTACCAGAAGGTGCCCAAGGCCGAGCGGCGGGAGCGGGTGGCCCAGGCCCTGGAGCGGGTGAACCTGGGCAAACGGGCCAAGCACCTGCCCACGGAGCTCTCTGGCGGACAGCAGGAGCGGGTGGCCATCGCCCGGGCCATTGCGACCCGGCCCTCCCTGATTTTGGCGGACGAGCCCACGGGCAACCTGGACTCCACCACCACCAACGAGATCATGGATATCTTCCACGAGCTCCACGACCAGGGAAACACCATCGTCCTCATCACCCATGACGATGAGATCGCCCGCCAGGCCTCCCGGGTGGTACACATTCTGGACGGAAAGCTGTCGGAGGTGAGTTTGTGATTCAGTCCTTTAGAATGGCAATGAAATCCATTGCCGGAAACAAGTTCCGGGCCTTTCTGACCATGCTGGGCATTATCATTGGCGTTATGGCCCTGGTGGTGCTGGTCAGCCTGGTCAACGGGGCCACCGGAACGGTGACGGACACCATCTCCAGCCTGGGCACCGACCTACTGACGGTGACAGTCTCGGACGATAAGGGCAGTCCCGTCACCCTGGACACTCTGGACGAGTGGATGGATGAGGACGGCATTGGGGAGATCACCCCGGTGGGCACCACCAGCGCCACGGGGAAGTATGGCTCCACCAGCTCCACCGTGACGGTGTACGGCACTACCCCCGCCTATCAGTCCATCAACGCCCTGACCCTGCTTTTGGGCCGGTTTGTCAAGTCCTCTGACGTGGACAACCACACCAACATCTGCATTATCAACGAGGCCATGGCCACAGATATCATCGGCTACACCGACTGCCTGGGGGTGGAGATCTCCCTGGACGGCATGAAGTTTACCGTGGTGGGGGTGCTGGAGGACGACGACGATTCCCTTACCTCTGTGTTCACCAGCGACTCCATGGTGGCCTATATCCCCTATACCACTCTGATGCGCCTGTCATCCACCGTCTCCTCGGAGATCACCAGCTTCTACGTCAGCGCAGAGGCGGACTCCGACATGGACACGGCGGAGACGGCGATGACCCTGCTGCTGATGGAGCGGTTTGAGGAGGACGAGGATGCCTTCACCGTCTCCTCCCAGGACGTGCTGGAGGACGCCATGAGCAGCATTACCTCCATCCTGTCCGTCCTGCTGGGCGGCATTGCGGCCATCTCCCTCATCGTCGGTGGCATTGGCATTATGAACATCATGTTGGTGACGGTGACGGAGCGCACCCGGGAGATCGGCATCCGAAAGGCCATCGGCGCCAGCCGCCGGGTCATTTTGCAGCAGTTTCTGCTGGAGTCGGTGGTGCTGTGCATGATCGGCTGCGCCATCGGCGTGTTCCTCTCCTGGACGATTTTGCAGGTAGTGAGTACGGTGGTATCCAGCCTGAGCCTGACCTTTACCATGTCCTGGAACGTGGTGGCCATTGCCATTGCCTCCTGCTTCTTCATCGGAGTGGTGTTCGGGCTGTACCCGGCCAACAAGGCGGCCAAGCTGCCGCCCATCGAAGCGCTGCACTACGGCGGTTAAGGAGGTGCGGACAGTATGAATCGGAAAACCGCAATGGTGGAGACAAAACCGACGGAGCCGAAAAAGCCGGCAAAACGGAAAAAGGGGACGCTGTATATCGTCCTCATCGTCCTGTTCACCCTGGTCATGGTAGCCGACCTGGCCAACTACGCACTGACCCCTGACACCTCCGGCTTCACTGCCGGGGCTATGGGGGAGATGACCATGCCGGATATGGACAGCATGGAGGCGGCGGACGCCGACAGCGCTGAAGCGTCCGACAGCGACAGCGCCGATGCAGCGGTCGGCGAGAGTGCCGAGTCCGCCGACAGCGAGAGTTCCGAATTCTCTGGCAGAGGCCAGGGAGGCCGGAGCGGCATGGGCGGCTTCGCCGACGGAGACGCTTCGGAGGAGAACTTCGCCGCAGCCGGTGAGACCCCTGACGGCAGCTTTGCCGACAGCGACGAGACGGCAGACACGGAGGATACGGAGAGCACAGAGAGCAGTGAGTTCTCCGGTGGCTTTGATGCCTCTGAGATGGATATGACGGGGATGCCCGGCATGACCACCGTTCAGACCCCGCTGACCGTCATCCGCAGCTACTGGCTGCCCATCCTCATCGTGTGTATCCTGGGGGATGCAGTGTGCATTTTCCTGCTGGTGCGGCGCATCCGCATCAACCGGAAGCTGGACGCCGGGGCTCTGGCCGCAGGCGAGACGGTGGAGGAGCCGGAGGAGGACGATTTCGCCATCCGCCGGGAGCGTGGCCCTATGGACTGGATCGCCCCTGTCTGCCTGATCCTGGCATTGGCGCTGGTCATCTATATGCTGCCCACCACGAGCAGCAGTAGTGCATCCTCTGTCACGGTGGAGACGGAGATCCTCTCCGGTACAGCGGAGGAGGGCACCATCACCACCTACCTCTCCGGCACGGGTACGCTGACGGAGGAGGACACTGTGACCGTCTCCATCCCAGATGTGGTGGAGATCGAGGCCTACTATGTGGAGAACGGGGACGCTGTATCAGCGGGCGACGCCATCGCCACGGTGAATACTACCTCAGTGGCTTCGGCCATCATTGAGCTGCAAACCGTGATCGATGAGCTGGACGAAGATTTGGAAGAAGCCGCCGAGGAGGACACCGAGGACACCATTGAAGCCACGGTGGACGCCCGGGTGAAGCTGATTTATGCCGAGGAGGGGGACAAGGTCGCCGATGTGATCTATGAGGACGGAGCGCTCATGCTCCTGTCTCTGGATGGCTACATGGCGGTGGATCTCTCCGACAGCTCCGGGCTGAGTGTGGGCGACTCTGTCACCGTCACCTTCTCTGACGGGGAGAGCGAGACGGGGCGTGTGGCCCAGGTCAGCATCGGTGACGGCACCGCCACCGTCACTGTCTCCGACGAGAAGGCTGCCTACGGCGATACGGTGACAGTCACAGACGAGGACGGCAACGACATCGGCTCCGGAACGCTTTACATCCACAGCGCGCTGAAGGTGACCGGTTATTACGGCACCGTGGACAGCGTGGACGTGGACCTGGACGATGAGGTGGAGATCGGCGACACCCTGTTCACCCTCACCGACACCGGAGAGAGTGAGATGTACCAGACTCTGCTTGCCCGGCGGTACGAACTGGACGAGCAGATGGCCGACCTGTTCCAGCTCTATGAGGACGGGTGCATCTATGCAGAGGCGGACGGCGTGGTCTCTGGCGTCCCGGACGATGCGGAGATCGTCAAGGCCGACGAAACCGCCGATGAGGAGGAGAGCGACACCGACCAACTCTCTGCCGGCAATTCCCTTGTGGGGGCGGTACTGAACTTCCTGACCGCCACGGACACGGATACGAATACGGACACGGATACGAATATGGACACGGATACGAATACGGACACGGATACGAATATGGACACGGATACGAATACG
>JAJBUB010000047.1 GCA_020860575.1 Clostridiales bacterium | reverse complement strand
GATTTTCACCGTGTCCCCGCCGACTTCTACGCCGGGGACACGGTGAAAATCGCCCCCAGGCTGCTGGGAAAGCTGCTGGTCCGCCGGTACGGGGACGAGTTGCTGGCCGTACGCATCACCGAGACGGAGGCCTATGTGGGCCGGACGGACAAGGCCTGCCACGCCTACCAGTACCGGCGCACCCGCCGGACGGAGACTCTGTTCGCCCCGCCGGGGACGGCCTACATCTACCTGATTTACGGGATGTACCACTGTCTCAACTTCGTCACCGAGCCGGAGGGAGAGCCGTCCGCCGTCCTCATCCGGGGCGGGGAGGCTGTGCTGGGGCAGGAGACCATGTCCCGGCTGCGGTACGGGAAGGAGTGGGCGGCCCTCACCCCTTATCAGAGAAAAAACTTCCTCAACGGGCCGGGAAAGCTGTGCAAGGCCCTGGCCCTGACCCGTGCCCAGGACGGCCTGCCCCTGACCGGGCCGGAGCTGTGGGTGACGGAGGATGCCGAGCTGGGCCTGCCGCCCCACGAGGAGCATCGGCCCATCCGTACCGGAAAGCGGGTGGGCATCGACTACGCAGAGGAGGCCGCAGACTTCCCCTGGCGGTTTTACTATGGAGAGAAAGAGATATGAAGCTGTTTGACCTGGACGGAACGCTGATCGACTCCACCAGCCTGTGGAGAGACATCGACATCGCCTTTCTGGAAAAGCGGGGCCTCCCCTGGACGGAGGCGTACAACGAGGGGGTAGTCCACGCCATCTTCCCTCAGGCGGCCCAATTCACCAAGGACTATTGCCACCTGGAGGAGTCCCCGGAGGAGATCATGGAGGAGTGGCTGGACATGGCCCGGGAGGGCTATGGCCGCACCATCCCCGCCAAGGAGGGGACGCTGGACTATCTGGAGCGGTGCCGCAGAGCAGGAGAGCGGATGGCTCTGTTCACCTCGGCGGAGCCGTCCCTGTGCCGCCTGGCCCTGGAGCGTCACGGCTTTGACCGGTATCTCTCCCAGGTGGTCTACGCCCAGGACCTGAACATGGAGAAGCGCTCCCCCGCCGCCTTTGTGGAGGCGGCCCGGCGGCTGGGGACAGCTCCGGGGGAGATCACCTTCTTCGACGACTCCCCGGTGTCCTGCCGGGGGGCGAAGGCCGCGGGCTACACCGTCGTCGGCGTGTGGGACCGCTGCTTTGCCGATCAGGAGGAGGAGATGCGGGACTTCTGTGACGGGTACATCCGCTCCTTCCGGGAGCTGCTCGGGGACTAGCGGACGGACGCGCCCCGCAGCCGGCGGTTCCAGCGTCCGCTCAGGGCGGTCAGGTCCAGCACCGCCACAAAATCGTCCACCAGATTCACCAGCCACGCCTCCCGGCTCCGGGGAAGGTATCGTCCGGCGGGCCACATATGGGAGAGGATGATGTTCCGCTCCCGCCGGGTCAGGTGGGTGACTTTCTCCGCGTTCTCTGCCGCCATCTCCGGGTGGTGGAGGCAGAGAGACAGGCTACTGTCCGCCTGCTGGTAAAACAGGTCGTGGAGCAGGCCCGCCCGGGCCGCCGCCCGGGCATCCCAGTGCCAGTGGCGGGCCAGGACAAAGGATAAGTAGGACACCAGCAGGACGTGCTCATAGCGGTTCGTCCAGCGGTGGTGGGATATGGTGCGCAGACGGCAGACCCGGCTGTCCGCCGTCAGAGGGGAGACGCAGCGGAAAAAGTCCCGCATCGCCTCATCGGTAAACAGGTGCATACGACCACCTCCGTTTCGGGCTGCACCGGTTGCTTTCCGGGAGACCATTCTAGCACGGCGGAGATGGGAAGTCATGTGGGAATGGGTAGCAAAAGTGGCAAATAACCGTCCTATTTACAGAAATTTCAAATAAATATCCGTCTTTCAGGCAGAAAACCGCACCGAAGCTCCCAAAGCCTCGGTGCGGTTCTATTGTGGGATCGTGGGGAGATCAGCCCTCGGCAGTCTCCTCGGTGGCCTCGGCGTCCTCGGTGGCGTCAGCGTCCTCGGTAGCCTCGGTGTCTTCGGTAGTCTCGGCGTCCTCAGTGGTGTCGGCGTCCTCAGTGGCGTCAGCATTCTCGGTAGTCTCGGCGTCCTCGGTGGCGTCAGTATCCTCGGTAGTCTCGGTGTCCTCAGACTCCTCCTCCTCGGCTGCAGCGGCCTCCTCCTCGGCGGCGATGGCGGTCTGGAGGGCGATGATCTTCTCGAAGCAGGCCTGCCAGTCCATGCTGTCCAGGGCCTCGGAGGTCTCGAAGGTGGCGGCGTTCATCCACTCGTCGATCTGGGAATTGTACAGATCGGAGATATAGTCCTCCTCGATCTCGGCCAGAGTGTCCTCGCTGTTGTCCAGACGGAGGATGACGAAGTAGCCGTAGTCCGTCTCATCGGTGAGGCCGATCTCGCCCACCTCCAGAGAGGCCACCATCTCCCGGAAGCCGTCTACCAGGGAGTCGTCGCTGTCGAAGGTGTATTCTTCGGTGTTCCCGTCGTAGTTGCTCTCCGTCTGGTACTCGGCGAAGGTGTCCTCCAGCTCGTCGGCGCTGACGTCCTGAAGGGCGTCATAGATGGCCTGGGCGGCCTCCTGCTGGGCGGCGCGGCCGTCGTCGTCGTCATCCTCCAGGTCGGCGGTGTACAGCAGGATATACCGGCAGGTGTAATAGCCCTGCTCCTCGGCGTAGTCGGCGATGGTCTCGTCGGTGGGCTCATACTCGCCGCCCTCACCGTAGAAGTAATCCTGGAGATTGGTGGCCTGGCAGGACTCCCGGTAGGCCTGCTCCAGACCCTCGGCGTTGGTGGTGTAGTACAGCAGGGCGTTCTCGTCGTAGTTGGCCAGCACCTCGGACAGGCTGGTCTCCTGGTCTTCCGTGAGGGTTATGCCATACTCGTCCGCCTTGTCGTTCAGCACGGCGTACATCTCAGAGATGTTGGAGGCCATATAGACCAGAGTATCGGCCACGGTGGTGCCCTCGTCCTCGTCCACCACCTCGGTCACATCAAAGGTGTAGCCGTAATAATAATAGTAGTAGTAGGAATAGTAGTTGTAGTAGTAGGTCAGCCAGTAGAAGTAGAGGTTGGCGGGGATCTCGGCTCCGTCAGCGGTGATCACCGTGTCGCTGGCGGAGATAGCCCCGTCGGTGACGTAGGCAATGGGGTCCGCCTTGGCCTCGTCCGGGACTTCAGTCAGGGTCGTGGCAGTGTCCTCGGTGGAGTCGTCTGTGCTGTCTTCGGTGGAATCCTCTGTGGTGTCAGAGGCGGTGGAATCGGTGGTGTCCTCCGTCTCGTCGGTGGAGTCGCTGCAGCCGACCAGCAGGCTCATCACCATCAGCATTGCCAGCAGCAGAGCGCCGATACGTTTCTTCATTTTCATCAAATCCTTTCTGCGAAACCCGGAGCAGATCCCTCCGGGGATATGTCCAGACGCTTCTGCTATTGTATCAGAGCGGCGGCAAAATTACAACCGTTCTTACTAAAAAGTTCTTGATTCGAGCGTCCGTGAGAGACCGGACCGGGACAACGCCGCAGATCCGGCACGCCTCCGTCCCCGCCTGCCCTTCTTCGGTCTGCCCCGTCTGCCTCAAAATCGCAATTTTCCTCTGAAATTCTCCCCATTTTCCCTTGAATCGTCTGTTTTTGCCTGTTTGCTCCGCCGCTGTCCTGATAAAATAGGGCATCCAAAGGAAAGAGGAGGAGAGGCAATGACGATTTTACTGTGCCTGTTGGCGGCGGGAGAGCTGCCCCTGTTGGCCCTGTGGCTGCTGCTGAGAGAGGACGAGACATGATCTCTCCGGGCGCGGCGGCCGTACTCAGGGATGGCAGAACGCCATATATTCTGACGGGATGTGGACCCACATGAGCTATTATCCGGACATCAGCCGCTATCATCCGGTGGAGGATTGGAGTAAAGTCAGGGACGGCTGCCCCTTTCTCATCTCCAAGGCTACCCAGGGGACGGATTATATCGATCCCACCCTGGAGGGATTCATTCAGGGGTGTGAGACAAACCAAATCCCCTATTGGCTGTACGCCTATCTGGACAGGGGAGACGAGCTGGCCCAGGCAAAATTCCTGGTCAAAACCGTGAAGGCCCTTGCAGACGCGTTTTTCAGAGGTTATGTCCTGGACGTGGAGGCCGGGAATCCGGCGGCAAACGTCCAGGCGGCGCTGGACTATCTGGAGGGGTTGGGGGGCAGGTGCATGATCTACACCATGTACGCCCAGTATGGCACTTACAAGAGCGTTATCACCGGCCGGGGAGAGAATACCGCCTGGTGGGAGGCCCGGTACGGGAGGAATGACAGCAGCTACAACAGCAGCTACCCCGCCCACGACGGGGCGGACCTTCACCAGTACACCAGCCAGGGGCGCTGCCCCGGCATCTCCGGCAGCGCCTGCGATCTGAACCGGCTCACCGGAGCGAAGGAGGAGCGCTGGTTCACCGGAGAGACGGCCGCCAGCATCACCACGACCACGACAGGAGGGTTTGACGTGAGTACACTTTCCACCATTAAAAAGGGCAGCACCGGGGCGCAGGTCAGGAGTTTGCAGTCCCTGCTCAACGGGAAAAATAAGGCAGCTCTGTCGGTGGACGGAGACTGCGGCTCTAACACGGTGGCGGCCATCAAGAGCTACCAGAAGGCCAAATCGCTGACGGTGGACGGCATCTGCGGGGTGAACACCTGGACGAGCCTGCTGATGAAGTAGGTCGCAGGGCGTTCTCCGCCCGGGCGGGGCAACGGAAAAGCAGGTCGGGGGAACGCCCTCGACCTGCTTGGTTGTCATGTGCCGTATCAGAACTTGTCCGCACCGTTGGAGATGAGCAGGGTGGGGAGCAGCCAGGCCAGCAGGAACACCAGGATGTTCACCGGGCTCAGAGAGGCGTAGGCGCTCATCAGGGTCAGGTAGAATCCCAGCAGTCCGCCGATCACCGAGGCCGCCACCGTCAGGATGGTGTTCAGCCGGACCACCGTCACCAGACGACGGCCCCCCAGGATGGCGGCGGTGTAGGCCTCCACCCCCTCCCGGAAGATCAGCGCCCCCAGGGTCTCGTTGTGGGGCTGGCCCTTGGCGGAGAGGGCAAACCGATGCTCCACCGAGGGATACTGCATCCGGTTCACCGGGAGGTGGAACCGCTGCCGCAGCACCGCCGGGGTGATGTTAAAGTCCCGGGTCGCCAGGATGGGGTGGACGCCGGCGGCGATGAGATAATTCACCGCAGGCCGAACCTGGGACGGCAGGCTGTAGATCAGGGGGAACACTCCCTGGAGCTGCCCGTTGATGGCGCAGAACACGGCGTTTCGCACCTGGTAGCCCGGGTTGATCTCGATCTTCATCAGCTGCATAAAGTCCGCCGTTCCCACCAGCACCCGGTCGCCCCGTATCATGCCGGAAAAGCCCCCGGCGTTGGTGTAGCTCAAATCGTCCACCCGGCGGTAGAAGCCGCCGTGGATGCGTACCAGGTCGTCAAACACCCCGGCCAGGCCCACGTCCGCCTCCCGGATGATGGAGGCGGTGCAGCCGATGAGCTTTTCCAGGGAGACATAGCCGAAGCTGCGGATGTCCTTTCGCTCCACCGAGCCCTCCGGGAACAGGTCCCGGTCGGTGAATACGATGCCCGCCTCTCCCTGCATGGAGGCAGCTCCGTCCCACCCGGCGATCACCGCACCGGCGGAGTGGAGACGCTTCACCAGCCGGGCATAGGGCAGTCCGTAGGCCAGCGTGGCGGACAGGGGGGTGGCCAGGATGAAGATCACCGACCAGCTCCAGATCAGCCGCTGAGGGGCGCCCTGCCCCACGGCGGACAGGATACCGAAGACGATACAGGCGATCATCATGACGGGGGCGGCGTAGCGGTACACCTGCTCCGCCCCGTCCAGATCCTGCATCTGGCGGCCAAAGCCCCGGGCGGACCCCGGCACCTTCATGAAGGTGCCCCGGTCCTCCCATTTGCCCTCATCCATGGTCAGGCGTTCAAAGCTGGTCCGGGCGGCCACATCCTCGGAGGAGCGCTTCTGCCCCTCCTTTTTCCGGCTGTTGCCCCAGGCCACTGTCCACAGGCTCAGCGCCGCAAAGCCGCAGAAGGGCAGCGGACCCTCCCGGCTCAGGGCGGCGTACCACACGGCATCGATCAGGGTGAAGATCACCCCGATGGAGGACAGGGTATTCAGTCCCGGACGGCCCCGGAACAGCTGGAGAATGCCCTCCAGCAGGGTGTCCAGTCCCACAACACAGGCGGCCAGCAGGCCTACCGCCAGCAGCAGCCCGGTGATACGCAGGTCCTCGCTGAGCAGAGTCCCGGTGAGGAAGGGAAGCGCGTCATCCGCCACCGCCGTGATTCCCAGCAGGACCACGGCTATCACCAGCTGGAAGGGCAGACGCCCCCGGACGCTCCGCCAACTGCCGTTATAAATGCGGGCCAGCTCCCGGGGAGAGGTGTCCGGGATGCGCCGGGCGGGATGCTTGTCCCGTTCCGGCTTTTTCTGTTTTTGGGGCTTGCGGGGAGGCCGCTCCTCGTCGGTGCCGGGGATGTGCTGCTCGGCGATGCGGTGCATGGCCTCCTGCTCCTGCTCCTCCTCGCTCTCGCTCTGGAACATGGAGTCGGCAAACTGGTTGGCCCGCTCCTCCATCTCCTCCAGCTTCCGCTGGAACAGACCGGGCTGCTCCGGGGGCGGCATCTCCACCACGTTGTTCTTTGGAGGGGCAGGGCGTTTTTTCCGCCGGGCAGGCGGGGAGACCGGCTCCTCCCGGGAGGGCGGTGCTTTCTCCGACTCCTCGTCGGCGCGGGCAGCCCGCCGGGCGATGCGCTCCTGCTCCCGGGCGCGGCGCTCCTCCTCCTGGGCGGTACGACGCTCTTCCTCCTCTGCGCGCCGCTGCTCTCGGGCGGCGGAGCTCCGTTTGGCCCACTCCTTTTGCAGATTGCCCCCCAGGGCGGCCGCCCCCGCAGCCACCCGTTGAAACAGACCGGGTCCGCGCTCCGGGCGCTCCAGCAGAGACTCGTCCGGTACGCCTTCCTCCCAGTCCTCCGGCGATTCGCCGTCGTCCTCGTTGCCGTCCTCATTCTCCGCGGAGACCGGCCGGGCCGTTTTTTCGGGGACAGGCTGGGACGGCTCCGTCTCCCGGGATTCCGGTTCCTCAGACAGCTCCTGCTCATCCGGCTCCTCCGGGGTCAGGCCGGGGATGACCATTTGCTCCCAGTCCTCCTCCGGCTCCTCCGGGACAGGGCGGCGAGGCTCGATCTCCATCTCGTCCTGGTCAAAATCCCGGCGGTCGGCAGATGCGACGGAGGGTGATTCCTCCCGCTTGCGGATGTTCAGCGTCAGCACCTGCACCCGGCGCTCCTCCTGGACGGAGGGCTTTCTCGGCGGCTCCCGGCGCGCCGGAGGCTCGGACAGCCTCGCCCACTCGGAGTCGCTCAGCGGCACGTCGTCGGGGACCTCCTCCGGCAGACGGTCGGCCTCCGGCTCCTCCGGAGGCGCCGCCTCCACAGGCTCTGCCATCTCCGGCTCTTCCTCTGGCTCCAGATTTTCTTCCGTCTCCGGCTCTTCCTCCGGCTCCAGCTCTTCCTCCGGCTGCGGCTCGACTGCCTCTGGGGCTGCGGGCGGCTCCTCCCGCCGCATATGGCTGGGGGGCAGGATGTCGGTGAGCAGCTCCGGGCCTTCGTCCGTCCCGACGGATACGTCCTCGTCTGACGGGCCGTCAGGTATGTATGCCGACACCGGCGGCTCTCTCCGGGGCAGCTCCTCCTGGGGCTTCGGCCGCTCCCGCCGGAACAGGCGGAACACCGGCAGCTCCCACAGGGAGCGACGGGGCTTTTTCTCAGGGGGTTCCGCCATTGGCGGCTCCGGCGGCGCAGACAGCTCCTCCTCCTGTTCGGTCATCTCCTCCGGCAGCTCCTCCGGGGGCGTCTCCTGTCCCGGGTCCTCTGCCGTCTCCGGCTCCGGGTCGGGAGGGACAGGCTCCGAGGGGGGCGGGGCAAGCGGCTCCTCCGCCGCCTCCGTCTCCCATGTCCCCATCAGGGAGCGGATCTGCTCCCGCATGGACTCCACATTGGAGTCAGTGCCCGGCTCATCCGGCCGCCTGTTTTCGTTCGTCACAGTATCACCTTGTCTCATCATCCGTTCCCGCCCAGGCGCTGGCGCACTGCCTCATAGAGCAGGATCGCCGCCGCAGCAGACGCATTGAGTGAATTCAGCTTTCCCTTCATGGGAATACTGACGGTAAAATCGCAGTTCTCCGCCACCAGGCGGCTCATGCCGCTGCCCTCGGAGCCGATGACGATGGCGGCAGGACCCTTCAAATCCGCGTCGTAGAGGCTGACGCTGCCCTGGGCTGCCGTTCCAAAGACCCAGAGGCCCTCCTCCTTCAGCTCCTTGAGGCAGGCGGTCAGGTTTGGCACCCTCGCCACCGGCACATAGGACACCGCCCCGGCGGAGGTCTTGGCCACCACGGCGGTCAGCCCGGCGCTCCGGCGCTTGGGGATGATGACCCCATGGGCACCGGCACACTCGGCGGTGCGGATGACCGCCCCCAGGTTGTGAGGGTCGGACAGCTCGTCGCACACCAGCACCAGAGGCGGCTCCCCCTTCTGTCGGGCGGCGGCCAGGATATCCTCCACGCTGGCGTACTCCCGGACGGCGGCGATGGCGATGACCCCCTGATGGGCGTGGGTCTGGCTCATATGGTCCAGCTTCCGCCGGTCCACGTCCACCACCACGATGCCCTTTTCCCGGGCCTTTGCCGCAATATGTCCCAGGGCGGCGTCCGTCTCTCCCCGGGCGATCATGATTTTATCGATATTCGTCCCGGCCCGGAGGGCCTCGATCACCGCATTGCGGCCCGCGAACACCCCGGCTGCCGGGCTGTCCGGCTCGGTGCGCCGGGCTCGTCTGGCGCTCACTGGAGACAACTCTCGTTGCTCAGCGGCCGCGAGGGGATGCCCCGTGGTCCGATAAATGCAGTATACCACATTTCGACGGCCATAAAAAGGTGGAATCCAAATTCTTCACAACTCTTTCGACATCCTTTTACAGAATGTTCACGGGGCTTTTCCTTGTTTTTGCCCCGGCCCTGTGTTATATTATACGATGATTAGTCTCAGCCGCGGCTTGCGGTGGAAGTGAAGAGGGTCATGTCCTTGAACAATAACAACAACAATAACAATAATAAAAAGAAGCCCAGCCAGAATGACAACCGGAAACGCAATATCACCGGCATCGTCACGCTGGTCATCTGGGCGCTGATTTTGACCATATTTGGCAATTATGTCCTCAGTCGCACGGAGACCACCGGCTCGGTGGAGATCTATTTCAGCGAGCTGATCACCATGGTGGAATCTGACCAGGTGGAGGAGGTCATGCTGGAGTCCGGCAAGTACACCGTCACCCTGACGGAAGAGGGGGAGTCCGCCTGGCTGGAGGAGTACTACGCCGAGCAGGGCTACACCTCCGTCCCCGAGGGGGCGGAAATGCCCACCCTGTACACCACCCCCCTGAGCTATACCGACTTCCTGCTCCTGCTCCAGGAGCACGGCGTGGCCTACTACTCCCCCTATCAGCAGAGCAGTCTGCTCTCTGAAATTCTCATCAGCTATGTGCTGCCCATGGCTATCATGCTGCTGGTGATGGTGCTGTTCTACCGCTTTGCCATGAGCGACAGAATGGGCGGTGGCGGCGGCATCGGCAACGTGGGCAAGTCCAACGCCAAGGTCTATGTGGAAAAGAGCACCGGCGTCACCTTCCGGGATGTGGCCGGTCAGGACGAGGCCAAGGAGTCCCTGGAGGAGATTATCGACTTCCTCCACAACCCCGGCAAGTATACCGCCATCGGCGCGCGGCTGCCCAAGGGCGCGCTGCTGGTGGGCGCTCCCGGCACCGGCAAGACCCTGCTGGCCAAGGCGGTGGCAGGAGAGGCCAACGTCCCCTTCTTCTCCATCTCCGGCTCCGACTTTGTGGAGATGTTCGTAGGCGTGGGCGCCAGCCGTGTCCGGGACCTGTTCAAGGAAGCGGCGAAAATGGCCCCCTGCATCATCTTCATCGACGAGATCGACACCATCGGCAAATCCAGAGACGGGGGCCGGCTGGGCGGCAACGACGAGCGGGAGCAGACGCTGAACCAGCTGCTGGCCGAGCTGGACGGCTTCGACCCCACTAAGGGCGTCATCGTCCTGGGGGCCACCAACCGGCCGGAGGTGCTGGACAAGGCCCTGCTCCGTCCGGGGCGGTTTGACCGCCGCATCACCGTTGACCGGCCCAATCTGGCCGGACGTCTCGCCACCCTCCAGGTACACACCCGGAAGATTCGCCTGGCGGACGACGTGGACCTGAACAAGATCGCCCAGGCCACCGCCGGAGCCGTGGGCGCGGACCTGGCCAACCTGGTCAACGAGGCCGCCCTCCGGGCGGTGCGTATGGGCCGTCAGGCGGTGAACCAGAACGATCTGCTGGTCTCCTTCGAGGTGGTCATCGCCGGCACCGAGAAGAAGGGTACCGTCCTGACCGAGAAGGAGAAGAAGCTCATCGCCTACCACGAGGTGGGTCACGCCCTGGTGGCCGCCCGTCAGAAGGGCACAGAGCCGGTCTCCAAAATCACCATCGTCCCCCACACCCAGGGCGCCCTGGGCTACACCATGCAGCTGCCGGAGGAGGAGAAATTCCTCATGGACAAGGAGGAGCTGCGCAGCGAGATCCGCACCCTGCTGGGCGGACGCTCTGCGGAGGAGATCGTTTTCAACACCGCCACCACCGGGGCCTCCAACGACATTGAGCGGGCCACCGACCTGGCCCGGAAAATGATCACCATGTACGGCATGGGGAACAAGTACGGCATTATGGGCCTGGCTACCGTCCAGAGCCAGTACCTGGATCAGAGCTACGGCCTCACCTGCGCCCAGGCCACCGCCGCCGAGGTGGACAGCGAGATCTACGAGCTGCTGGAGCAGTGCCACAAGGAGGCCCGGCAGATCCTGGAGGAGAACCGGGAGCTGCTGGACAAGATCGCCGCCTATCTGCTGGAGAAGGAGACGATCACCGGTCAGGAGATGATGGCCATTATCGAGGGCCGGGACCCCGCCCTGGTGGTCAACTTCGGGGCCACCGCCGAGGACGGCGCCAAGCGTATACTCTCCGACGTCAGCAGCAACACTGCCCTCCCCAGCGTTGGCACAGACGGCATCGAAAAGCCCGCCCGGAGAATTTCCATCGTCTCCGAGCCGCCCCAGGCCCCAGGCCAGGACGAGCCTGACGACAAGGACAGCTCGGATGAGGACAGCCCTGATCAGGAGAGTTGAATCCCATAAAACATCCGTCCGCCCCCGGCGCAGCTGCGCCGGGGGCGGACTTTGTCTGTCTTCCTGTTCAGCTTTGGGCCTGGGCGAACGCCTCCACGATGCTCACCAGCTCCGCCCCGATGCGCCTCTGGGCCTCCGCTGTCCCCGCCCCGATGTGGGGAGTGCAGCTCACCGCGGGGTGAGACGCCAGCGCCCAGTTGGGGGTCTTTTCGCTGTTCCACACGTCCAGGCCCGCCGCCCGGACCTTGCCGCTCTCCAGCGCCTCCAGCAGAGCGGCCTCGTCCACGTTGGCCCCCCGGGAGACGTTGATGATCACCACGCCGTCCTTCATCTGGGCGATGGAATCCCGATCCACCAGGGGCCGCTCTCCGCTGGGAGCGCAGAGAACAATCACGTCGGAGCGGCGGAGCAGCTCCTCCCTGGAGACGAAGTGCATCGTCTCGCACTCACATCCCTCCGGCTTCCGGCGGTGGACGGTGGAGAGGACATCCATCCCCAAGGCCTGGGCCTTGCCGCCCACCAGCTGACCGATGCGTCCGCAACCGATGACACCCATGGTCTTTCCCGCCAGCTCAAAGCCCTTGGAATAGGCCTTTTTCTCCCAGCGCTGCTGGCGCATGGTGTACCCGGCAATGGAGATGCTCCGGGCGCAGGAGAACAGCAGGGCGATGGCCAGCTCCGCCACAGCATTGGAGGAGGCGTTGGGGGTGTTGCGCACCTCTATCCCGGCGGCGTTGGCATAGGGGATGTCGATGTTGTCCATCCCCACCCCCGCCCGGATGATGAGCTTCAGCCGCCCGCCCCGGGCGGCGTCGATCTGGGGCGCTCTGATTTTGGTTGCCGACCGGATGATGGCCACGTCAAAGCCCCGCAGGGCCTCGCCGAGCGCCTCCGGTTCGTAGAATTGACGGACGACCTGAAAGCCGTCCTGCTCCAGCTGGGCCACTGCCCCGGCATCCATGCCGTCGGTGACTAAAATGCGTACTGACATGGGAATTCCCCTTTCCGTTTCCGTTGGTGTCCGCACCCCAGGGGCGGAGCATGGCAGGTTCGGAAATGGCCCTCCCTGTGGGGGCGGGGAGGGATAAGATGGCCGGGCTGCGCGGGGCGCAGTCCGGCCTGTGTGTCGTGTGTCAGATGTGTGTCTTTTCGTACTCCTTCAGGAAGGCTACCAACGCCTCCACGCCCTCCCGGGGCATGGCGTTGTAGATGGACGCCCGGAGGCCGCCTACGCTTCTGTGGCCCTTGAGGTTGTCAAAGCCCGCCGCCTTGGTGGCGGACACCACGTCGGCGTCCTGCTCCTTGGAGGGGGTGACGAAGGGGACGTTCATCAGGGAGCGGTCCTCCTTCCGCACAGTGCCGGAGAAGAGGGTGCTCTCGTCCAGGAAGTCATACAGGATGGCGGCCTTCTCCCGGTTCCGCTTGTCCATGGCCTCCAGACCGCCGTTTGCCAGCAGGTACTTGAACACCTTGCCGCAGCAGTAGATGTCCCAGCAGTTGGGGGTGTTGTACATGGAGCCGGCGTCGGCGTGGGTCTTGTAGCTGAGGTAGGTGGGGACGGTGGTGGGCAGGTCGTCCCGGAGCAGGTCCTCCCGGATGATGACCACCGCCATACCGGCGGGGCCTACGTTCTTCTGTACCCCCGCCCAGATCAGGCCGTACTTGGTCACGTCGCAGGGCCGGGAGAGGAACATCGAGGACTGGTCGGACACCAGGGGCTTGCCCTTGGTGTCGGGGGTCTGGAAGAAGGTGGTGCCGTTGATCGTCTCGTTCTCGCAGATATAGACGTAATCCGCCTCTGCCGGGATGTCCAGGTCGGAGCAGTCCGGGATGTAGGAGAAGTTTCCATCCTTGGAGGAGGCGACGATCTTCACCTCGCCGTACTTCTTCGCCTCGGCGATGGCCTTTTTGGACCAGGCCCCCGTCTCCACATAGCAGGCCACGCCGTTTTTCATCAGGTTCATGGGCACCATGGCGAACTGAAGGGTGCCGCCACCCTGGACGAACAGCACCTTGTAGTTGTCCGGAATACCCATCAGCGACCGCAGGTCGGCCTCCGCCTCGTCTGCGATCTGCTGGAACACCTTGGAACGGTGGCTCATCTCCATGACGCTCATGCCGCTGCCCTGATAGTTCATCACCTCGGCGGCGATCTCCTCCAGCACCGGTTCAGGCATCATGGCAGGGCCTGCGGAAAAGTTATAAGTACGTCCGTATTTCATAGTGGTCTCCTCCTCATTCTCTTTGCCGCATACCTCTATTACTCTGTATATAGTATACGGCAATTCTCCGGTCATTTCAACCGGTTCTTGAAAAAAAGTAATGTTATCAAAAGAATTGCCAGGCTATCATACCCGGACCAGGCCCCGGGTAGTCAGCCGCAGGGTGGGGATGACGGGCAGGGACATGAAGCTCAGGGTCATAAAGGGGTCGATGCCCTCGCTGACCCCCAGCTCCGCCGCCTTTGCCTTGGCGTCCTCCAGGCGGCGGTTGATCTCCTCCAGGGGTAGATCGCTCATGAGTCCGGCGATCTCCAGCACCACCCCCGCCACGGGACGGCCCCCGTCCACCACGGTAATGCCTCCGTGCTGGGCGATGATCTGGTTGGCGGCGGCGGCCATCTCTGTCTCGTCCGCCCCCACCACGATCAGGTTGTGGGAGTCGTGGGCCACCGAGGTGGCAACCGCCCCCCGTTTCAGGCCGTAGCCCTGGAGATAGCCCAGACCGATGTGACCGGTGTTGTGGTGCCGCTCGATGACGGCGATTTTCAAAATGTCCCGCTCCAGATCGACCCCGTCCGCCGTTCCGTTGTCGGTGGAGACGATCTCTCCGGGCACCATTCCGATGACCCCCAGAGGCTCCTCCGTCCGGAAATCCTCCGGGGTGAGGGGGGAGACGTGGAAGGTATCGTGGGCCAGGGCGTCCAGGTCAGGACTGACCTGTGGCTTGGGAACGTCGGACAGCGTCCCGTTCTCATAGCGGCACACGCCGCCCTTCCACACCTGCTGCACCTGGAAGCTGGTCAGGTCGTCCACCGCCACCAGGTCCGCCAGATAGCCGGGGGCGATGGCTCCCCGTCCGTCCAGCCGGAAATACTGGGCGGCGTGAAGGGTGGCCGCCTTCACGGCGATGATGGGGTCTACCCCGTGGCGGTTCACCGCCTCCCGGATGATGTAGTCGATGTGGCCCTTCTCCAGCAGGTCGTTGGGGTGCTTGTCGTCGGTGCAGAACAGGCAGCGGGAGGCGTACTGCGGGGTGAGCAGGGGAGCCAGCGCCGCCAGATTGCGGGCAGCGGTACCCTCCCGTATCATGATGTACTGTCCCCGCTCCAGCTTTGCCAACGCCTCCTCCAGAGTGGAGCACTCGTGGTCGGAGCCGATACCGGCGGCGATATAGGCGTCCAGCTCCCGTCCGGTGAGGCCGGGGGCATGGCCGTCCATCCGCTTGCCGTGGAGCTGGGCGGCGGCCAGCTTGGACAGCACTCCTTCATCTCCGTGGGTGACGCCGTAATAGTTCATCATCTCCGCCAGCCCCAGCACTCTGGGATGGTCATAGAAGGAGTCGATGTCCCGCCAGCTCAGCCCTGCGCCGGACTCGTCCATGGGGGTGGCGGGGACGCAGGAGGGCAGCAGGAACAACACGTCCACCGGCAAGCCCTCGGTGGCCTCCAGCATATAGTCGATGCCCTCGGTCCCCATGACGTTGGTGATCTCGTGGGGGTCGGTGACGACGGCAGTGGTGCCGTGGGGCAGCACCGCCCGGACGAACTCTCCGGGAGAGGCCAGGCTGGACTCCAGATGAATGTGCCCGTCGATCAGGCCGGGGAGCAGCACCTTCCCGGTCATGTCCAGCTCCCGCTCCCCTTCATAGCTGCCGATCCCGGCGATGCGGTCGCCCACAATGGCGATGTCGGCGACGCTGACCTGATCGGTGAATACGTTGACGTAGGAGGCGTTTTTCAGCACCAGATCGGCCTTCTGCCGCCCGGTGGCCGCCTCGGTCAGCCGCTTTCGGACGGCAGCGCCCCGACGGACCGCCCCGTTGTGACTATACTCCATAACAGACCTCCATTCCTCAGACGCCTTGCACGCGCCTGTAATGGCTGATTGCCCCTCTGGGGGGCTTTTATTGTATCACAGAAATGAGGCTTTGGACAGAGGGAGGGTATCTTTTGCAGCGGCGTTTACCCCTTCTCCTCCAGCACCTTCAAAATCAACGCCCACACCCGGCCCACGGAGGCGATCTCCAGCCGCTCCTCGGTGGTGTGGATGTCCTGCATATTGGGGCCGATGGAGACGGCGTCCATGCCCGGCAGCTTGGCCGACAGCAGGCCGCACTCCAGTCCGGCGTGGATGGCCACCACCTCCGGCCGCTTTCCGGTGAGGGACTCCCAGGCCCGGCACACGTCCTCCCGGAGCGGGGAGTCCTGCCGGTACTCCCAGGGGGGATAGTCCCCCGCCCAGGAGACGGAGCCGCCCAGGTTTTCCGTAATGTAGGCCACACGGGATTTGAGGTTCTCCTTCTCCGCCAGCACCGAGCTGCGCAGGCTCAGCCGGAGATGGAGGGCGTCCGCCCTGGTGTCCGCCACCCCCAGATTCAGGGAGGTCTCCACCAGGCCGGGGATGTCCCGGCTCATGTCCTGCACCCCGTCGGGGAGGTTCCGGATGAGGGACAGCCCCTTCCGGGCAGAATCAGAGGTGAGTACCTGCCAGCTCCCCTCCTCTCTGGGGATGAGGGACAGGCGCAGGCCGGGATCGGACTGTCCGTACCGTTGGATGAGGGACTGGCGGCACCGTTCCAGGGCGGCGCCAAACACGGGGAGCATCCGGGAGGAGGACAGGACGATCTCCGCCGTGGCGTCTCTGGGAATGGCGTTGTCCTTGCCGCCCCCCTGGAGGGAGCGGAGGGAGAAGGAGAGCTGTCTCCCCAGCTCCGTCAACACGTCCGCCAGGGCGTGGATGGCGTTGGCCCGGCCCTTGTCGATCTCCGTGCCGGAGTGTCCCCCGGTGAGGCCGGAGAGGGTGAGGACGCAGAGCTGTCCCTCCGCCTCCGTCCGCTCCACAGGCAGCAGGCAGTCCGCCCGGCAGCCCCCGGCGCAGCTGGCGAGGACAAAGCCCTCCTCCTCGCTGTCGATGTTGAGCAGGCGGCGGCCCTGAAGGGGGGAGAGGTCGATACCAGCGGCCCCCTCCATGCCCACCTCCTCCGAGGTGGTGAGCACTACCTCCAGCCGGGGGTGGGGGATGTCCTCGGCATCCAGCAGGGCCAGGGCGTAGGCCACGGCGATGCCGTCGTCCCCTCCCAGGGTGGTGCCCCGGGCGGTGATCCAGCCGTCCTCAACCAGCAGGTCAAGCCCCTGGCGGTCAAAATCCATGTTCCGGCCCGGCTCCTGCTCACAGACCATGTCCAGATGGCCCTGGATGATGACCGGGGGCTGCTCCTCATAGCCGGGTGAGGCGGGCTTGATAATGATGACGTTGTTCAGCCCGTCCCGGTAATGCTCCAGGCCCCGGTCCTGGGCAAAGGAGACGATGTAATCGGCCAGCCTGTCCTCCCGCCCAGAGGGGTGGGGGATGGAACAGATGGTCTCAAAGAAGGAAAAGACAGATTTTGGCTCCAGATCGGAGAGGACGGACATAGAGAGGCTCCTTTCCCGTGTGAGGTTGATGTGACGGATAAAATAAGCGGGGAACGGTCAGAGCCGTTTCCCCGCAGGAAATGCCGTGCAGTGAGGCGGCGGCGTGAGATCATATGTGATTGGGTGCTGAAAAATAGAGGGAACGAATTCGCCCGGATGCGCAACAGGTCGAGGTGCATGCTGCTCTCCCTCAGTCAGCTTCGCTGACAGCTCTACCGCTTTGCGGCACTGACGCCTCAGAGAGGGAGCCAAGGGGAAGCGGCTATCCCGCTCTCCTCAACAGCAGAGGAACATGGGATAGAATCCCATCCGTCCGCCGGAGCAGCAGGAGAGGGCCAGGCACATCAGCCAGACATAGGAGCAATAGCTGCCGCCGCAGTGGTCCACCGTCACGTTACGATAGTGCTGTCCCCCCTGCTGTACCCGCTGGAAGGCCCGCTGATACTCGGCGTTGTTCGGCTCCAGCTGGACGGCCCGCTGGAGCTGCTGGAGGGCCAGGATCTTGTTCCCCGCCCCGTCGTTGGCCAGACCGGAGAGATAGTACCACCGGGCGTTCCGGTCCTTCTGGGCCACCCGCTCCAGGACGGAGAGGGCGTCGTCATAGCTGCCCACCTGGATAAAGTGGAGGGCGGCCTGGAGATCGGAGGAATCGCTGGCATCCGCCCGGGCCTCATGGGTCTGCCGCTGCTGATAGCCCCCAAAACCAAAGCCGAAGGGGTCATAGCCGCCGAAGGGGTCGTACCCGTCGTCGTCGGCATAGCCTGTGGAGCCGCCGTAGCCGTAGGAGGACGAGCTGCTCTGCCGGGGCTGCTGCTGTTGGTATTTCTGGGGGTTGTTGATCTGGTCGTAGGCAGCGTTGATCTCGTTCATCTTCTTGGCCGCTTCCGGGTCGTTGGGATGGAGATCGGGATGATACTGCTTGGCCAGGCGGCGATAGGCTTTTTTGATCTCGTCCGGCGATGCGTCGGGAGAGACCCCTAAGACCGAATACGGGTCCTGGATCATGTTGACGGTTCCTCCTTGTGGGTGGTGCGGCCCTCTTTCCTGGCCTTTCGATTCTGTTCCATAGCGTAGCGGGTCCACACCCCGGAGTAGAGTATATTGCGCAGCAGGTCCATGTCCTGCTCCAGAGGCAGCCGCTCAAAGGCCAGGGTGCTGTCGCCGATGAGCATGGTGAGCACGGGCAGCTCCTGGAAGGGGCCGGCCTGGTTCTGGGATTCAAAGGTAGTGATGGGGTTGTAGCGTCCCTTTTTGTCGTCCCGCTCCCGGTCAAGGACGGCGTCCATGAGGTAGATGAACTGTCCCAGCTTGCCCCCCATCTCCCGGAGGTCGTCCGCCCACCGGTCCTCCCGGAGTACGAACAGCTCTCCCATCAGGCCGCCGAAGGCGCGGCACACGGCGTCCAGGTCCGGGCTTTTCTCCCGCTCCAGCGTGGAGAGCCGGGCTAGACCGTCCTCGATGGCCCCGCACTGACGGGGCCACCGCTGTTTGATGTCAGGATAGCGGCCCTTGAGCACCTGGGAGACGGCCAGCCCGGAGGGGCTGTGGTCGTCCTGCCAGTCGTCCAGGCAGTTGTAGTAGGCCAGGGCCACGTTCATGTCCGCGGCGTAATCGGTGGCTTCGCTCCGCTGCCAGGGCCGGGGCTTGATGGGATGAGGGGGACAGCGGTTGCTGCCGGCGGTGCGCTCCGGCTCATAGAGGGAGTCCAGCAGCAGGATGAGGAAGGTCATATCGTAGGTCAGGCACAGGCGGGAGATCTGCCCGTGGCGTTGGCCGATGGCCCGGCAGAGGCCGCAGTACACCCCCCGATAGCGCTCCAGCGCCTCCGGCGTCAGGTTGCCCTGATCTGCCACCACATAGCCAAACATGGCTGCGCCTCAGTGGTTGGCGGCCCGGTAGATGTCCAGGATATCTGCCGTGTCGATGGGGCGGAACACGCCCACCTTACGCTTCCCCTGCCAGGAGCAGCGCCAGGCCAGGTCCTGCAGGACCTCGTCCGGCTGCACGCCGATGCAGGCCCCCAGGCTGACGGGCATCCCCAGCCGCTGCCAGTACGCCTCCAGGCCGCTCACCGTCTCCTGGGCGGCCAGACGGTCGTCCGTCTCGGTGATATTCAGCACGCTGCGACCCAGATGGGCGAAGCGGCCAGGGTCTCTGTCCATGACGAATCTGGCCCAGGAACCCCAAGTGGCGGAGAGGCTCTCCCCGTGGGGGATGTCGAACATCCCGGAGAGCTCATGTCCCAGCTGATGGACGGAGAAATCCTTGGTGCGGCCCAGGCCGGTGAGGTCGTTGTGGGACAGGCTGCCGCACCACATGATCTCGCTCCGGGCGTCGTAGTTCTCCGGCTCCCGCATGGCCAGCAGGCCCGCCTCCATCACGTCCCGGAGCAGGGCCTCGGCAATGCCGTCGGTGAGGTATTCCGTGTTGCTGTCGGAGAAATACCGGTCCAGGGTGTGCATCATAATGTCGGTGACACCGCAGGCGGTCTGCCGGGGCGGGAGGGTGTAGGTCAGCTCCGGGTCCATAATGGCGAAAAGGGGCCGGTTGAAGGGGGTGTTGCGCCCCCGCTTCTGGCCGGTGGCCTCGTTGGTGAGTACGGCGGAGTCGCTGGTCTCGCTCCCGGCGGCGGCGATGGTGAGAACGCTGCCCATGGGGACCGCTCCTGTCACGGTCCGGGTGCCCTGGAAAAAGTCCCAGATGTCCCCGCCGCAGCTCAGGCTCATGGAGACCCCCTTCATGGTGTCCAGCACGGAGCCGCCGCCCACCGCCAGCAGGAAGTCGATGCCCTTATCCCGCCACTGATCGGCGATGCTCTGGGCAAAGCTCAGCCGGGGGTTGGGCTGGACGCCGCCCACGCAGTCATAGGTCAGCCCGGCGGCAGAGAGGGAGGCCGTGACCCGGTCCAGCACGCCGTTGCGCAGGACGGAGCCGCCGCCATAGAGCACTAGCACATGGCTACCCCCCGCCTCCTTCACGGCCTGGCCCGTCTGGTCGCAGGTCCTGGGGCCAAAGATGATCTTCGTGGGGGTATAGAAGGTGAAAGCGTTCATGAAATGCACCTCAAACAGAACGATGTAGCTTGCTAACATTATACCGGAAAGCGGGGAAAAAGCAAGGTGGATACAGAACAATTTGAAAAAAGCGGCTGCTGCCCCCACTTTCTCTGTCACTGTAGCACGAATTTATGAATATTTTGTGAGACGGGTGAAAACCATTTTTGACGGGTCAAAGCAAAGCGGGCCTCTCCCCCGAGAGACCCGTTTGTCTGTCCATGCAGTTTGTCACAGCCCCAGACCGTTGAGATTAAGACCGCCGGTGACCTTTTCCATGCTGGCGGTGGCGTCCTCGCTGGCCAGACGCAGGGCCTCGTTGACCGCCAGAAGGATCAGATCCTCCAGCATCCCAGGGTCCTCCGGGTCCATGACCTCAGGCTTGATGACCACACGGGTCAGCTCCTTCTTGCCGGAGACGATGGCCTCCACCGCGCCGCCGCCCGCCTTGCCGGAGTAGGTCTTCTGCTCCAGGTCGGCCTGGGTCTTTTCCATGTCCGCCTGCATCTTCTGGGCCTGGCGGATCATGTTCATGTTGATGCCGCCCATGTTGCCCATGCCCCGCATATTGCGGTTTCCGTATCCTTTTGCCATGTTGGTTCCTCTCCTTGCTGTATGATATTGGATCGATTTTCAGTCAATTTCCGCGCCCACGGACTCTCCCTTACGGATCAGCTCCTGGAAGAGGTCGGTCCTCGTCCCGCCGGGTGAAGCGTTTGCCGGGGAGGTCGTCTGTGCTGGGGGCGCGCCACGCTTGGCCACCGCCTGGATGGGCCGTCCCGCCTTTTGGGAGGCCGCCTCCCCGATGGTGCGCAGCAGGTCCTGCTTGTTCACCGTCTGATAGACGAACTGGTCTGTAGCGTAAATCGCCAGGGTGTCGTTCTCCAGCCGGGCGGAGACAGTGCTGCTGTCCGTCAGGGGCATATAGGCCCAGGGCTTCAGCCGGGTGCGCAGGAGGGGGAGCAGACCGGTCCAGAAGGCGGCGTCTCCCCCACCGCTCTGGCGGGACGCGGACCCCTTTGCCGGGGCGGGCCGGGCGGGCGCCGTGTTTT
>JAJBUB010000076.1 GCA_020860575.1 Clostridiales bacterium | reverse complement strand
GGCCAGTCCCACCAGAAGGGCGGCGACGAGGCCGGTACACAGGGGCGGGACGCCTCCCGCCCCCTCCAGGGCCTGGGCCATGGAGTTGGACTGGACCAGATCGCCCATCCCAAAGGAGCAGAGCACGGTACACAGGGAGAAGAGCTTCGCCAGGCGGGGATGCCCTGCCAGACGGAGCCAGTAGGCAGGGCCGCCCTCCCAGCCTGCTGCGGTCCGCCGACGGAGGGCCACGGAGAGGGCCTTCTCTGCCCAGCCGGTCATCATGGCGAGACCAGCGGAGACCCACATCCAGAAAACGGCCCCCGGTCCGCCAAAGGTCAGGGCCACCGCCACCCCCGCCACCGAGCCGGTGCCGATGGTGGCCGCCAGGGCAGTGGAGAGGGTCTGCAAAGGGGAGAGGCCGGAGCTACCGCCGCCCCCGCGAAGCTGCCCCACGGTACAGCGCCACCAGATGCGCAGGCCGAAGATTTGAAACCAGCCGGTCCTGACGGAAAAATACCCCCCTGCCAATAGGAACAGCCCCACAGTGGGCCAGCTCCAGGCCAGGGCGGAGAGACGTTCCAGCATCTGTCCCCCTCCTTGTCCCAGGATGGTAACAGTCTATTCCGGTCTTCCGCCGTCATGACCCGCCGCTATGCTCTGGCCCCCAGGATGTGGAGATACCGCGCCTGCCGAAATTCGTAGGCAGACAGGGGACGGTAGTCCGTGTCGTTGGAGTGGGCGGCTACCAGGGTATTTTCCGGAGTGGCCGGGGTCCCCATCTCCACGATGATGGGGGTGTGGCCGAAGGTGACGCCGTCAAAGCTGAGCTGCACAAAATCCCCCGGCAGACAGCCGGAGAGGGGGACCTCCGCTCCGAAGGGGCCGCCGTTTGCCTCGGAACGCACCAGAAAATTGTAAAAATAGACCACTCCGGTCCAGGACGGGGACCTGTCGTTCACCGACAGATAATACCATCCGTAGACCGGAGTGAAATTCATGACGCCGCACCCAGCGTAGAGACACTGTGAGGCGAAGTTGGTACAGTCGCCGCCTAGGTTTTGAAAGTCGTAATAGGCCGGGTTGCGGCCATAGGCCCAACGATGGGCGTAGGTCACCGCCGCCTGGCGGTCGTAGGGCAGAAAGTCTGACATGGGAAACCCTCCTCGGTTTTCCCCAGACTATGCCCCGGGAAGGGGAGAAGTGCGCCCTCAGTCCTCCATCACATGCTCAAAGGCGGTGGCAAACAGCTGGCGGATGTGCTCGTCCGCCAGGGAGTAGTAGACGCTCTTGCCGCTGCGGCGGTTCTTCACCATCCGGGCCTGCTTGAGAATGCGGAGCTGGTGGGAGATGGCGGACTGGCTCATGTTGAGCAGACAGGACAGGTCGCACACGCACAGCTCCGAGATGGACAGGGCGCAGATGATCCTGGCCCGGGTGGAGTCGCCAAAGACCTTGAACAGCTCCGCCACCTCATAGATGGGGTCCTCGTCCGGCATATTCGCCCGGACGAGGGAGACGGCGTCGGGGTGGATCTGGTTGCAGTCGCAGGTCTCGGAATGTTCAAAATGCATAGGGCATCCTTTCTCGTAGGAAACGGCCCCGGCCGAGAGAACTCAGCCGGGGTCGGGGATTTGACTGGCTTGTGGAAACGAGACAGATCAGATCTTGTTGTCGGAGCCGAGGACGTAGAGGATCTTGTGCTTGACCATATCCTTGACGGCCTGACGGGCGGGCTTGAGGTACTGGCGGGGATCGAAGTGATCGGGATGCTCGGCAAAATACTTGCGGATGTTGCCGGTCATGGCCAGACGGATGTCGGAGTCGATGTTGATCTTGCAGACAGCCAGCTTGGCGGCCTCACGCAGCTGATCCTCGGGGATGCCGATGGCGTCGGGCATATTGCCGCCGTAGGTGTTGACCATCTTCACGAACTCCTGAGGCACAGAGGAGGAACCGTGGAGCACGATGGGGAAACCGGGCAGGCGCTTGATGCACTCCTCCAGCACGTCGAAGCGCAGAGGAGGGGGAACCAGGATGCCGTCGGCGTTGCGGGTGCACTGGGCAGGGGTGAACTTGTACGCGCCGTGAGAGGTGCCGATGGCGATGGCCAGAGAGTCGCAGCCGGTGCGGGACACGAACTCCTCCACCTCTTCGGGACGGGTGTAGCTCTCCTTGCCGGACTCCACAGAGACCTCGTCCTCCACGCCGGCCAGAGTGCCCCGCTCAGCCTCGACCACCACGCCGTGAGCGGGAGCGTACTCCACCACCTGACGGGTCAGGGCGATGTTGTCCTCAAAGGACTTGGAGGAGGCGTCGATCATGACGGAGGTGAAGCCGCCGTCGATGCAGGACTTGCACAGCTCGAAGCTGTCGCCGTGGTCCAGATGGAGGGCGATGGGGATCTGGGGATTCTCCTGGACAGCGGCCTCCACCAGCTTCACCAGATAGGTGTGGTTGGCATAGGCACGGGCGCCCTTGGAAACCTGCAGGATGACGGGGCTGTTCAGCTCGCCAGCTGCCTCGGTAATGCCCTGAACGATCTCCATGTTGTTCACGTTGAAAGCGCCGATGGCATAGCCGCCGTTATAGGCCTTCTTGAACATTTCGGTAGTAGTAACCAGTGGCATAAAGAGTCATCTCCTTCTTAAATTTACACCGCCATTTTAGCAAAGCCGATTGCAAATTGCAAGAGGTTATGGTATGATTTAGAAGAAATTCCCCGGCCCCGCCGCTGCGGGAGCTTCCTGTCCATGGAAGAATGGACGATTATTGAACTTCGACTGCTTAAGGAGGACAATTTTTATGAGTGAATTAAAAGGTGCAATGATCATCGGCCAGTCCGGCGGCCCCAGCTCTGTCATCAACGCCAGCTGCTATGGCGCGATCAAGGCCGGTCTGGATTCCGACTGCATCACCAAGGTGTATGGCGCAGCCAACGGCATCGTGGGCGTTCTCAACGATAAGCTCTATATCATGGACGAGGAGGACCCGGAGGAGCTGGCCCTCATGAAGTATACCCCCTCCTCCGCCCTCGGCTCCTGCCGCTACAAGATCGCCGACCCCGATGTGGATGACACCGATTACAAGCGCATCCTGGAGATCTTCCAGAAGTACGATGTCCGCTATTTCTTCTACAACGGCGGCAACGACTCCATGGACACCTGCAACAAGATCTCCAAGTATATGAAGAAGGTGGGCTATGACTGCCGGGTCATGGGCATCCCCAAGACCATCGACAACGACCTGTTCGGCACCGACCACTGCCCGGGCTACGCCTCCGCCGCCAAGTATATCGCCACCTCTCTGGTGGAGGTCTATCAGGACGCCCATGTCTATGACAAGGGCCAGGTCACCATCGTGGAGATTATGGGCCGTCACGCTGGCTGGCTGGCTGGAGCCGCCGCCCTGGCCAAGGTCACCGGCTACGGCCCCGACCTGATCTACCTGCCTGAGGTGGACTTCAAGATGGACGAGTTCCTGGAGGATGTAAAGAACATCTGGGACGCCAACAAGAACGTGCTGGTGGCCGTCTCCGAGGGCATCCACTACGCCGACGGCTCCTTCGTCTCCGAGGCCAAGACCTCTGCCACCGACGGCTTCGGCCATGCACAGCTGGGCGGTCTGGCCGCTCACCTGGGCAACGTGGTCAAGGAGGCCATCCCCGGCGTCAAGGTGCGTCCCATCGAGCTGAGCCTGCTCCAGCGCTGCGCCGAGCACTGCGCCTCCCAGACCGACTCTGACGAGTCCTTTATGGCCGGTCAGACCGCCGTCAACCAGGCCATCGCCGGCGTCACCGACAAAATGGTGGGCTTCAAGTGCACCCGTGACGAGAACGGCTACAAGTGCGAGCCGGAGCTGCTGGACCTGTCCGCCGTGGCCAACTACGAGAAGAAGGTCCCCGTGGAGTGGATCAACGAGCGGGGCAACGATGTCACCGACGCCTATATCGAGTATGCCCTCCCCCTGATTCAGGGCGAGATCCAGATGAAGAAGGAGAACGGCCTGCCCCGGTTCGTCCACCTGAAGAAAGTGGTCGCCGAGTAATTCCGGCTCCCGTTAAGCGCAAAATGGCCCGTCCCCGGCTGTACGAGGACGGGCTTTTGCTTCCTAGCAGAAAGGAGTGACCCTCCATGATCTCTAAATTCCGATTTGGCAGCCCCATCCAGACCGATGCCGTGGTCTGCGAGCTGCCCCTGTCCGCCCCGCCGGTGCCCTATTTTCGGGTGACGGAGCAGCCGCTGACCCTCTCCTGCCCTCTCCCGGAGGACGCCGTGGTCTATGGTCTGGGAGAGGCTGTCCGGGGCATCAACAAGCGAGGCTGGATCTACGAGAGCAACAACACCGACCAGCCCCATCATACGGAGGACAAGCGCTCCCTCTACGGCTCCCACAACTTTCTCATGGTCAGCCGTCCTGGGGCGGTCTTCGCCCTCTTTGTGGACGACCCGGGGATGGTGCGCTTCGATGTGGGGTATACTCAGTGGGACAGGCTGACGGTAACGGTGGACTCCGGCAGCGCCGATGTGTACGTCTTTGACGGGGACACGGAGACAGAGGTGGTCCGTGCCTTCCGGGGCATCATTGGCCGGAGCTATCTGCCCCCCAAGTGGGCCTTTGGTTTTGGCCAGAGCCGCTGGAGCTACGCCACCGAGGGCGAGGTCCGGGAGGTGGCGGAGAACTACCGGGAGAAAGGCTTCCCGCTGGATGCCGTCTACCTGGACATCGACTACATGGACCACTACAAGAACTTCACCGTGGACACCCGGGCTTTCCCCGACCTGAAGGGTCTCGCCGCCGGGCTGAAAGGGGAGGGAGTCCATCTGGTCCCCATCATCGACGCCGGGGTGAAGCAGGAGACAGGCTACGATGTCTGTGACGAGGGTCTGGAAAAGGGCTATTTCTGCACCGACATCACCGGACAGCCCTTCCGGGCCGCTGTCTGGCCGGGACTGGTGTACTTCCCCGACTTCCTGAACCCCAAAGCCCGGGACTGGTTCGGGGAGAAGTACCGTCTCCTGCTGGAGCAGGGCATCGAGGGCTTCTGGAACGACATGAACGAACCGGCCATTTTTTACTCTCCCCGCAGGCTCAACGCCGCCATCGGCTCGCTGGCCCGGTTCCAGGACCGGGAGGAGCTGGACCTGACGGCGTTCAGCGACTTCTCCGACCTGGTCTCCGCCCTGAAAAACAGCCCGGAGGACTACCGGAGCTTTTACCACACCCTCCCGGGCGGCAGCCGGGTGCGCCATGACCGGGTACACAATCTCTACGGCTTCGCCATGACCCGCGCCGCCGGGGAGGGATTGCAACGCCTCTCCCCAGACCGCCGGACGCTGCTCTTCTCCCGGGCCTCCTATATAGGAGCCCATCGGTATGGGGGCATCTGGCAGGGGGATAACCAGTCCTGGTGGAGCCATCTGGAGCTGAACATCAAGATGATGCCCAGCCTGAACATGGTGGGCTTTCTGTACACCGGGGCCGACCTGGGAGGCTTCGGCGGCGACGCCACCGAGGAGTTGCTGCTCCGGTGGACGGCGTTCGGGGTATTCACCCCCCTGATGCGGAACCACTCCGCCATCGGCACCCGCCGACAGGAGCTGTACCGCTGGCCCAGGTGGGAGGTGCTGCGGGACCTGGTGTCCCTGCGCTATTTCCTGCTGCCCTACCTATACAGCGAGTATATGAAGGCGGCGCTGAACGACGGGATGCTGTTCCGGCCCCTGGCCTTCGATTACCGGGACGACCCCCAGGCAGTCCAGGCGGAGGACCAGCTCCTTCTGGGGGAGAGCGTCATGCTGGCCCCGGTGTACCGGCAGAACGCCACAGGACGTTATGTCTACTTGCCGGAGGAGATGAAGCTGCTCCGCCTCCGCCGCCCGGGGGTGTGGACGGAGGAGATACTGCCCGCCGGACACCACTATATCCCCGTGGCTCTGGACGAGGTGCCCCTGTTCCTGCGGCCGGACCGGCTGGTGCCAGTGGCGGTGGAGGTGGGACATTCGGTGGCCGATACGGACTTTTCCCGGCTCTCCCTGCTGTCCTTTGTCCGGGAGGAGGCCCACTATCTGCTCTACGACGACGACGGATTCAGCCGAAGCTACAACGAGCAGACCAATTACACCGCCATCACCCTGACCCGGGACGGGAAACTGTCTGCCCTGGGGAGTAAGACCGTGCTGCTCCCCGGCGACGCCTTCGGAAAGGAGAGAACGTAAATGCTGCCAAATGACCCTGTCATCCTGTTGAGTTATGTCAACACAAAGCTGCGGGACCAGTACCCCTCTCTGGACGCCCTCTGCGACGATCTGGAGGCCGACCGGGAGCAGCGGGATGAGAAGCTCCGGGCCATAAACTACGAGTATTCCCCGGTGCGGAATCAGTTCATCTGAGCCGGTTCCATCTCCACCAGCTCCATGGTCATGATGGACACCTCAAAGGCCACCCGTTTCACCTGGCCCGCCTCGGTGAGCTTGGTGTACGCCCGGCTCTGGAGCCGACCCTCCAGGCGGATGCCGTCTCCCACGCTCAGGCGGGCGCTGCGCTGGGCCAGCACCCCCCAGGCGATACAGGGGAGATAGTCCGCCCGGCCGTATTTCCGGTTGACCGCCAGCATCAGGTCGCAGATCTCCCGGCCCAGGGGAGTCTGGCGATAGTTGGGCTGTTTACATAACACACCAGCCAGGGTCAGCCGGTTGTCGTCCGATTCCTCCCCGGCGTCCAGAAGGCTCCGGACCAGGACGGTGATGACCAGTCGGCTCCCCACACCGCTGCGGTTGTTGTAGGAGCGGACCTCTCCCTCAGCAATCAGCCGGTCTCCCGTGTGGACGGGATGCCCCTCCAGCACCGTCCGGGAGATGAGCAGATTCACCTGATCCGCCGCCCCGCTCAGACGGTACACCCGAAAGGGAAAGCGGAAAAAATCCTCTCCGTGGTTGGCGTGGGAGTATTCCGGCTCTCCTATGGCCTGGCCCACCAGGCGCGCCCGATTCTCATTCCAGTCTGTCAGCATGGTACCGCACTCCTTCTTTGGATTTCGGAGCATTGTATGCGGGAGGACCGGAGGAAATGACCGGGGGAGGGAAAACCCGGCAAACCCGGACCGCACCGGTTGACGGCGGGGCCGGGTCAGCCTATAATAAAAGCCGACAGACCATTTTAGACGGCAGCGATGCCGGTATCAGGAAAGGAAGCTGCACAATGAAACAGATCATCACCGCGCCCGGAGCGCCCGCTGCGCTCGGCCCCTATTCCCACGCCGTTCAGGCGGGAGACCTTCTCTTCACCTCCGGTCAGGTCCCCCTGGTGCCGGAGACCGGCAAGCTGGTTGGAGACACCATCGAGGCCCAGGCCAACCAGGTGCTGGACAACCTGGAGCAGGTCCTGAACGCCGCCGGTCTGACCTTTGACAACGTGGTCAAGACCACCGTGTTCCTCACCGATCTGGCGGACTTCGCTGCGGTCAACGCCATCTATGCCACCCGTTTCCCCTCCGCACCTCCCGCCCGCTCCTGCGTCCAGGTGGCGGCGCTGCCCGCCGGGGCGAAGATGGAGATGGAGCTGATCGCCTCCAGGTAAGGCCGACCGGATTTCCTGTTCTGCCTGTCCCCTCCGAGCGCAGGTTCGGAGGGGATTTTCCCGCCATACCGTATCGCACAAAATTAGAACCGGCTATTTTTGACAGACTTGTGCTTTCTTTCTCTTGCGCCCGCCCTTTTATTATGGTAAACTTAAAAAGCGGCCCGATCTGCGGCGGGGACGGCGGCCTCATGTCGAATCCTGCCGGAAGCGGGCGGTGTAAATTTCTTCCGGTTCTTTTCCCCCGGCTCTGCTCATAGGCTGGGGTGCTGTATTTGGCCTTTGCTGCCGCTGGGTATGGTGATTTTCCTTGGTTTTCTCAAGCCTGCTTTTTGTGTTCGCCTTCCTGCCCTTGAATCTGCTGTGCTACCATCTGGCACCGGGGATCAGGGCTAAAAATATCGTCATGCTCTGCTTCTCCCTGGTGTTCTACGCCTGGGCGGGGCCGAAATATGTGCTGCTGCTGGTAGGGATGACCCTGGCGGACTGGTTGTTCTGCCTGGGGATGGACCGGGCCGGGAGCGGCTATCAGCTCCGCAGGCTCTGTCTGATCGGCGCGCTGGCAGTCAACCTGGGGCTGCTGTGTATCTTTAAGTATCTGGGCTTTCTGCTGGATACCACCAACAGCTGGTTTGGCTGGCCGGAATCGGTCCCGGAGATCGCTCTGCCCATCGGCATCAGCTTTTATACCTTCCAGCTCATCAGCTATGTGGTGGACGTGTACCGCCGGGAGGTGCCGGCCCAGCGGAGCTTTTGGAAGCTGCTGCTGTACGTCAGCCTGTTCCATCAGTGCATCGCCGGCCCCATCGTCCGCTATCAGGACGTGGCGGACGAGATCGACTACCGCACTGTCTCCCGAAAGGACATGGCAGAGGGGTCCGCCCGGTTCGTGGTGGGCCTGGCGAAAAAGGCCATGCTGGCAAACCCCTGCGGGACCCTGGCGGATACCTTCCTGGTCTCCTCCTCCGCCACGGCGGCGGAGATGCTGACTACCCTGTCCGGTCGCTCCACCCTCTCCCTGTGGCTGGGGGTGCTGGCCTATACGCTACAGATCTATCTGGACTTCTCTGCCTATTCGGACATGGCCATCGGCATGGGGCGGATGATCGGCTTCCACTATCGGGAAAACTTTGATTATCCGTACATTGCAAAATCGGTCACGGAGTTCTTGCGGCGGGGGATTATGGCCCTGCGCAGTTTCTTTCGGGATTATGTCTACATCCCCCTGGGGGGCAACCGGTGCAGCACCCTGTGCCATCTGCGGAACATGGCGGTGGTCTGGCTGCTCACCGGCCTGTGGCACGGGGCGGACTGGAACTTCCTGCTTTGGGGGTTGTACTACCTCATCTTCCTGATTTTGGAGAAGTACGTCATGAAGGGCGCTCTGGAGCGGACGCCTGCTCTCCTGCGCCATTGCTATCTGCTGCTGGTGGCGGCGGTGGGCTGGCTCATTTTCCGTACCACCGACCTGCCCAGCCTTTGGGCGGCCCTCAAGGGCCTGGTGGGCATCGGCGTCTCCGCCTACGACTTGGAGACGATCATTCAGCTGAGAAGCAACTTTGTCTTCCTTATCGTGGCTGTCCTGGCCTGCACCCCGCTGGCCCGGAATCTCTACCGCCGGGCGGACCGGGCGGTGGCGGGTATGCCCATCCTGCAAAGGGCGTGGACGGTGGCTCAGTGCGCCGTTCCGGTGCTGCTGCTCATCCTCTCCACCGCCGCGCTGGTGGGAGATCAGTACAATCCCTTCCTCTATTTCCGTTTTTAAGGTGGTGTAACCATGGCGGACGGCAAACGGCCTTCCCCCTTTCAGGGCCTGAAGCATCTGATCAATCGCATCCAGTGGCGGGCCTATGCCTTTTTTCACCGCTCCCGGCGGGAGCCGTATGCCCTCTATGAGGAACACGCCCCCCGCAAGCGGGCGAAGGGCCTGCGCCCTCGCATTATCACCTTTGGGGTGGCGCTGGCGGTGTTGACCGTTCTGGCTATGATCTACCCCCTGCGGCCCACCTATTCGGAGCAGGAGCGGCGCAATTTGACGGAGTTCCCGGCGTTCTCTCTCAGCGCGCTGGCGGACGGCAGCTATTTTGACGACATCAGCACCTGGTTTGCGGACACCTTCCCCCTGCGGGATGCCTTTCTCACTCTGCAAAACAGCGTGGAGCGGCTCTATGGCATCCAGACCCACACCATCACCGGCGAGGTGACCCAGGGGGACGAGATACCGGAGGTCGTCTCCAACGACAGCACCGGGGACGAGGACAGCAGCGTGGAGACCGCTCTGACTACAGACGACACACAGGTTGACGAACCAGAGGAAACGGAGACTCCGGACAGCGACACTCCGTCCGGGGACAGCGAGGAGACACCCGACCCCGGCGACGCCGAGGCAATCTCCAACGACGAGACGGACGCGGCGACCGAGGAGGAAGAGGAGGAGCTGGTCGTTCCCGAGCTGGACGACGACGCCGAGGTGGAAAAGCTCAGCGCCGTGCTCACCATCGACAACGCCGGGTATGAGTATTATAACTTCGTCCTCTCCTACGCTGACGAGTACACCGCCGCCATCAACAGCGCGGCGGAGCAGCTGGAGGGCATCTCCAACGTCTACTCCATCATCGTCCCCAACAGCATGGGCATCTGCGTCCCGGAGGACGTGCAGGAGTACGCCAACACCTCCGACCAGGAGGCGGCCATCGAGTATATGAACTCCTGCCTCAGCGACCAGGTGACCGCCATTCCGGTGTATCACACCCTGCTCAAGTACTACCTGGAGGGGGAGTACCTCTATTTCCGCACCGACCATCACTGGACGGCCCTGGGGGCCTATCGGGCCTATGAGAAGTTCGCAGAGGCGGCGGGCTTTACCGCCACCCCGCTGGAAAGTTATACGGAACACGTCTATGAGGGCTTCCTGGGCACCTTCTACAGCGACACCAACTCCGAAGCCATGGCGGAGACGCCGGACACCGTCTACGCCTACGAGGCCCCGTCCACCAACAATATCCACATCACCAACAGCGAAATGACCAACTGGCTCTACCTGGTCATCGCCAACGTGGACAATTCCTCCGCAGCCAACAAGTACGGCACCTTTATCGGCGGGGACAACGCCTACAGCTATATCGAGAACCCCAACCTGGACGACGGCTCCGCCATCATGCTCATCAAGGAGTCCTACGGCAACGCCTTTGCCCCCTTCCTCATCGAGAACTACCAGTACGTCTATATCATCGACTACCGGTATATCTCCCAGGTGGACAGCCGGGGCATCAAGGAGATGTGCGAGGACCTGAACATTCAGGATGTGCTCTTCCTGAACACCATCTCCGCCACCCGGGCGGAAAACCTGATCCAAAAGCTGGCAGCCTTTGTGGGATAAGCTGCCAGGCCAAAACGAAAATTCAGCCCTCACCGCAGAAAAAACGCCGCGGTGAGGGCCGTGCTTTTTCGCTTTTCAGCGGGAATCGGAGGGGAAAATCAGTCCACCCACACCTTTCCGATATCGGTGCGGAAGTGCATATCCGTCCACCGGATAGGAGCGGCCGCCTCATAGGCCCGGGCGACTGCCTGCTTCAGATTTTCGCCGGTGGCGGTGACGCCCAGCACCCGGCCCCCGTTGGTGGTATAGACTCCGTCGGACAGCTTGGTGCCGGCGTGGAACACGGTGGCCCAATCCGGCACCTGCTCCAGACCGGAGATGGGATAGCCCTTCTGATAGCTGAGAGGATAGCCGCCGGAGGCCAGCACCAGGCAGCAGGCGGCTCCGGATTTCCAGCGGATGTCCATCCGGTCCAGGGTGCCGTCCACGCAGGCCTCAAAGATGTCCATCAGGTCGGTGTCCAGCATGGACAGAAGGGGCTGGGTCTCCGGGTCGCCGAACCGGGCGTTGTACTCCACCACCTTGGGCCCCTCCGGGGTGAGCATCAGGCCGAAGTAGAGCACGCCCTTGAAGGGACGGCCCTCCGCCTTCATGGCCGCCAGAGTGGGACGGAAGATGGTCTCCTCGCACTGGCGGGCGATCTCCGGGGTGTAGTTGGGGGAGGGGCAGAAGGCGCCCATGCCGCCGGTGTTGGGACCGAGATTGCCGTCATAGGCCCGCTTGTGGTCCTGAGAGGACAGCATGGGCACGACGGTCTCCCCGTCGGCAAAGGCCAGCACCGTGACCTCCGGCCCGGTCATGCACTCCTCAATGACCACAGTGGAGCCGGAGGCGCCAAACTTGCCGTTTTCCATCATGTCCCGGACGGCCTGCTTAGCCTCGTCCACGGTGGCGGCCACCGTGACCCCTTTGCCCAGAGCCAGGCCGTCCGCCTTGACCACGATGGGAGCGCCCTCCTGGTCGATATAGGCCAGGGCCTCGCTCTCGTCGGTAAAGGTCTGATATTTGGCAGTGGGGATGTGATACTTCTTCATCAGCTCCTTGGAGAAGGCCTTGGAAGCCTCAATGATGGCGGCGTTGGCCCGGGGGCCAAAGGCCCGGATACCCGCCGCCTCCAGAGCGTCCACCATGCCAAGAGCCAGGGGGTCGTCCGGAGCCACCACCACAAAGTCCATGGCGTTCTCTTTGGCCCAGCTGACCATCCCCTCGATGTCCGTCGCCCCGATGGGGACGCAGGTGGCCACCTGGGAGATGCCGCCGTTTCCGGGGGCGCAGTACAGCTCCGTCACCTTAGGGGACTGGGCCAGCTTCCAGCAGATGGCGTGCTCCCGGCCGCCGCCGCCGACTACTAATACCTTCATCATTCACAGCTCCTTTTGACGCATTATAGTTATTATGTCAACAACACTACTGCACGCTGACCTCTCCGGCCAGCACACGCTTGTAATCTTCGTAGTTCTTCTCCAGCAGGGTGGGGGTGTCCAGCCCATAGGGACACTTGCCCTTACACCGGCCGCAGTGGAGACACTGCTCGATGCGCTTCATCTTCTCCTGCCGCTCCGGGGTCAGCCAGGACTGGGCGGGGGCCCGCCGGAGCATCAGGGACATCCGGGCGCAGCTGTTGATCTCGATGCCCACGGGACAGGGCATACAGTAGCCGCAGCCCCGGCAGAACTCGCCGCAGAGCTGCTCCCGGTCCCGGTCGATCACCGCCTGCAGCTCCGGCGTCAGAGCTGGCGGATTGTCAATGTAGGAGAGGAACTCGTTCAGCTCCCGCTCCCGCTGCACCCCCCAGATGGGCAGCACATTGTCAAACTGGGCCTCAAAGGCGTAGGCGGCGGCGGAGTTGGTGATCAACCCCCCGGACAGGGCCTTCATGGCGATAAAGCCCATGTTCCGCTCCCGGCACAGGGCCACCAGCTCCCGCTCCTGCTCCCCGGAGATGTAGGAGAAGGGGAATTGCAGCGTCTCGTAAAGCCCGGAGGCGATGGCCTCCTTCGCCACCGCCAGACGGTGGTTGGTGATGCCGATATGGCGCACCATCCCTTTTGCCTTGGCCTCCAGCATCGCCTCATAGACCCCGGTGCCGTCCCCCGGCTTGGGACACCAGGCCGGGTTGTGGAACTGGTAGAGGTCGATGTGATCAGTGCGCAGGTTGTGGAGAGAGGTGTCCAAATCCTTCCAGAAGTCCTCCGCCGTCTCAGCGGCGGTCTTCGTGGCAAGATACACCTGCTCCCGGATGCCCTCCAACGCCTGGCCCAGCTTGCACTCGCTGTCGGTGTAGAACCGGGCGGTGTCGAAGAAGCGGATGCCGCCGTCGTACGCCCTGCGAATCAGCCGGACGGCGTCCTCCTGGGAGATGCGCTGAATGGGAAGCGCGCCGAAGCCGTTCTTGTTGACGGTGATGCCGGTGCTGCCCAGGGTGACCATGTCCATTGCGTTCCCTCCGTTCAAAGGAATAAAATCAGCGTGCCTGCCGGGTAAGCCCACGGCAGGCACGATGCTGCATCAGTGATGGAACAGCCGCATCCCGGTAAAGCACATGGTAATGCCGTGGCGGTTGCAGGCCTCGATCACGTTATCGTCCCGGATGGAGCCGCCCGGCTCGGCGATGTACTGAACGCCGGACTTGAAGGCTCGCTCCACATTGTCCCCGAAGGGGAAGAAGGCGTCGCTGCCACAGGCCACGCCGGACAGCTTGGAAACCCATTCCCTCTTCTCCGCCTCGGTGAGCGGCTCCGGCTTGACCTTGAAGCTCTCCTGCCACACGCCGTCGGCCAGAATGTCCTCATACTCGTTGGAGGTGTAGACATCGATGGCGTTGTCCCGGTCAGGGCGGCGGATGCCGTCTACGAACTGGAGGCCCAAGACCTTCGGGTGCTGGCGCATCCACCAGTTGTTGGCCTTGTCCCCGGCCAGACGGGTGCAGTGGATGCGGCTCTGCTGGCCGGCGCCCACGCCGATGGTCTGGCCGTCCTTGACGTAGCAGACGGAGTTGGACTGGGTGTATTTCAGGGTGATGAGGGAGAGAATCAGGTCGGTTTTCGCGCTGTCAGGGAGATTTTTGCTCTCGGTGACGATGTTGGAGAGCATTGCCTCGTCGATGGTCAGAAAGCTGTGGCCCTGCTCAAAGACCACGCCGAAGATCTCCCGCCGCTCCTGGGCCTTGGGCACATAGTTGGGGTCCACCTGAATGACGTTGTAATTGCCCTTTTTCTTGCTCTTCAGGATCGCCAGGGCCTCGTCGGTATAGCCGGGGGCGATGATGCCGTCAGAGACCTCGCCCTTGAGATAGGCGGCGGTGGCGGCGTCGCAGACGTCGGACAGGGCCGCCCAGTCGCCGTAGGAGCAGAGCCGGTCGGCTCCCCGGGCCCGGATGTAGGCGGAGGCGATGGGGGAGACCTCCGCATCCTCATCCACAAAATAGATGTGACGGTCGATGTCGGTCAGCGGCTTCGCCACGGCAGCCCCGGCGGGGGAGACGTGCTTAAAGGAGGCGGCGGCGGGCAGGCCGGTGGAGGCTTTCAGCTCGCTGACCAGCTGCCAGGAGTTGAAGGCGTCCATAAAGTTGATGTAACCCGGACGGCCGTTGAGCACCGTGATGGGCAGCTCGCTGCCGTCCGCCATGTAGATTTTCGAGGGCTTCTGATTGGGGTTCAGACCGTATTTCAGTTCCAGTTCCTTCATGACAATGCCTCCTCACTGGGGATGCTTGTTGATGATGATATCGTCGGTCTCCTGGGTCGCCAGGTCGATGGTGCGGACGAAGAGGGAGACCTTATTCTCCCCGTTCAGACTGTCCCAGATCAGGTCCGCCAGCTCGGCGGCGGAGCTTGCCGGAATGCCCACCAGCTCCGGCTCCCCCTCAAAGGAGGGGAGGGGGCTGCCGTCGCCCTGATAGGTGTGGATAAAGTGACCGTACCCGGCGGGGACCCCGTCATACTCGAAGAAGTACCGGTTGCAGAAGGCCGGGTCGCCGTTGAAGCTCTTGAGGATGGAGAGATTGTAGCTCCCGTCCGGCTTCACCACCCCGGAGATACGGGGGGTATAGCTGGGGCCGTCCGGCTCGAAGGTGCGGGTCTGCAAGGCGTGGCGGTAGCAGTGGCCCTGGTTGAGCGCCTCCATAATGGTGTCCGTCTGGTCCCCGTTGGTGACGATGGTCAGCTCCCCCACCTTGCGGACAGGATGGTAGATGATGAGGGAGGGGTCTACCATCTTGGAGGGGTCGTAGGCCTCGGTGCGGATACCGTCCTCAGTGACGGAGAAAATGCGGTTCCGGCTGTTCTCGCTGCGGCCCATAATGAAATAGGCGATGACGGCCTTGCTGCCGTCGGCGCTCCGTCCCAGGACGATGCCCCGCCCGGGATAGGGATTGCGCCGTAGCTCCTGCATGAGATCAAGGGGTTTCATGGCACACCTCACTGTATCAGAATGAAATCAATTGTCGGGCAAAATGTGAACGATCCGTCCCTCTACCTGGAGCCGACCCTGACAGAACAGGCGCACCGCCTGGGGCAGCAGCCTCCACTCCGCCTGCTCCATAATGCGGCGTTGGAGGGTCTGGGGAGTGTCCCCCTCCTCCACCGGGACCGCCCGCTGGAGGATGATGGGGCCGCCGTCGCACTGCTCGTTGACAAAGTGGACGGTGGCGCCGGAGACCTTCACCCCGTAGGCCAGGGCCATTTCATGGACGTGGAGGCCGTAGGCCCCCTCTCCGCAGAAGGAGGGGATGAGGGCGGGATGGACGTTGATGATGGCGTTGGGGTAGGCCTCGATCAGCTCCTCGGTGAGCACATAGAGAAAGCCTGCCAGCACCACCAGGTCGATCTCCAGCTCCCCCAGCAGCCGGGTGAGACTGGCGGTCATGGCCTGATTGGAGGGAAAATTCTTCCGGCTGACCACATAGCCGGGAATGCCCGCCTGCTCCGCCCGGCGGAGGGCGTAGGCCTCCGGGGAGGAGGAGACGACCGCGGCGATTTCTCCCGGCCCCAGCTCGCCCCGGCTCTGGGCGTCGATGAGGGCCTGGAGGTTGGTGCCACCCCCGGAGACCAGGACGGCGATCCGTTTCACAGCAGCACCTCTACACCGCCGTCGCCCTTGCAGACGTGGCCGATGACCGAGACCCGCTCTCCGTTCTGGACCAGCAGGTTCATGGCCTCCCCCGCGTGATCTCTGGGGACGGCCAGCACCATGCCCACGCCCATGTTAAAGGTGTTGTACATATCGTGGGCGGGAATGTTCCCGGCCTGCTGGATGATGGAGAAAATGGGCATCTGTGGGATGGAGTTGACGTTGATGCGGGCGGTGAGGCCCTGGGGCATCATCCGGGGGACGTTTTCGTACAGGCCGCCGCCGGTGATGTGGCTCACCCCGTGGATGTCGATGCCGCACTCCATCAGGCAGCGGATGGCCTCTACATAAATGCGGGTGGGCTTGAGCAGCTCTTCTCCCAGGGTGCAGCCCAGCTCGCCGTAGTACCGGTCATAGGTGTTGTTGATGTCCAGCACCTTGCGTACCAGGGAGTAGCCGTTGGAGTGGACGCCGGAGGAGCCGAGGCCCAGGAGGATGTCGCCCTCCTCCATACGGTCGCTGGTGATGCGCCTGTCGTAGTCCACCAGACCCACGGAGAAGCCCGCCAAATCGTACTCGTCCTCCGGATAGAAGCCGGGCATCTCGGCGGTCTCTCCGCCGATGAGGGCGCAGCCCGCCCGGCGGCAGCCGTCGGCAATGCCGGAGACGATGGCCTCGATCCTCGCCGGCTGGTTCTTGCCGCAGGCGATATAGTCCAGGAAGAACATGGGCAGCGCGCCGGAGCAGACGATGTCGTTGACGCACATGGCCACACAGTCGATGCCCACGGTGTCGTGCTTGTCCATCAGGAAGGCCAGCTTGAGCTTGGTACCCACGCCGTCGGTGCCGGAGACCAGCACCGGGCGGCTCATGCCCTGCATCTGAGGCTCGAACATACCGCCGAAATCCCCGATGCCGCCCAGGACGCCGGGGACGACCGTAGAGGCCACCAGAGGCTTGATGCGGCTGACCGCCTCATAACCGGCGGTGACGTCCACCCCTGCGGCAGCATAGGAGGCGGATTGGTTGCTGTTGCTGTTGGGATTCATCTTTCGGGTTCCTCCTGTCATTCTAAGGTTGGAAAAATGGAGAGCTGACGGGGGCCGGCCTCCCGAACGGGGAGCACATAGTCCCCGGTAAAGCAGGCGTCGCAGAAGCCCAGCCCCTCCCGTCCGGCCAGCTGCTTCAGGCTCTCCAGAGAGAGGTACTGGAGGGAGTCCGCCCCGATGATGCGGCAGACCTCCTCCGGTGTCCGGCCGCTGGCCACCATATCCTCCGCCGGAGGAGTGGCGGTGCCGAAGTGGCACTGATACCGGAAGGGGGGAGAGGAGACCCGCATATGGACCTCCTTCGCCCCGGCGTCCCGGAGGAGCTTGACGATCCGGGCGCAGGTCCGGCCCCGGATGATGGAGTCGTCCACCAGAATCACCCGCTTGCCCCGGACGGTGGCGCTGACGGCGTTGAGCTTGATACGCAGGCTCTTTTCCTGCTCCCATTTCTGGCTCTGGATAAAGGTGCGGGCGATGTACCGGTTTTTCATCAGGCCGATGTCATAGGGGATGCCGGACTCGCTGGCAAAGCCCATGGCGGCGGCGATGCCGGAGTCGGGGACGCCAATGACCAGATCGCCCTGAACGGTGTTCTGCCGGGCCAGCTCCCGGCCTGCGGCCTCCCGGACGGCCCCCACGGCGTAGCCGTCGATGACCGAGTCCTGCCGGGCAAAGTAGATCAGCTCGAACAGGCACAGGGAACGGCGGGCGGCCCGGATACGGCAGTGGAAGCTCTTCAGCTCTCCGTCCTGGGCCACCACCACCTCTCCCGGCTCCACGTCCCGGAGAAAGACGCCTCCCAGCGCCTCGATGGCGCAGGACTCGGAGGCGAAAATGTACGCGTCGCCGATGCGCCCGATGCACAGGGGCCGGAAGCCGTTGGGGTCCCGGGCAGCGATGAGCTTGTCCGACTGGAGCAGCACCATGGAATAGGCCCCGATCATATACTCCATGGCGTTGATGACTGCATCCTCCAGGGTGTGGGTGCGCAGATGCTCCCGGACGATGAGATAGGCGATGACCTCGGCGTCGTTGGTGCCCTGGAAGATACCGCCCCGGTTCTCCGATTCCGCCCGGAGAGAGCGGCCGTTGGCCAGGGTGCCGTTATAGCACAGGGCCATGGAGCCGGAGGCGTGGCGCACCAGCAGGGGCTGGATGTTGGCGGGGTTGACCGAGGCGGCGTTGGTGGCGTGGCGCACATGGCCGATGGCCACGTTGGCTCCCCGGAAGGCCTCCAGGTCCTGCATGGTGAACACGTCGGGTACCAGCCCCTTGCCCTTGTGGACCCGGAGCTGCCCCCGCTGGGCGACGGCGATGCCGCAGGAGTCCTGCCCCCGGTGCTGGAGGGCGTAGAGGGCGTTATAGGTGTCAAAGGCAGGTTCCCGGTGGCTGTCCGGCCCGGCGATCAGGCCGAAGACGCCGCACTCCTCCCGCAGCTTGTCCCCGTCAATGGAATGGCGGTTCTCTGCCATCAGTCCTGATCGCCCATCAGACGGCGCATGACCTCCTGATAGGCCTCCTCTGCGCCGCCCATATCCCGGCGGAAGCGATCCTTGTCCAGCTTCTCATGGGTGGTCTCGTCCCACAGACGGCAGGTGTCCGGGCTGATCTCGTCGGCCAGGACGATGGTGCCGTCCGGCAGCTTGCCGAACTCCAGCTTGAAGTCCACCAGGTCGATGCCTACGCTCTTGAGGAAGCTCTTGAGCAGGTCGTTGACCTGGAAGGCGTACTTCTTGATGAGGTCGATCTCCTCCCAGGTGGCGGCCTTGAGGGCCACGGCGTGATAGGCGTTCATCAGGGGGTCGCCCAGCTCGTCGTTCTTGTAGGAGAACTCGATGGTTGGCTCGTCAAAGACGATCCCCTCCTCCACGCCGAAGCGCTTGGCGAAGGAACCGGCGGAAATATTGCGGATAATGACCTCCAAAGGGACGATCTGAACCTTTTTAACGGCGGTCTCCCGGTCGGACAGCTCCTCGATGTAGTGGGTGGGGACGCCTGCGGCTTCCAGCTTACGCATCATGTGGTTGCTCATCCGGTTGTTGATGACGCCCTTGCCTGCGATGGTCCCCTTTTTCAGACCGTTAAAGGCGGTGGCGTCGTCCTTATAGGAGACGATGACAACATTGGGGTCGTCGGTGGCAAAGACCTTCTTGGCCTTGCCCTCATAGAGCTGCTGGAGCTTTTCCATGGCAATGACTTCCTTTCCTGTGACGAAATTTAGACAAGATCAATGGGAAAACAGAGTGTGCGGTCAATCCTGAAACTGGGCGCGGACCTTCTCGTCCTTGGCGGCTACCGAGGCGGCCATCTCCTCCTTGAAGGCGGCGAGTTTGGCAGTAAGGGCCTCGTCCCCAACGGCCAGGAGCTGGGCGGCCAGGATACCGGCGTTGGCCCCGGCGTTGACACCCACCGTGGCCACCGGGATGCCGCTGGGCATCTGGACCATGGAGAGCAGGCTGTCCAGCCCGCCCATCATGCTGGTCTTGATGGGAACGCCGATCACCGGCAGGGTGGTGTAGGCGGCCAGAACGCCCCCCAGATGGGCGGCCTTCCCCGCTCCGGCGATGATGACGCCGAAGCCGTTTTCCGCCGCATGGGAGGCAAACTCCTCCGCGGCCCGGGGCGTCCGGTGGGCGGAGATGACCCGGACCTCCACCGGGATGCCGAAGGCGCGGAGCTTGTCCACCGCCTCCTGCATGACGGGCAGATCGCTGTCCGAACCCATAATGACGGCGACTTTCTTGTTCATGTCAGATACCTCCCAGTGTAGAGCAGAGACAGAGCGAGGGACAAAAATGCAGACAGATAGAGACTATCTGCCTGCATGGTGAACCCGGCTCTTCGGAGGAAGAACCTGCAATGGTATCCACGGTGCCGGAAACGTGCTGCAAAATGAGCCGCTGCGCCATTGCGGATCCCTCCTACCCTTTATTCAAGTGTATTTTAGCCCATATTATGGGGAGTTTCAAGGGAAAATGGGCGGGAAAAAGTTTTTTGTAACGCTTGTACAACGGAACCGGTTTTTTTGAGCGGGGAATTGGCTTTTCTGCGGACAAGGCGCGAAGGAGAACGTCACAGCAGACTGTTGCTCTCCAGGATGCGCTCTGCCTCCCCCGCCCGGGCGGACCAGTCCGCCTGCTGGCCGTAGCGCTTTCGGGTGGCGGGCGCCCAGGCGCTGTTTTCCATCAGGGCCTGATAGCAGGCGTCCACAAACTCCTTGGGGTCGCGCCCGGAGTAGATCACGTCGGAGAATACGGGGATGAACCGGAGGGGATACATGGCGGCGATGGGCTTGCCGATGACCAGATACTCGTAGATCCGGCTGGGCACCACATCCTCGTCCGGGTCGTCCGTCTCCAGCAGGTCGATGAGTACGTCGAACTGAGCGCCGTAGGCGGGCAGCTCCGCCGGATCGATCTTACCCAGGAAATGGACGTTGGGCAGGGCGGACATCTTCTCATAGAGGGGATTGACCCGGCTGCACCGCCCGGCAAAGACAAAGCTCCAGGCAGCGTGCTGTCGGGCGGCCCGATAGGCGGGACGGAGATCCAGCCGACCGCTCACATCCCCCAGAAAGCCAAAGATCGGTCCCCGGATCTTCAGCAGGGGAGGGGGGATCTGGAGGGTCAGGTCGTCTGCTCGGGAGAACAGCTTCACATCACAGCCGTTGGGTATCAGGGCGATGTTGGAGTTGCAGGGGGCCAGATGCTCCACCAGCCCGGGAGAGGCGGCAAAGAGTACGTCCGCCCGGTTGGCCAGGATGCTCTCCCAGCGGATGTCGAACTGGGGCCAGTCCTGATAGCAGTCGTAGACGATGCCCCGGCCGTCCAGCTCATCCAGCAGGGTGGCGTACAGAGGGGAGCAGATCCAGAGCAGGGGGTCCTCCACCCGGGCCTCCGAGGCCTTTTCCCCGATATATTTGCTCAGACGCTTCACGTTGGAGCGGAGCAGCCGGGGATGGTCGTAGTCCACCAGATGATAGATAGGGGGGAGGGTGTAGACGGTGATGTTGGG
>JAJBUB010000129.1 GCA_020860575.1 Clostridiales bacterium | reverse complement strand
GGTAGTGCCAACACAACAGAAACAGTCAGTCTTCGGACCGACTGTTTTTGTTTGCTTTATTGGACGGCTGGGCCTCGTTTTGTCACTTTTGCCACTGGAAAACAGGCACATTTCCTGATATACTGTGTGGACTGCCGGGGTCATGTCGCCCGGCATGAAAGAGAGTGTGATGTTCTATGCCGGAGCTGCCGGTATCTCCCCATATCCGATATTCTTTGAAGCGTAACGGGACCGCTCTGGTCAAGTGGCTTTGCCTGGCCGTTTTGGTGGGCCTGACCGTGGGCTTGGTGGGGACCCTGTTCCACATCGTCCTGGAGTGGGCGACGGAGACGCGGACAGAGCATCCCTGGCTGCTCTATCTGCTGCCCGTGGCGGGCCTTGCTATCGTGGGCGCCTATCGGCTGCTGGATATGTCCGACGACAAGGGCACCGAGATGGTGCTGACCTCCATCCGCAGCGGCCAGCCCATGCGGCTGCGCACCGCGCCCCTGATCTTCTTCGCCACCACGTTGACCCACCTCTGCGGCGGCAGCGCCGGCCGGGAGGGAGCGGCATTGCAGTTGGGCGGCTCCATCTCCGACGCGATCGGAAAGCTCCTCCATTTGAAGGAGGGGGACGAGAAGATCATTACCATGTGCGGCATGGCGGCGGGCTTTTCCGCCCTGTTCGGCACGCCCGTCTCCGCCGCCGTCTTCGCCATGGAGGTGGAGAGCGTGGGAGTGATGCAGTACGCCGCCATCGTCCCCTGCCTGGTGGCCTCCCTCCTGGCCTCCGGAGTGGCCTCCTATTTTGACGTCTCAGGCACCACGTTTGCAATCACGGATGTGCCGGAGCTGGATCTGAGAACGATGGCTGTCATCGTCGTCCTGGGGGCGCTCTGCGGCGTCCTGGCCAACCTGTTCTGCCGGGCCATGGGCCTGGGGGGAGCGCTCTACAGAAAAATGACCTCCAACCCCTGGCTCAAGGCGGTGATCGGCGGCTGTATCATCATCACCCTGACCCTCCTGGTGGGAACACGGGACTACAACGGCGCGGGCATGGACGTCATCCAGCGAGCGCTGGAGGGGGAGGCCGCTCCCCTGGCCTTCGTGCCGAAGATCGCCTTTACCGCTCTGACCCTGGGGGCCGGGTACAAGGGGGGAGAAATCGTCCCCTCCTTCTTTGTGGGAGCCACCTTCGGCTGCGTGGTCGCGCCGCTGCTGGGGCTTTCCTCCTCCTTCGGCGGGGCGCTGGCGATGGTCGCCGTGTTCTGCGGCGTGACAAACTCCCCCATGACGGCCATCCTCCTGGGCTGTGAGATGTTCACGGGGGTGGGCCTGGAGCCAATGGCCCTGGCAGTGGCGGTGAGCTACATGACCTCCGGCTATCACAGCCTCTACCATCAGCAGAAAATCACCTATTCCAAGACCCAGGCCAAATACATCGACACCCTCTCCGGAGACGGAAGCGAGGAATAGACAAAGCGAGGAGGGCCGATCATGAGCTACACCATCTGGGAGCTGCTGCTGCTGTTCTTTGCATACGCCGTGCTGGGCTGGGCCGGGACGGTGGCGGCGGACGCCTTTCGCACCGGACGGTTCGTCAATACCGGAACGCTCAACGGCCCGGTGAACCTGACCTGTGGCGCGGTGCTGGCGCTGACGGCGACCCTGTCCGACCGGTATGCCACCAATTTTGTCGGCCTGTTCCTGCTGACAGCGATGATCATCACCGCTGCCGGACCTATTGGCGGCTTCCTGTCGGAGCGGGTCCTGGGCCGTAAGCTGTGGGACTACGCCAGCGGGGAGTACAATACCTTCAACGGCTGGAGGGGCCTGGTCCGGACGCTGATCTCCACCACGCTGGCCCTGATCGTGGTGCTGTTCCTCCACCCCTATCTGTACATCGTCATTCAGCTCATCCCCCTCACGGCGCTCAGGGTGGCAGATATCGTCCTCCTGTCGCTGCTGGTGATGGACCTTCTGGCCACCTTCGCTGCCATGCGGACCATCCGCCGCCGGGAGAGCCGCCGACTGAGAGAGGTGTCCGCCTCCCTCCAGGATATGCGGATGACCTGGGGGAGCCGCCTGGTCTCCGCCATCCGGCGGCGGCTGTGGAGGGCCTTCCCTGAGCTGGAGGACGAGCCGAACCGGGGAGACGGCTTTGGCAGACCGGCGGAGGGCCGGGTCTTTGCCCAGGGGCTGTGTGTCCACAAGCTGTTCTGGGTGTTCCTCATCTGTGCCCTGCTGGGGGACTTGATCGAGACGGTCTTTGTCTGGGCGACCTCCGGCGTCCTGATGAGCCGCTCCAGCCTGCTCTATGGGACGTTCAGCGTGGTCTGGGGGCTGGGGGGCGTGCTGTTCACCATCGTCCTGTCCCCTCTCCGGGACCGGAGCGACCGTTTCGTCTTTTTCGGGGGGTTCCTCCTGGGAGGGGCCTACGAATATCTGTGCAGCGTGTTCACCGAGATCGTCTTTGGCACGGTGTTCTGGGACTACAGCGATATGCCCTTCAACATCCAGGGCCGGACCAACCTTCTGTTCATGTTCTTCTGGGGCGTGATGGCCCTAGTGTGGGTCAAGGCGATCGACCCCGTCTTTAACCGGGGCATCGAGAAAATACCCCCGGTGCTGGGGACGGTGCTGACCTGGATACTGGCGGTGCTGATGGCCCTGGACATCGGCGTCACCGGCCTGGCTATGGGCCGCTACGTTGCCCGGAGCGCCGGGCGGGAGAGCGCCAACGCCGTGGAGATCTTTCTGGACAGCCAGTATCCGGACGAGCTGATCGAGTGGGTCTGGCCCAATATGGTGATGGTGGATGAGTAGCGCTACCATCACACAAAAACAGCTCTGAGATCATGCTCAGAGCTGTTTTTTCGTCCGCTATTGCGCCTCGTCCACCAGCATCCCCGCCTCCTTGAGGGCGGCGACCACCCGGCGGTAGGCCTCTTCGTCAGGACAGAGGAGGGTGTGGAGATGGATGCCGTCGGTGAGACAGCTCAGAGGGGCGGCCTGCTCCCGGCGGGACTGCTCCATGAACTGCTGTACGTCGTACCGGGAGGCCAGCTGGAGCTGACCGGTGAGATGGCCGTAGAGGGGATGCTCCACGCTGACATCCAGCACGGTGCATCCGTTGTCTACGCAGAGGAGCAGCTCCCGCTCCATCCCGTCCTTGTCGTGGCAGCAGACGACGGTGCGGCGCAGACCTTCCGCCGGACGGCGGAGCAGATAGCCCCTGGGGGTGGCGTCGATGGCGTTGCCCGCCGCCCGAAGCAGGGCCACGTCTCCTACAATGATCTGTCGGCTGACGGAAAAACGCCGGGCCAGGGCGGCGGCGCTCTGGGGCTGCTGCGTGTTCTGGAGCAGGCTCAGCACCGCCTGGCGGCGTTCTGCTGCGTTCATGGTGACACCTCGGTTCTATAGACAGCTGTCTGTACAGGTATTATAGCAGACCCTGCCCCGTTTGTCAGGGGGGGAGGGCCGAAAAAAAGTGGACCTGTCCCTACTGTCTGCTATTATACCGCCGGTCAGACGAGGCCGCAAGCCGGAAAAATCCCCGGCACACCGCCCCTATGGGGAAAGAGAGCGGTTGCTTTTTGACCGGAATGGTGGTAGAATGAACATCGAAACGGTGAAGGGAGACATACCGCTCCACCTTATCTGCGCCAATAGCTCAGGTGGATAGAGCAAGTAGATGATCTACTTGACACTCATAAGGAACAGCAAAACCCGGTTCGCTGTTCCAATCTGACCTGCTCCGCAAAAATTG
>JAJBUB010000081.1 GCA_020860575.1 Clostridiales bacterium | reverse complement strand
TCTGGGGCGAGATCGACCCGGCCCAGTCCCAGCCGGAGCGGGAACCGCCCTCAAACGGCCTTCCCCTCCGGCCCTGTGACCCGGCCATCGCCGCCGCTCTGGCCGCAGAGCGACCCGGCCGCTGGCAGCGGGTGGGCGATTCCTGGCGGGTCTCCTATCCCTGGCAGCCGGGGCAGCCCATGCCCCTGCTCCCCCTGTTCTGCTTCGCCCATGTGGGCCGGGGAGAGGTGTCCTTCCTGCTGACCGACCGGGGCTATCCGGCGGCGGAATGAGAAGCGAAACGGTGCCGGACGGGAAATTTTCCTCTGGAAAGGCGTATAATTCCGGTGTCCGGTGGAAGGATAAGGTCTGTAAAGGAGATGATCCCAAATGGCCAATCTGACCACCAAGGAACTGGAAGCCCTGGACGATCAGCTCAATTTTGAGCACGTCTGCGTGACCAAATACCAGGCCGCAGCCGCCGAGACCCAGGAAAACACCCTCCGGGAGTGCTACAACAAGCACGCCGGACAGCATCAGCAGAATTTCAACACCCTGCTGACCTTTTTGAGATAAGGAGGGCTTAGCCATGAACGACCAGGAGCGCATCACCGACCTGATCCTGCTGGAGAAGAAGATGAGCACCAACTACAACGAGTTTGCCAGCGAGTGCACCAACATCCAGCTGCGCAACCAGTTCCTGTCCCTGCTGAGCAAGGACCACGACATTCAGAGCGATCTCTACCAGGCGGCCACCAGCCGGGGCTGGTACCAGACCCGCCCCGCCGACGGGGCGCAGATCAACCAGACCTATCAGAAGTTCTCCAAGCTGTGACCTGTCAGGGCCTCTCCGGTCGCTCCGGCCGGGGAGGCCCCGGTCTGTCCGGGGCATAGAGCGCCTGTCACCACAGGTCCAGCCCGGGACCTTCCCTCTCCTTCTCTGTCCTCGAGGTCGGCTCCTGGGTCCGCTCCCGTCCGGCCCAGGTGCGCACCGCCGCCTGCCAGCTCTTCATCCTGGTCTTACCCAGCATCCAGCCACGGGCCTCGTAGTAGTCCACGAACCGTTCCGGGTCGATGTCATAGCCCTGCTGTGTACAGTAATCCCTCACCTCATCCAGCGAAGGGGGCGAGGCGGGCTTTGCCCTCTCTCTCTTGGTATTTTTTAGCTCTTTGTTCTTTCTTACTGTGTCCCTCTCACCTGGGTCGGCGGCCGCCGTATCCGGGATTCTGTGGATGTGGCGCTGCTCCGTATCCGGTGTTTCATCGGCGCAGGCCGTCTCCTGCTCCGGCGCTTTGCCGGTATCGGGCTGCTGGGTATCCGGAGATGCCCCGGTATCGGCGTCGACCGGTACGGGTATCTCGCGGACGGTGTATTGGCAGCTGCCAAAGGTGCCGTTCTCCCGGCGCTCCCACGCCCGGGTCACATATCCATACCCCATCAGCTCCTTCAGCAGCGTGGTCACGGCGCTGGTCCCCATCCCGGCGACCTGGGCCAGTCCCCGGATGCTGAACCGCCACCCGTCGGCCATGCTCAGCATCAGGATGAGCAGGAATCTGGCCCGGGGGCTCAGTCTCCCGTCCCGGATGACCCGGTTGTCGATGACCGTATAACCGGTCCTGTGCTCTGCCCGCTCTATCATAGTCCCTCGTCCCTTTCGTTACGGCGGAAAGCCGCCTCTGAGATACCTCAATTATACCGTATCCGGGGCGGGGGGACAATGCAACATCCCCAAAGCAGGACCTCTCCCCTTCTCTTTTTCCCCTTATCTTGCAAAAGAAAGCAAAAGAGCAACAAACCGGAGGGCGTTATCCCGGTCATCAGAGGGGTATCCCGGAGCAATCTCCCCCGGTGGGACCCGCTTTTCCGCTTGTCACGGGAGAAAAAGCGTATTATAATGGGGCCGGGAGACAAGCGCTCCCCTTCTTCGCCGCCTTTCGCGGCGTTACATCACAAATGTTCCGGGAGGCCGGTTTTTTATGTCTGTTTCTCAGTTGAAAGCAATGCTGCGCCCCGGCTGCCGCGCTCATCTGGTGGGCGTGGGCGGCGTGTCCATGTTCCCTCTGGCAGAGATGCTGCTGCACCGGGGGATCGTCGTCTCCGGCTCGGACGCCAGGGAGTCCGACCATGTGGCCCGGCTCCGCGCCCAGGGGGTCCCGGTCACCATCGGCCATCTGCCGGAGTCGGTGCAGGGGGCCGATCTGGTCATCCGCACCGCCGCCGTCCACGACGACAACCCGGAGATCGCTGCCGCCCGGGCTGCCGGTATCCCCGTCTTTGAGCGGGCGGAGGCTTTGGGGGCGCTCATGAGCGACTATGACCACGCCCTCTGCGTCGCCGGGACCCACGGCAAGACCACCACCACCTCCATGTGCGCCCACATCGCCCTGGAGGCCCGGCTGGACCCCTCCATTATGATCGGCGGCAACCTCCCCATTCTGGGCAGCGGCTACCGCATCGGCGGGCGGGACACCTTTGTTTTGGAGGCCTGCGAATACTGCAACTCCTTCCTCTCCTTCCGGCCCACGGTGGCAGTCATCCTCAACGTGGAGGAGGACCACATGGACTTCTTCCACAGCCTGGAGGAAATTCAGACCTCCTTCCGCACCTTCGCCGAGCTGGTGCCGGAGGACGGCTGCGTGGTGGCCAACGCCGACCACCCCACCACCATGGCCACCCTGTACGGCCTGGAGCGGAACCTCATCACCTTCGGTCTGGAGCAGCCCGCCCGGGTCACTGCCCGGAACCTGCTCTTTGAGGACGGTCTGCCCCAGTTCGACATCATCTGCGACGGGGCCTTCCTGTGCCACGCAGAGCTGTCCGTCCCCGGACGGCACAACGTCATGAACGCCCTGGCGGCCGCCGCCGCCTGCTGGTTCATGGGGATCAGCGGGGCCGCCATCGCCGCGGGGCTGAACGCCTACCGGGGAGCGGAGCGCCGGTTCGAGTACCGGGGCGAGGTGAACGGGGCAAAGGTATACGACGACTACGCCCACCACCCCGGGGAGCTGCACACCCTGTTCTCCATGGCGGAGACCCTGCCCCACAATCGCATCCTCTGCGCCTTCCAGCCCCACACCTACTCCCGGACGGAGGCCTTTTTCGACGGCTTCGTGGAGGAGCTGTCCCGGCCGGACCGGACGGTGCTGATGGAAATTTTCCCCGCCCGGGAGACCAACACCACCGGCATCTCCTCCCGGGACCTGGCAGAGCGCATCCCCGGGGCCATTTACTGCGCCACGCTGGAGGAGACGGAGCAGGCCCTCCGCTCTCTGGCCCAGCCGGGGGACCTGGTGCTCACCGTGGGCGCGGGTGAGCTGAACCGGGTGGCCGGCTGGCTGGTGAAGGGGTAAGCCCGCCCCGCACAGACGCCATAGACGAACACCCCCTCCCGCAGCTGCGGGAGGGGGTGCTTTTTTGCTGTGTGCGCAGGCGATCAGGAGATCGCTACGCTCTTTTTTCTGCTCCAGCCGGAGTAGTAGTTCGTGCCGGAGACGGTCTTGTAGGTCCGGATTCGCACATAGTAGGTGGTCCCAGCGGTCAGACCGGTGATGGTCTTGCCGGTGCTGGTCGCGCCGGTCACCTTCACCGTGGTGCAGCTGGAGAAGCTGCTGGAGGTGGAGTACTGGACCAGATAGCCGGTGACGCCGCTGACCGCCGTCCACTTCACCGTCATCTTCCCACTGGCGTTGCTGGCCACACTGGAGAGGGTGGGGGTCGCCAGCCGGACGATGGTCATGCTGGTGACATAGCTGCTGTAGGAGCTGCCCTTATAGGCCCGGACGCCGTAGTA